>JAXMLJ010000081.1:0-10382 GCA_034368805.1 Coriobacteriia bacterium
GCGCTGTACCGCATCGACTTCAAGTTCGTGAACAGCTCGGATGCCGACAAGGCCCTCAAGATCGGCTTCCCCTTCCCGGACTTCGAGAACGAAGAGGGCAACCGCGGCGCCCCGCCAGCGGCGTTTCGGGCATGGCTGAACGGCCAGGAACTCGCGGTCAAGCAGGAGCCGGGCTTCGACTCGGACGGCGATGCCGAGTGGCCGGTCATCTGGTTCACACGAGACGCGGTCTTTCCGCCCGGCGAGTCGATGATGACCGTCACCTATCTCGGCACGCCCGACGTCTCCGTGTTGAGCGGCGAGCTGACCGAAGCGCTGAGCCAGGCGGGGTCCGAGGCGAGCGGAGCGGGCTACTACCCGTACCTCGTACACACCGGAGCCGGCTGGGCCGGCACCATCGGCAAGACCGTGGTCCGCTACACCCTGGCCGAAGACTTTGACGGCGAACAGGTCGACCTCGTCATGGAGACCGAGGCCGGATACGAGTGGACCGAGCCCGAGCGCGCGCGGCTGCTTCGCGCGTTCAGCAAGCCGGCACCGAACGTCTACGAGTGGGTCTACGAAGACTACGAGCCCACCCGCGACCACGACCCGCTCCTCGCCTTCGCATGGTTCTCCGAGTGGACGCAGGAGTTCGATCCCGTCGAGGCGACAAAGGCCTCCGGCCACCTTGAGCTCGGAGAGTACACCTACGACCCGTACGCGATCCGCGACGGCCAGCCGTCGACAGCATGGGCCGAGGACGCCGACGGCCCCGGCATCGGCGAGTGGGTCGATATCGGCTTCGGGGAGAGCCGGGACGTGCGCGAGATCCGCGTGCTCCCCGGCTACCAGAAGCGCGCGGATCTCTTCGCCAAGTACAACCGCCCCAAGACGCTCAAGGTCGACTTCTCCGATGGCACCGGAGTGGAACTGCCGCTGGCCGACGAGATGGGGCTCCAGGTCTTCACCGTACGAGCCAAGGCCGACTCGGCCAGGGTGACGATCGTCGACGTCTATCCGGGCACCAATGAGCGCGACGAGACGTACATCTCGGAAGTCACGTTCTCCGAGGCGCCACTGCCGAAGCTCTCCACGTTCGAAGCGGTGACGGGGATCGCACCGCCGGCCGCCTTCGAGGAGCCCGTGGCGCTCGCGCAGCTCACGGACCCGTCCGGGAGTCTGCCCGACCCAGGAGAGCCCGCAGAGTCCGAAGAAGAGACCACCGAGGCGCAGCCAACGGGGATTGGCACCAAGCCGTACCTCGGCGCTCTCATCGCGGTCGGGCTGCTGGCGGCTGCGGCCGTCATAATCGTCGGCGTCAGGAGAAGCACCAAGTGAGCGCGATCGTGGTGTACGAGTCGTTTTGGGGGAACACCGCCCACATCGCCCGCGCCATAGCCGAGGGCATGGGACCGGGGACCCCGGTGCTCACCACGGACGAGGCGACCGCCGAGGCGCTCGGCTCCGCCGACCTCGTCGTGGCGGGCGCTCCGATCCTCGGCTTCAGCCTCACCACCGCCAACATGCGCAAGAGCATCGCCCAGGACCGCAAGGCACCGCAGGCGGCGGACCTGTCGCACACGCCGATGCGCGAGTGGCTAGACGATCTGCCCCGGAGCAGTGGCCGCTATGCCACGTTCGAGACGGGGTTCACCTGGTCGCCCGGAAGCTCGGGGCGTGTCATCGGCCGGGGACTCGCGCGAGCGGGCTACCGGGCCATCGCCAAGCCGGAGCGCTTCATCGTAGCGGGCTCGTACGGACCGATGCGCGACGGCGAGATCGAGCGGGCACGCGCATGGGGCGCGTCGCTCGCTCACGCTCCGCTCGGGGGTTGAGACCCACCCTCCTCGGCCATAATCACCGGAGACCCCTCGGTACCTGGAGGTCCCGGCATGGACGACGAGCACGCAGGTCACACGCAGAGCGGTGACGCAGCACACGGCACGGCCGACGGCGCTCACGCCGGGCACCCCGCCGGTCACGACCGTCATGCGGGACACAGCGTGGCGATGTTCCGCGACCGCTTCTGGCTCTCGCTCGCGCTGACCGTCCCGACCGTGGTGTGGTCCGGGATGGTCCAGCACCTCCTCGGCTACTCGGCCCCCGTCTTCCCGGGCTCGGCATACATCCCGCCGGTTCTCGGCACCATCGTCTTCCTGTATGGCGGCCTGCCGTTCCTGCGCGGTGCACTGGCCGAGCTGCGTGACCGCCTGCCGGGGATGATGACGCTCATCTCGCTCGCGATCTCGGTGGCGTTCGTCTTCAGCATGGCGGTCACGCTCGGCGTTCCCGGCGACGATCTGTGGTGGGAGCTCGCCACGCTCGTGACGATCATGCTCCTCGGACACTGGATAGAGATGCGCTCCGTCACGCAGGCTCGCGGCGCGCTCGCCGAACTCGCGAAACTCATGCCCGACGTGGCGCTTCGCCTCGACGTGTCCGGCGAGCCCGCCGAGGTGCCGATCCACGAACTCGTGACCGACGACCTCGTGCTCGTACGCCCCGGCGCGCGCCTTCCTGCCGACGGCACCGTGACCGAGGGTGAGAGCAGCGTCGACGAGTCGATGATCACCGGTGAGTCCCGGCTGGTGGACAAGACCCCCGACGCCCGCGTGATCGCGGGGACCGTCAACGGCGCCGGATCGCTGCGCGTGCGGGTGACCCACACCGGCGAGGCGACCGCGCTTGCGGGCATCATGCGGCTCGTGGCCGGCGCGCAGGCCTCACGCTCGCGCGCGCAGGACTTAGCCGACCGCGCCGCCCGCCTCCTGACCTTCGTCGCCATCGGCTCCGCGGTGCTGACAGCCGCGGTCTGGTCGGCCATGGGCGCCGAGTGGGCGTATGTGATCGAGCGGGTCGTCACCGTGCTCGTCATCGCATGTCCGCACGCGCTCGGACTCGCCGTGCCCCTCGTGGTGGCGATCTCAACCACGCTCGGCGCGCGCAACGGGCTGCTCATCCGCAACCGGCGCGGCCTGGAGGAGGCGCGACTGCTCGACATCGTCGTGTTCGACAAGACCGGCACGCTCACACTCGCCGAGCACCGCGTGGTGGACGCAGCCACAGACGGGATCCCGCTTTCCGAAGCCCTGCGTCTGGCCGCCGCTGTGGAAGGCGACTCCGAGCACCCGGTGGCGCGCGCGATCGCCACACGCGCTGCCGAGGAGAGCACGGACGTGCCGCATGCGCACGGCTTCACGGCGCTTCCCGGCACCGGCGTTCGTGCCACCATGGACGGCCGCGAGGTCGCGGTCGGCGGACCGGCGCTGCTCGCATCGGAAGACCTGGACGTTCCGCAGGCTCTCGCCGATACCGCCTCACGTGCCGCCGAGGCTGGCCGCTCGGTGGTATACCTGGTCGACGCGGGCGAGGTTCGCGCGCTCTTCGTGATCGCCGACGCGGTACGCCCCGAGTCGCGCGAGGCCATCGAGCGCCTGCACGAGGTCGGCATCGAGGTCGCCATGCTCACCGGCGACGCGGAAGGCGTGGCGCGCTCGGTGGCCGGGGAACTCGGCATCGACCGCGTGCTTGCCGAGGTGCTGCCCGCCGACAAGGCGGCCGAGATCGAGAAGCTGCAGGCCGGGGGCAAGCGCGTGGCGATGGTGGGCGACGGCGTCAACGACGCGCCCGCGCTCGTGACCGCGGATGTGGGCATCGCCATCGGCGCGGGGACCGAGGTGGCTGTCGAGGCCGGCGACGTGGTGCTCGTGCGCTCGGACCCGCGCGATGTGCCGGCCATCATCTCGCTCTCGCGCGCCACCTACCGCAAGATGCTTCAGAACCTCTGGTGGGCGGCGGGCTACAACATCGTGGCGATCCCGCTTGCGGCCGGCGTACTGGCCGGGTGGGGGATCGTGCTCTCACCGGCCGTGGGGGCGGTCCTCATGTCGGCAAGCACCGTGATCGTGGCGGGGAACGCACAGCTGCTCAGGCGGTGGACCCCCGAGCGCTGAAGCATCGGTTCTAGATGAGCCAGGCAAGCCCGCCGTCGTCACTCACGCCCCGGAACCTGACCTGCGTCCCGTGAGGGTTCGCTTCATCGGTACGCTTCTCGCGAACCGGCTCGGCCTTCTCGTCGCTGCCGAAGCCGTTCACGACCTCCTCGAAGACCGCCTGGGCGTACTCCTGCCGCCAGTCTTCGAGCGACAGATAGAAGGTGGGGTAGAACGGCAGCCCCATGGCCTTGAGGAGCTCCACGACGTTGCCCAGTATAGCCGGCCGCTCCATGACGAGATCGATGATGTCGGGGTTGAGGAAGTCGTCTTCGCTGCACCTCGGCATCCACATGAGCGTGCGGTGCTCGGTGCGCACGACGATGTCGTAGCAGTGGTTGCCGTCGCCGAGGAGCGCGATGCTGAACCCGCCGTCGGCGTCTTCGAAGGCGCGAACCCACGCCATGTCCTCGCGGGTGAGTTCCCACACCTCGGCCAGTCGTTCGAAGTCGAGCGCCATCGAAAGCGGGCAGCGCGGCAGCTCCTTGATGGCCTCGCGGATGTTCGCGAGCGTCACGAGCGCCTTTTCCGGGACAACCTCGGCGAGCAGCTCGAGTGCGAGATTGGCCTCGACCCACGAGGTCGCATTGAGCGCCACCCGGCCGAGGTCGGGGTCGGACGCATAGTGCGACCGGGCGTCTGCAAGCATCGGTGCGACGGAACGCACGGCCACCTCACTCCTGATCCGCGGGAAGTACCAGGTGTTCGAAGTATCGGCGCGATCGTCGGATCAGGTGAGCGCCGTCCGACGGGCGGTCGGCCGCGTGCAGGCCGCATCTCGCCAGACATCGAAACACGTCTCGCCGAGAAGGGCGATCGCCCGGTTCGCTGAGAGGCCGAGCAGTTCAACATCCCGCCCCAAGGACGGCGCGGAATCAGCCGAGTTTCGGCGGATAGAACAGGCCGATGGCAGTGAACTGCGTCTGCCGCAGATAGTGCGTCCCGATGAACAGGTGCACGTCATGCGTATCGATCCCGAGGCGAACGTTGTACTGATGCTCAACATCGGCCGCCGCAGCCGCCGCATCCCGCTTCTTGGCCAGCTGGCCTCGATAGAGCGCGTATGCCTCCCAGTCGAAGACCTGGAACGTGTGAGCTGGACACTCGGGGCAACAGCGGAAGTCGTACATGAATTTCCATGGGATGCGCTCCAAAGGCTTCAGCTTCGGATCGAAGAGGTTCTGCTGGGCCAAGATGTTGAGCTGGGCTGCATCCCAGTCGCCCACGTCCGGCACCGCCCTGAAGCGCGCAGGCCCGTGGACCTTCACGAGTCCAAGTGAGCAAAGTCCGTTCGCCGCGTCCAGCTTCAGCTGTTCGACAGTCGACGTGAGAGGACGCATGACTTTCGTGCGTTCGGCCCAGTTGGGCGGCTTGCCCTTGCCAGTGCCAATGTGGCCTACGACGTCGTAGCGCTCCCCCACGGGCGTCCATGTGTCGCCCCGTCCGTCGGCGCGCTTGTGTTTGACGTCGAGTTCGAGAATGTCCCACTTCTTGAACTGGTCGGAGAAGCTGAGGTGCCGAAAGCGCACCGGGTAGAGTCGAACGAATCGACCTGTGTCGAGATCGACGCCTGCGGTGCACACCGTTTCGTCGTACGTGCTGCTGGGATTGGGATACGTCTTGACGGTGATCAGAATGCGCTTACGCACGACAGGCATGACTCAGATGCTCCACCGAGAGAGGTTGCGACGCAGCTGCGACGAGCGACTCCGCCACGAGACTGCGATGGCACGTCGCCGGGTCAGCTTCAAAGCACACGAGACAGACGCGCTGACTCTCTGCTAGCTCGAGCACTCGGGCGATGTCGCTCCCACGCGCGGACAGTTGCTCGCGAAAGATGGGAGCGAACTCCTCAAACGTGATTGCGCCATCCTTGAGCGCATGCCTCAGTTCGCGTGGATTGCCAAGCGCACGAATGTGCACGTAACCGATGCCGGCAGTGCCCAAACGGGCCGCGAGTGCTGTCTTGGAGAAGCCCTTGCGCCTGCTGATGGGAACGTCCCGCACGTCGACGACGACGCCGACACCGGCAGCGGACAGCGTCTCGACCCATTGGTCCAACTTCGCGCCCTCGTATCCAATCGTGCAAACCGCGCTCATGGCGTCCCCCGCTCTCGGTCGCCCCATGATGCCACGTCGATGTGAACAGAACCCATAACAGAACCTAACCGAGACCAAACCTACGTCATTCTGTGCCGCTCTTCATGCCCCCCACTCCCACGTATCCGCCTTCACGCGCTCGTAGTTAGCGTCGAGCTCGGGCTGCATGAGCACGAGGGCGGCGATGCGGCGCACCATCTCGGTGACGTAGCGCGCCTCCTCGGGCTTGAGGTCACGGCCGAGCAGCGCGCGCTCGCGGTAGCTCAGCCACTTCTTGATGACCTGGTAGCCGCCGATCGTGTAGCGCCACACGTTCGCCGGCACGCAGCGCCAGTACGCGACGTCGTTGAGGTACACGTCGAAGCACGTCTCGCCGAGGAGGGCGATCGCCTGTTCGACCGACATGCCGAGCAGCTCGGCGCCCTCGGCGATGGCGGTGCGCTCGTCATCGGTGTAGTCGCGCTCGGTGAGCTTGCCGGTGGAGGGCATGGTAACGCCATTCTGCCCAGCAATTCCCCATCGCGCTGTGAGGCCGAGGTCGCTGGCTGGGTCAAGAGCGCCACCTTCCGCGTGGCTGAGCGAACCGAACGCGACACCTCCACCAAACGTCGACAGTGAGTCCAGCAGCAGGACAACGCGGGCGCCAAGTTCTGCCGAGTGGCTGAAGACGTCAGGTGATGCCGGAAGCGGCATCCTGGGCCAATCCTGTGTCAGCGCTCCGCTGTTCTCCAGCTCGTACCGAGGACAGTGCATGATTGCGGCGCAATGGGAGAAGAGATCGGCTGCTGGAGCTTGAGTCTCGGCGAGATAAATCGCCGCAGTAGCGCTCAGGTTCGTAGTCTCTTCCCCCTGCTCGTCGAGGCGCTGCTGACCGGTGCCGGCGAGGGTGAGTGGAAAGACAGATGCGCCACGGTCCATTAGGTCGAGACAACCCACCGCTCGGATCACCTGGGGCCGAGACCAAAGCCGACGGGGCTTCTGCTGACTCACCAGCGCTGGCGTCGAATCATTCACGTGCGGAACATACTCAGCGCGCTCGCGATCAAGCAGCTTGGTCTCTGGTTCCCAATAGAGCCAACGCAAATCGAACGGGCGATACGCGCAACGGATTACCTGTTCGGGAACCAACCCCTTCTCAAGGAGCGTGCGTCTCGTCTGGATTGCGTCGAACCCGTTTCCCGACGTCATTGCGGATGGCCATCGTGCGGCTATTTCGGCATCGCCAACCGAGGGGTCTAGGTATGTGTGCATTCGCTCCTCGAGCCGCTCACGGTCGATGTCGACAACGAAGCTATCGCGACTCGTCTTCACTCCGGGAAAGGAGACCGGGAAGAGCTCAGGGATTCTCGGCCACGAGAGGTAGCCGGGGGCCACGGATGAGGGCCGGAACGACAGGCCCAACTCGGGGATTGGCTCGTGCGAGACATATGTGGGTGTGGCTCCGGAAGCGGACTCAGCAAGCTCTTCGCGCTTCTGTGAGCCCCACCAGTCGAGATACTCCACCCGCCCGGCAGGCTCGGTGCCCTTCACCAGCAGCGCAATAGCAGTCCCGACTTGAATACCCTCTCGGTTCTTCTCGGTGGAGAAGATGCTCGGGTCGGGCTTGCCGGCGGGCGTGACCTTGCCCGTTCGGTACTTGTCGCCGTTGAGGTTGTCCACGCGGATGAGGTCGAATGCCTCCAGGAACCGCTCGCGCATGCCGGTGAATGACAGGCTGTCGAGCCAGCTGTTGTTGCTGATCAAGCACACCACGCCGCGCCGCGCCCGCTCGGCTATCTGTCGTTCTGCCATCCGGTAGAAGCGGACGTAGAGGTCGTTCAACCCCTGACCCTGCGGCTTCGCGGCGCGCTTGGTGGTGCGGTATGCCTCGGAGAGCTCGCGCTCCTCCTCCACCGCCATGCCCGCATACCCGTTGTAGGGCGGGTTGCCGATCACCACGAGAATCCGCTCCTCGCGCTTGATGCGGTCGGCCGCATCGCGCTCCTCGGCGAACTCGGGGAAGAGCAGCGTCGAGTGCAGCTGCCCCTCCACGCCGCGCTTCTCCTTGGGCGGCCTCACGCCGCCGTCGCCCCAGCCGGTGAGCGCGTTGGTGAGATAGATGGCAGCACGCTCGTCGGCGTCCTTGAGCGGCACACCAAGCTCGGCCAAGAGGATGCCCATCTGCAGGTGCGCCACCACGAACGGCGCCGGCATGATCTCGAAGCCGATCACGCGCTCGAGCGCGGCGCGCTTCACATCGTTGCGCGTGAGCGCATCAGCGCCCTTGGCCGTAAGGGTGCGGTCGATCGTGCGAAGCACTTCAACGAGATACGCGCCGGTGCCGCAGCACGGGTCAAGCACAACTACGCTCGGGTCGGCCAGGCCATCGGCGATGCCCAACTCCTCGCGGAGCGCCCAGTCCACGCGGGCCACCATGTACTTCACGACCTCATCGGGTGTGTACCAGACCCCGAGCTCCTTGCGGAGTTGAGGATCGAACGCTTCGAGGAACGGCTCGTAGAAGTACTGGACCGCATGGTGCTCCTCGAACTTCTCGAAGAAGCTCGCGCGGTCGATGCGCCAGAGCACCTCTTCGGCCCACTCGAGCACTTCTGAGATGCCGAGCGCGCCAAGCTGGCGCACGTCGGCGAACTGGCGGAAGAGCTCGTAGACCATCGGCACGTGAAGGGTGGCGGTGGCGGTCTCCCACTGGAAGCGGCTCTCCCAGGCGATCTCCTCGGTGCGGTCACGCCCCCGCGCCCAGAGAACCCAAGCTGCGAACATGCCGTAGAAGAGGGTCTGCACGAGGGTGGAGCGGAAGAAGTGGTCGCCCCTGTCGCCCTCGAACTTCAGTCCCAACGCGTCTTCGAGCTGCGCGCGCAGAGCATCGAGCGCGGGGAGCTCATGCTTCTGCTCGAGGCGCAGGCGGGCGGTACGGGCGTAGCTTGCGAGAAACCACGCAAGATCCTTCGGGTCGGAAAGCGGCGCGTTGTGGAGGAGCACGCGCTGGAGGAACTCGGTGAGGCCTTCGCCCGCGGCCTCGGCGTACTTGCGCGGCTGCTGAACGCGCGCCCAGAAGCCGGCCTCGGTCTCCGAGAGCCGGAGCGTTTCGAGGACGCGTGTCCCGGTGCCGTCGGCACTGCGGCCCACGAGGATGAAGTCGCGCAGGTTGGTCACCAGCACGAGGCCATAGCGCTCGATGTAGCGGGAGACCTGTTCACCCTCCGCGGTCGTTCGCGCGTCATCGGCGGTGCCTTTGACCTCGATTGCGCCGCGCGCGGGGAGCTGGCCTTGTAGCGGATCGGTACCCGGGTCCCAGCCTTTGAGCTGACTGGCGGTGAAGAGCCCGCCGTCGGGGATCCCCGCGCCCGTGTTGCGCAGATTGATGATCGCGGTGACCTTGGGCTTGAGCTTGGACCCGATCGCGGTGAGCAGCTCGGCAAGCGGACCGTAGTAGCTCGTCTCGGCGACACCGGCCCCGGACGCGTGGATGTCGCGAAGCGCGGCGAAGTAACCCTCTACCGGATCCCGCATGAGCAATCCCTCCCAGGAGACCTGCAGGAAGAGCATACCAGGAGGTGGCCGCACGCCGAGCGCAGAATCCGAGCCCTAGAACTCCAGCGCCCGCACCCGCTCGAAGACCACGCCCGCGCGCTCGAGAAACGCGTGCGGGTCGAAGATCGCGTCGAGCTGCTCGGCCGTGAGCACGCACTCGGCATCGGCTTCCAGACGCTCGCGGTAGCCCGCACCCTCGCGCGCGTGCTGGATGTCGTCCCAGACCGCCATGGCGTTGCGCTGTACCACGAGGTACGCTTCCTCGCGCTTCATCCCGGCGTCCACGAGCTCGAGCAGCACGCGGCTCGAGTAGATGAGCCCGCGCGTCTTCTCGAGGTTGGCGCGCATGACCTCGGGATACACCACGAGCCCGTCGAGGATCCACTCGAGCTTGGCGAGGAGGTAGTCGGTGGCGATGAAGCTGTCGGCGAGCACGACGCGCTCGGCCGAGGAGTGGGAGATGTCGCGCTCGTGCCACAGCGCCACGTTGTCGAAGCCCACCTGCGCGTTGGCCTTCACCACGCGCGCCAGTCCGCACACGCGCTCGGCGGTGATCGGATTGCGCTTGTGCGGCATCGCGCTCGAGCCCTTCTGGCCTTTCGTGAACGGCTCCTCGGCCTCGATCGTGTCGCTCTTCTGCAGCGCGCGGATCTCGGTGGCGATCCACTCGGCGGTGGCGGCCACGGTAGCGAGCACCGCGAGTACGTGCGCGTGGCGGTCGCGCGCGATTACCTGCTGCGAGGCCGGATCCGGTGTGAGGCCGAGCTTCTCGCA
>JAXMLJ010000082.1:0-5637 GCA_034368805.1 Coriobacteriia bacterium
GGCTCGAGTGCCGACTCCGCCCGATTGCGCTTCGCCCACTCCAGATTGCGAAGCGGCGTCACGAGACGCTCGTAGGCACGCGACGCCTCCTCGAGCCGGTCGGGCGAGAAGTCGAGCGGGCTGCGGTAGTGAGTCTGCAGCATGAGCAGCCTGACGACCGGCGCGGGGTAGCGCTCCAGGACGTCGCGCAGCAGCATGAAGTTGCCGAGCGACTTGCTCATCTTCTCGGCGTTGACCTGCAAGAGGCCGCCGTGCAGCCAGTAACGCACGAACGGTTGGCCGGTGGCCGCCTCGGACTGGGCTATCTCGTTCTCGTGATGGGGGAAGATCAGGTCGCTCGCGCCGCCGTGGATGTCGAACGTCACGCCGAGCTCGGCCTCGGACATCACCGAACACTCGAGATGCCAGCCGGGACGACCCTCACCCCAGGGGCTCGGCCAGTGCGGCTCGCCGGGTTTGGCGCTCTTCCACAGCGCGAAGTCCAGCGGGTCGCGCTTGCGCCCGTCGACGTCGATCCGCGCCCCGCTCTCGAGTTCGTCGATGTTGCGGCCGGAGAGCTTGCCGTACCCGGGGAAGCTGCGGACCGAGAAGTAGACGTCGCCGTCAACGGCGTATGCGTGTCCCCGCTCGATGAGCCGCTCGGTCATCTCGATCATCGGCCCGATGGTCTCGGTCGCCTTGGGCTGCACCGTCGGGCGCTGCACGCCGAGGGCGTCCATCGCGCCGCGAAACGCGAGGGTGTAGTCGGCGGCCACCTCGACCGGATCGCGTTCCTCCTCGGCGGCACGCGCGATGATCTTGTCGTCCACGTCGGTGATGTTCTGTACGAAGCGCACGTCGTAGCCCGAGAACGTCAGGTACCGCCTGATGACGTCGAACGTCAGGAACGTGCGGGCGTTGCCGATGTGGATGTGGTTGTAGACGGTCGGTCCGCAGACGTACATCGTCACGACGCCCGGATCGCGGGGCGCGAACTCCTCTTTCGTGCGGCTGAGCGTGTTATGGACGCGTATCGTCATCCTCGGCCTCTCCTAGCACGTCAGGTCCGCCGAAGACGGCCGTGCCGGCCTCGGCACTCGTGTCCTCATCGGCGGCAAGCCGGGACTCCAGCCGGTCCATGCGACGCTGGAGCGCCCGATACATCTCGACCACAGGGTCCGGAAGGTCCTCATGGTGAAGGTCGATCGTGTCGACACGCCGACCCTCGCGCACGACCACGCGGCCCGGGATGCCGACCACCGTACAGTTGGGCGGCACGTCGGCGATGACGACAGCCCCTGCGCCGACCCGCGAGCCCCGGCCGATCCGGATGTCGCCAAGCACGGTCGCGCCGACACCCACGACGACGAAGTCCTCGATCGTGGGATGGCGCTTGCCGTGCTCCTTGCCGGTGCCGCCGAGCGTCACGCCCTGATAGAGCGTCACATCCTCGCCGATGATCGTCGTCTCGCCGATCACCACGCCCATACCGTGGTCGATGAAGAAGCGCTCGCCGATGGTCGCACCGGGGTGTATCTCGACACCGGTGCTGCGCCGCACACGCTGGCTCACGAACCGGGCCAGCCATACGAGGCCGGCGCGATGCATCCGGTGGGTCAGCCGGTGCCACCACACGGCCCACAGCCCCGGGTAGTTCGTCAGCGCCGAAAGCGATGACGTGCAGGCCGGGTCACGCTCCTTGACGGCCGCGATATCGGCGCGAACGCGTGCCAGCATGTCCTTCCCGACCTCCCTTCGGCTCCGAACGGGCGACAGGTCGCACTACTATCATGTCACGTCCCGAGGCTGTCAACCGGAACGCGCGCCGCCAATGGGCCGCCCGGGATCGGGCGCGCTCACGGAGCCACGCGCTCGAGGAGTACGACCGCGTGGGCCGCGATCCCCTCGCCACGCCCCGCGAAACCCAGTCCCTCGGTGGTGGTCGCCTTCACGCCGATGCATTCGACAGACACGCCGAGCGCATCGGCTATCGCCTCACGCATCTGTTCACGATAGGGAGCGAGCCTGGGCCGCTCGGCCACGATCACCGTGTCGGCATCGGCGAGCCGGTATCCACGGACCGCCGCCAGTTCGGCCACCCGGCGAAGCAACCCGATCGACGAGGCTCCCGCAAAGGCGGGATCGGTGTCGGGGAACAGACGGCCGATGTCGCCTTCGCGCAACGCGCCGAGAATCGCATCCATGAGTGCATGCACGAGCACGTCCGCATCCGAGTGACCTTGCAGGCCCGCCTCGTGCGGCACAGTGACGCCGCCGAGAACGAGTGGCCGATTCGCCACGAACGCGTGGACGTCATAGCCGAGTCCGATCCTGAGCGTGCTCATGCGCCGCTACCTCCAGCCCGTGCTTTGAGGATCTGCTCGACGATCGGCAGGTCGCCGGGCACCGTCACCTTGATGTTGTCGCGCGGACCCTCCAGCATGCGCACACGACCGCCGGCAGCCTCGACCAGCGACGCGTCGTCCGTACCCTCAAGGCCCAGCGCCTCGGCCCGCGCGTAGGCCTCGCGCAGCGCCGGCGCCCGGAACACCTGTGGGGTCTGGGCTGCCCAGAACGCGGTACGGTCGACGGTGCCGATGACGCGACCCGACTCATCCACGAGTTTGAGTGTGTCGTACGAGGGGTGTCCGACGACCACGCCATCGATCGTGTCGTCTGAGGCAAGTGCACGGATCGCCGCCGCGAGCACATCGGCATCCACGAGCGGGCGCGCTCCGTCGTGGATCGCGATCACCCGTGCCGCATCAGGGACGACCGCCAGCCCGGCACTCACCGACATCTGCCGGGTCGGCCCACCTCCGACCACTGCGAACACCTTCGGCGATGCCAATGGGTCGACCGCCTGGGCACGGTACTCGTCCACTCGCTCCGGGTGAACGACGACGACGATCGCATCCACGGACTCACACGCGTGAAACGCCGCAAGCGTGTGGGAAAGGACAGGCCCGCCAGCGACCGTGGCAAGCTGCTTCCCTCCATCGAGGCCGGAACGCTCACCCGAGCCACCCGCGACGATGACCGCCACGTTCACGGCCGCTCCCTGAGACGCGCAAACACCATACGGCCAGCCGAGGTCTGCAGCACGGATGTTATCTCGGCATCCACCTCAGAGCCCACGGCATCCGCACCGTCAGCGATCACGACCATCGTCCCATCCTCGAGGTAGCCGACTCCCTGCCCGGCCTCCTTGCCCTCGCGATTGACCGCGATGTGCAGGGCATCGCCAGGCAGCAGCACGGGCCGGAGTGCCTCGGCGGTCTCATTCACGTTGATGACCGAGGCGCCCTCGACCCGGGCGACCTTGGTCAGGTTGTAGTCAACCGTGACCAACGTGCCGCCACTTGAGAGCGCAAGCCGTACGAGCTTCGCGTCGACCGTGGGGATATCCGGAAAGTCGGCCTCGATCACGGTCACCCCCGCCGCCTCGGCCGAGGACAGCGTCGTCAGAAGATCGAGCCCCCGCCGGCCCCGGGCACGACGGGTGTCATCGGCGGAATCGGCAAGCATCTGCAACTCCATGAGAACGAACCGCGGCACGCGCATCGGTCCCTCGAGGAGCCCCGCGCGCGCGAGCTCGGCGAAGCGACCGTCGATGATCGCGCTCGTGTCGAGCAGCTTCGGCGGCCGGCCGCCCGCCAACGGTACGGTCCCGGGCCACAGGCCGCTCGTCTCACGACCGGGCATGGTGAACAGCGAGATACCCGCGTACGCGCCGAACACGTACAGCAAGATGGTCGCGCCGAGACCGAGCCACTGCGGCCGCTCGATATAGCGGAGCAGCGATGAGGAGATCAGGAACGCGACGAACAACCCAGCCACAAAACCCATCGCCCCGAGGAGCAGCGAGGGGGTCTCAAGGTCGGCGATCCGGCGCTCGACGCGCCGGTAGGCTGAGGTGAGCTCCCGCCCGAGGATACCGCCGAGGACGTAGCCGATGGAGGCTCCCAGAATGATGAGGATGAAGATGACGGAACCCTCTGAGAACCCGGTCTGGGCCGTCCAGTCGATCTCTCTCGAGGCAGCGAACCCGCCGAGTGCGCCCGCAGTGATGAGGACTATTCGTGCGAGCTGCAGGATCATATGCCCGACGCCCGTGTGCCGGATGTCAATACCAGCGAGCGCCTTCACCTCCCGTCCTGTGGTGGGACACCTCGCGGTCGAATGCCGATGCCCGTCGTTGCTGCATGGATGACCTGCAGCGATGGTAGCACAGGCCGGGCCTTGGCCTAGAGTACAGCGCGGTCTCGCATGCGCCGCAGGCCGTCGCTTATCGCCTGTGCACGCCTCGCGCCAACGCCGTCGACATCGTCAAGTTCGGACTCGGATGCCTCCATCAGCGCCCGCAGGGTACCGAACCGCTCCACGAGCCGATTGATCACGGTGCCCGGCAGCTGTGGGATGCGGCGAAGGAGCCGGTATCCCCGGGGCTCGACCCGCTGTTCCTCCATGTCCGTCTTAGCGGAATGACCGAGCGCGACAGCGATCGCGGCGGAGTCGAGCAGCTGGTCAGGCAGCAGAGCACCGAGCTTACCGAGCGCGGTCGAAGCCTTGCGCGCGGACCCGTCTGGCAGGTAGTCCCGCACCAACATCGTGTAGTCATCATCGACGCCGGCGGTGAGCTCGTCGGCCTGCATCTGCACGAGACGCCCCTCGGTGCCCAACTCGGTGACGTGCCGGTGCACCTCGCGGGCAACGCGCCTGAGCATCTCAGCGCGCTGGATCACGACGGTAGCCTCTCCGAACGTCACCACATCCTCGAACTCAAGCGCCGTCAGATGGGCGGAGACCTCGTCGAGCCGCGCGCGATACCGCTGCAGGGTCTGAAGCGCCTGGTTCGCCTTGGCAAGGACCACGTCGATATCCTCGAGCATCAGCTGGGTTCCCTTGTGGTACAGACTCACCACCTCCCGGCGCTGCGAGACCGAGATGACGAGCGCATCGGTCTGGCGACTGACACGCTCGGCGGTTCGGTGCCGCATGCCCGTCTCGTTGGTAGGCAGGTCCGCATCGGGCACGAGGTGCGTGTTGGCCCGGCGGATCCGCGTCGCTCCCTCATCGAGCAGGATGGCGCCGTCCATCTTGGCAAGCTCGAAGAGCCGCTGCGGCGTGAACGGAGCGCCGATCTCGAAACCGCCGTTGCTGATCGCGTCGACGCCGTTCACATCACCGATGACGATGAGAGCGCCCGTGCGCGCAGCGATGATGTACTCGAGCGCCTGGCGCAGGGGCGTCCCCGGCGCGACGGATTTCAGCGCCGAGAGCATCGTGTCTTCCTGCATCGGTTCCATAGGACCTCCGGCACCGCCAGACAGGCTGATGTCCTGATTCTGCCACGAGCCGACGGCGTCGACCAGACCGGTCTACGTGCCGAGCACCGATTCGAGCGCCCCGGCAAGGGTGCGGACCGCACTTACACCCGTGACCGGCGCCGATTCGCTCCCCGCGGGACCGAACGCCTGCGTGAACCCCATCCGCCTCGCCTCGCGGACCCTGGCCGCGATGTGCGGCACCGATCGCACGTCGCCGGTCAGGCCAAGCTCGCCGAACGCGACGCAGTCCGAAGACAGCGGGCGGTCGGATCGCGAGGAGGCGAGCGCAAGTGCGAGCGGCAGGTCGATGGCGGGCTCGGTCACACGC
>JAXMLJ010000083.1:0-29582 GCA_034368805.1 Coriobacteriia bacterium
CACGCGCTCACCAGTTCGGGGAGCGCGGGGTGAGCGAACGGCTCCGGACCCGTCAGTACCACGTTGGGGCCCGGGACACCCTGCCACGTGTCTGCCTCGGCGGCGATCCGCGCGACGATCACATCCGTCGGATGGTAGCCGGCCGGCGTCGGTTTCGCGCACCGCGCGCACCCGAGCGGCGCGCCCTCTCCCACCTCGATCGCAACGAACCCGATCACGCAGTCCCCCTCGTTCGGCCGGACATCAAGTATAGCCGTGCAGCAACGCCCGGGTGACGGCGGTGTTGACACCTGTCGTTCCTCCCGTCGGATCCGACAATCCAACAGGGCCCCCACCGAGACGGTGGAGGCCCTGTGTATTTCTGGTGTCCGAGGCGAGAGTTGAACTCGCACGCCCTTGCGGGCACTAGGCCCTCAACCTAGCGCGTCTGCCATTCCGCCACTCGGACGAAGCGTCCCCGAGGGGACAGCGAACGAGAGTATAACAAGACCTCTTGCGCCTGCCTAGAGCGTCTCGTGCCTACGTCGCATCGGCACCCGAGACGGCCACCGAGTGCGACTGAGCGCTCACAGGGATGGGGAACGCGGACGCGAAATGGCACGCGGCCTCGTGCCCGGGAGCTATCTCGCGGAGCTCCGGCTCCTCGGCGCTGCACCGCGGGAACTGCGCGATGGGACACCGTGTGTGGAAGCGGCAACCGGTGGGCGGATCGATGGGACTCGGCACGTCGCCCTTGAGGATGATCCGCTCGCGCTGGCGCTGCTTCTCGGGGTCCGGGACCGGGACCGCGGAGAGGAGCGACTGCGTGTACGGGTGATGCGGCTCGTCGTACAGGCCCTTCCAGTCCCCGGTCTCCACGATCTTGCCGAGATACATGACCGCGACGCGATCCGAGATGTGTCGCACCACCGAGAGATCGTGGGCGATGAACACGTAGGTGAGCCCGAACTTGTCCTGCAGTTCGTCGAGCAGGTTGATGACCTGTGCCTGGATCGAGACGTCGAGCGCGGAGACCGGCTCGTCGCAGATGATGAGCCGGGGGTTGAGCGCGAGCGCCCGGGCGATCCCGATACGCTGCCGCTGTCCGCCCGAGAACTCGTGCGGGTAACGGTTGATGTGCTCGGGGTTCAAGCCGACGACCTCGAGGAGCTCCTTGGCCCGACTGCGCCGCTCCTCCTGGGTGCCGATACCGTGCACGACGAGCGGCTCCCACACGATCTCACCGATCGTCATGCGCGGATTGAGCGACGCATACGGGTCCTGGAAGATGAACTGCACATCCCGGCGGAACGCCTGAAGCGCCTTGCCCTTGAGCGCCAGCACATCGATACCGTCGAAGGTGACCGAGCCGGCGGTCGGCTCGAGCAGCCGGATGATGCAGCGGCCGGCAGTGGACTTGCCGCAACCTGACTCGCCGACGAGACCGAGTGTCTCGCCGGAGTTGACCGAGAACGACACGCCGTCCACGGCATGGACCTTCTTGCCCAGACGGGACGCGAGCACTCCCTGCTCTACCCCGAAGTACTTGACCAGCCCGTCGACACGGAGAAGCTCGGACATCTACTCCACCTCCATGTCGGCAGAGCACGCGACAACGTTGCGCCGGAACGCGGGATCGGACGAGAAGTGGCACGCCGAGCTGTGTCCGGGCTCGATCTCGCGCAACTCGGGCACGTCGGTGCGACACACGTCTTGCGCGTACGGGCAGCGAGGGTGGAACGCGCAGCCCGGCGGGATGTCGATCAGACTCGGTGGCTGCCCGTTGATCGGGCACAGATCGCCCTTCTCGCTGATGTCGTGCCGCGGCAGGCTGTCGAGGAGTCCCCACGTGTACGGGTGAAGCGGGCGATAGAACACATCGTCGGTCGTCCCGTACTCGACCTGCCTGCCCGCGTACATGACCATCACGTCGTTAGCCATGTCCGCGACCACGCCGAGATCGTGCGTGATCATGATGATCGCGGCGCCTGTGCGCTGCTGCATCTCGATCATGAGCTCGAGGATCTGCGCCTGGATCGTCACGTCGAGCGCCGTGGTGGGCTCGTCGGCGATGAGGATGTCAGGGTCGCATGCAAGCGCCATCGCGATCATGCCGCGCTGCCGCATACCGCCTGAGAACTGGTGCGGGTAGTCGCGCGCGCGGCTCGGTGCGTTGGGAATGCCGACGAGTTCGAGCATCTCGACGGCGCGGGCGTTGGCGGCCTTGCGGTCCATCCCCTTGTGAAGCCGGAGCGCCTCGGCTATCTGATGGCCGACGCGGAACACCGGGTTGAGCGACGTCATCGGATCCTGGAAGATCATCGCGATGCGGTCCCCACGCAGCGAGCGGATCTGCTCGTCGCTCATCTCGAGTACGTTGTCGTCTCGGAACATGATGCGTCCCGCGGCGATCTTGCCGGGCGGGTCGGCGATCAGGCGCATGAGCGACAACGCCGTCACGGACTTGCCCGACCCTGACTCGCCGACGATGGCGAGTGTCTGGCCCTCCGCGAGAGAGAAGCTCACGCCATCAACGGCCTTCACTACCCCGTCACGCGTGTGGAAATGCGTCTTGAGGTCGGTGACCTCGAGCAGTGAACCCATGTCAGTCCTTCATCTTCACGTCGAGTGCATCCCGCAGACCGTCGCCCATGAGAACGAACGAGAGCACGGTGGTCAGGATGGCGAAACCGGGCCACACCGTGAGCCACGGTGCGGGGATCATGAGGGCCTTGGCCTCCGAGAGCATGCCGCCCCACGACGGCGTCGGCGGCTGGACACCCATGCCGAGGTACGAGAGCGCCGCCTCGGTGATGATGGCGCCGCCGATGCTCATCGTGCCGTACACGATGATCGGCGCTATGGCGTTGGGCATGATGTGGCGGAGCATGATGCGCAGGTCCGACGCGCCCATGGCCCGCGCAGCGTCAACGTACTCGTTCTCCTTGACCGACAGGATCGAGCTCCGCAGCACGCGGGCGATCGACGGCCAGCCGAGGATGCCGATGGCGATGAAGACGTTGCGATAACTCGGACCGAGCACGGCAAGCAGCGCGATCGCGAACAACGTGTACGGGAACGCGAAGAAGATGTCGGCAGTTCGCATGACGAACGCGTCGAGCAGCCCCCCGTAGTAGCCGGAGAGCGAGCCGAGCGCGAGACCGATCACGAGCGAGATGCTGACGGCCAGGATGCCGACGGCGAGCGACACGCGCGCACCGTAGATGACGCGGGAGAACACGTCTCGTCCGATCCGGTCGGTACCGAACGGGTGATCCGCCGACGGCGCCTGCATGCTCGCGAACTCGGTCGATGTCGGTTCGGCAAAGTTCTGCGGGACCCACAGGTCGGCCGAGACGGTCACGATGATGATGAAGGTGATCCAGGTCAGGCCGGCGATGGCGAGCTTGTTCTTGCGAAGGCGCATCCATGCATCTCCCCACAGCGTGCGGGAGGGATGCGCCGAGACCTCGGGCACCGCAGGAACCAGGGTTCGGGGCGGCTGATCCTGCAACTCATGACCGCCTGCATCGAGCGGGCCTTGCGGCGTGTGGAGATCCCCGCCGTCCGGATGGTGCCTGTCGGCGCTCATTCGGCGGTACCTCCGTATCTGATGCGTGGGTCGAGCACCGCATAGCTGATGTCGACCAACAGGTTGACGAACATGACGATCAGCACGACGACGACCACGCCACCCATGACCACCGGCCAGTCGCGTTGCATGACCGCGAGGTAGATCTCACGACCGACCCCGGGCCACGAGAACACGCTCTCGGTCAGAATGGCGCCACCCATGAGCGCACCAAGGTCGATGCCGATGAACGTGACGACAGGGATGAGTGCGTTCTTGAGTGCGTGCTTGAACACGACCACACGCTGTGAGAGCCCTTTGGCCATGGCGGTGCGTATGTAGTCCTGACCCATGGCCTCGAGCATCTGGCTGCGCATGATGCGCGCCACGTATGCAGTCGAGACCGACGCCAGGGTGATTGACGGAAGGATGAGGTGGACGAGGTCGGGCGGCGAACCCATGCCAGACATCGGCAGGGAGAACGCCCCGCCGGTCCACTGTTTGATCTTGATGCCGAAGAACATCTGTAAGAGCATGCCGAGCCAGAACACGGGCACCGAGACAAGGATCGACGTGGAGAGTGTCACCACCACGTCCCAGAACGAGTACTGCTTGACCGCCGAGATGATGCCGGCCATCAGTCCGATGACGATCTCGACGAGGATCGCCGAGACGGCGAGCCTCGCGGTGTTGGGGAACTTGTCGAGCAAGATATCGGTGACGGTGCGGTTCTTCTGAAGCGACCGGCCCAGGTCACCCTGCAAGATCCCGGAGATGTAGTAGCCGTACTGCACCGGAACGGACTCGTTCAGGTGATGCTCCTCCTCGATCTGCGCACGCAGGGCGGGTGTGAGCTCGCGCTCGCCGACGATCAGCTGGACGGGGTCTCCCGGCAGCAGTCCGGGGATGCGGAGCGCAAAGAGGATGAGCGTGACCCCGAGGAACACCGGAATCATCTGAAGTATACGTCGGAACACGTACTTGAGCATGGGATCCGTCTTCTGTGAGGGAGGCAGACGTGCGCCTGATGGCACGCCTGCCGGGGCACCCGGGGGTGCCCCGGCAGGCGTCTTGAGCCGTCAGACCGCGTTGGCGGCTGCTACTTGGTGAGCCACACCGACTCGAACGTGAACAGACCGTTCGGGCTGTAGATTCCGTCGTTCACACGATCGGATGCTACGCGAGTGTGACGGTAGTAGAACATCGGGATGACAGCGGCCTCGTCGCCGACGATCTTCTCGATGTCCTGATACAGCGCCACGCGCTCGTCATCATCGACAGTCATGCGAGCCGCATCCAGCTTCGCATCGACATCGGCGTTGGTGTAGAACGCATAGTTGTCCGTGCTGCCGGTCTTGAACAGCGGGTACAGGAAGTTGTCCATGATCGGGTAGTCTGCGATCCAGCCCAGACGGCCGACCTGGTAGTCCTTAGCACCCAGCTTGTCGAGGTACTGCGCCCACTCGGAGCCGACAAGCTCACTCTCGATACCGATGGCCTTCAGGTCCTCCTGGACAAGCTGGAGGATGTCCTCATGACCGGAGCCGGAGTTGTACTCGAGGCTGATGGTCGGGAAGCCTGCGCCCTCGGCGAAACCGGCTTCGGCCAACGTGGCCTTGGCGGCTTCAACATCGTACTTGGACGAGGCGAAGGCATCCGGCTTGTGGCCGACGATACCCGGCGGGACGATGCCCGTCGCGGGAACGCGTGTGCCCTCGAAGACCTTGTCGCAGATGTCCTGGCGATCGATCGCAAGCGACATCGCCTGGCGGACCATGGGGTCTTTCAGAGCGTCATCCTCGTTGTTGATCAGCAGATAGTAGATGGCGAGCTCCTCGCCAAGGCTTACCTGCTCACCAGGGTTGACGGTATAGCCGTCGCCGCTCTCGCCGTACTCGTCCACGGTGGCCTGGATCTGGCCGGACGGGATCGGCACGAAGTCGACGTTGCCGGCCTGGAACTCCAGGAACGCGGCATCCTGATCGGACAGGATCTTGAAGTCGACACCGTCGATGTACGGCTCGTCACCGTAGTAGTCGTCGAACTTGACGACCTTGATGTACTGGTCGTGCGCCCACGGCTCGGCCATCTTGAACGGGCCGTTGCCGATCGGCATGTCAGCGAACGCAGCCGGGTCAGCGTCGACCGCTTCGGCCGGGACCGGAGCTAGCGCCGGGTGACCAACGACATACTCGAAGTCGGCGAACTCGTAGTTGAGCGTCACCTCGAGTGTGTAGTCATCGACGACCTTGACACCCTCGAGCTCGGTCGCCGTCTCGGCCTGCATCTCGTCGTAACCCTTCACGACGCCCAGGTGATAGGCGATCTCGGACTTGTTGGCGGGGGTGCAGATGCGCTCCCACGCGTACTTGAAGTCCTGAGCGGTGACCTCACGGCCATTGTGGAACTTCGCACCCTGCACGAGGTAGAACGTCCACACGGTCGCGTCGTCGTTGGACTCCCAGCTCTCCGCTGCGGCCGGCTTGACCTCAGAGGTCAGCGGGTCGAACGTGACAAGGCTGTCAAAGACAGACTGGCCGACCTGCGTACCCTCGGACTCCTGCAGGTTGATCGGATCGATGAACGCCGGCTCGCTGATGTAGAAGTTGAACGTACCGCCTACCTTCTCATCAACCGCGGGCTCTTCGCCCGGCTCTTCGTCGGTCGTGGTCGTACAGCCACCTGCGGCCAGCATGGTTGCGGCCAGCGCAAGGGCGAGCACGAGGGCAAGACCTTTGCGGAATCGCTCAGACAATGTAGAGCCTCCCTCCAAATACGTGGATCGAACGTGATGCCGTACTTTGCGGTCGAACAGCTGGTCGCCTAACCATCCCTCCCTACGGCTGCTCGTGCGACAGGTGTGATGATGACCCCTGGTCACGCCTGTCGCGCCTGCTCCGTATGACTAACGTCTAAGTTTCTTCCTCTTTGTATCGAAGTGCAAGCAAGGCCATGCACCCGAAACGCCAACCAGGAGAGGGGCCCGCTGAACGCGGACCCCTCTCCTGGTCTTCCCCGCAAACGCTACCGACACCTAGACGCCGGGGCGATAGACGAGCATCAACAGCAGCGCCGACAGCACATAGCCTGCGCCGAAACCGAGCGTGATGCGATCGAGGTTCTTCTCGATCATACCGGTGCCGGTCGCCGAGGCGGGCATCCCCGCACCGAACAGAGACGACACGCCGGTGCCCTTGCCGGAATGCAGGAGTACGAATAGAACCAGGCCGATTGCGCATATCACATGCACAGCAATGACTACGTATGCGATGCCTTCCACGACACTCTCCTTCACGACGCCGCGGCGCGGCGGTCACAGTCTCCAGACGAACCGAATCAGTATAGCCTCGGGCGGTCATATGGCTCAAGTGCCACCAGCTTGGCGCTCACGCGATGAGCGTTCGTCCGGTCCACTCGGCAGGCTGCACGATACCGAGAAGGTCGCACACGGTCGGCGCGACATCGGCGAGGATCCCGTCGGCGCGAAGCGCCCCGGCACCGTCGCTGACGACGATGCACGGCACCGGGCTCAGCGTGTGGGCCGTGAACGCGCCACCGGCCTCAGGATCGAACATCTGCTCGGCGTTGCCATGATCGGCGGTGATGATCGCCGAGCCTCCTCGAGCGCGAACGGCAGCGACGACGGCGCCGACGCCCGCGTCCACTGCTTCCACGGCCGCAACCGCAGCCTCCAGCACACCGGTGTGGCCGACCATGTCGCAGTTGGCGTAGTTCACGACGTAGAAGTCGGCCGCATCCGCACCGATGGCCTCCACGAGCCGCTGCGTGACCTCCGGCGCGCTCATTTCGGGCTGCAGATCGTAGGTGGGGACCTTGGGACTCGGGACCAGCAGACGCACCTCCCCAGCCTTGGGCTGCTCGGCACCGCCGTTGAAGAAGAAGGTGACGTGTGCGTACTTCTCGGTCTCGGCGATGTGGAGCTGGCGCAGCCCCGCCTCGGCGAGCACGTCGGCCAGCACACAACACGGCAGGTCCTTGGCATAGGCGACCGGTGCGGGAATGGTGGGGTCGTACTCCGTCAGGCACGCGAAACGCAAGCCAGGCGTCACGGGACGCACGAAGTGGGCGAATCCGGGGTCGACGAGCGCGCGCGTGATCTCCCGGGCCCGGTCCGGCCGGAAGTTGAAGAAGACGAGCGCGTCGCCGTCGGCAAGCGTGCCGATGGGCGCGCCATCCGCACCGGTGACGACCACCGGCTCGACGAACTCGTCGGTCACGCCGCGCACGTACGAGTCCGCGATGCCCTGCGTGGCCGAGACGACATGCGTCCCTTCGCCGAGGACCATCCCCCGCCATGCACGCTCGACGCGTTCCCAGCGGTTGTCGCGGTCCATGGCGTAGTAGCGGCCCATGACGCTTGCCACTCGGCCCACGCCGACATCGGCGAGGACCCGCTCAAGCCGCTCGACATAGCGAAGCCCGCTCGACGGCGGGACATCGCGCCCGTCGAGGAACGCGTGGATGAAGACGCGGGTCGCCCCCCGGGCGGCCGCCATCCGCACGAGCGCGTAGAGGTGCTCCTGGTGGCTGTGGACGCCGCCATCGGAGACGAGTCCCATGAAATGAACGGCGCGCCCTGCGGCCACCGCACCGTCGATCGCCGCGGTCAGCACCGGATTGTCATTCAGGCTGCCGGTCTCAATGGCCAGGTTGATGCGCGTGAGCTCCTGGTAGACGACCCGTCCGGCACCCATGTTCAGGTGCCCGACCTCCGAGTTGCCCATCTGCCCCTCGGGCAGTCCGACGGCCAGCCCGCTCGCGACGAGCGTGGTCCACGGACAGGAAGCGAGAAGTGCGTCGAGGTTCGGCGTGCGGGCGAGTGAGATCGCGTTCCCGGGACCGGGCTCGGCCATGCCGAACCCGTCCATGATGATGAGCGCGACCGGCGTGCGGACAGTCACTACAGCGCGGCCTTGACGATGCCGGCGAAGGACTCGGCCACGAGCGCCGCACCGCCTACCAACCCGCCGTCGATGTCGTGCTCGGCGAAGAACATCTTCGCGTTCTCTGCTTTGACCGACCCGCCGTAGAGCACCCGCACGGCCACCGCCGCAGGCGGTCCGTACATCGCGCCGATGGTCGCCCTGATCGAACGGCAGACGTCGTTTGCCGCCTCCGGCGTGGGCGTGCGGCCCGTGCCGATGGCCCATATAGGCTCGTAGGCGACGACGAGTCGCGCGGCCTCGGCGGCAGACAGGCCCGCTGCGCCCTCTTTGACCTGGGCACGTACGTACGACTCCGTCTCGAGCGCCTCACGGGTAGCGAGCGTCTCGCCCACACACATGATCGGTACCATGCCGGCGTCGAAGACAGCCCGCACCTTCTTGTTCACGGTCTCATTCGTGTCGCCGAAGTACTCGCGGCGCTCCGAGTGACCAACGATGACGTAGTCGCAGCGCAGCTCGGCGAGCATCCGCGGAGCGATCGCGCCGGTGAACGCACCTTCGGTCTCCCAGTGCACGTCCTGCGCCCCGAGCGACATGGTGAGGTGGTCGAGTTCGATGACGGTCGACGCGGCCTTGAGACCGGTGAACGGCGGGCAGACACAGACCTCGACCTCGTCCCACGCTTCCTCGACACGCTGTGCGACATCCTGGATGAGCACGGCGCCCTCACCCGATGTGGTGAACATCTTCCAGTTGCCGGCTACGAGCATGCGGCGACCCATGTGCGCCTCCTACTTGTCCATGAGTGCATCGACGCCGGGCAGCGGCGAGCCCTCGAGCAGCTTCATCGACGCGCCGCCGCCCGTGGAGACGAACGTGACGCGTTCTTCGAGGTCGAACTTCCTGAGCGCAGCCACCGAATCGCCTCCGCCGACGATGGAGGCCGCACGATTGTTGCGGGCGACGGCGGCCGCCACTTTGCGCGTCCCCGTCTCGAACGGGGTGAACTCGAACACACCCATCGGACCGTTCCAGAAGATCGTACGCGCGCGGGAGATGGCCTCACCGAAAAGCTCGATAGAGGTGGGGCCGATGTCGAGCCCCATCATGCCGGCCGGGATCTCCTCGCGTCCGACGATCCTCGTCTCGGCGTCCTCCACGATCTGGTCGGAGACGACGAAGTCCACGGGCAGCAGCAGCTCGACATCGCGCTCGGCGGCCTTGGCGAGCATCTTCTTGGCGGGCTCGACCCACTCGGCCTCCACGATCGACCGGCCGACCGGCACGCCCTTGGCCACGAGGAACGTGAAGCACATGCCACCGCCGACGACGAGCGTGTCGACGCAGTCGAGCAGGTGATCGATGACGCCGAACTTGTCCGAGACCTTCGAGCCGCCGAGTATCGCCACGAACGGTCGCTCGGGGTCGGTGAGCATGCGATCGAGCGTCTCGACCTCGCGCGCGAGCAGCAGCCCCGCGTACGCAGGCAGGAACGCGGCCACGCCGGCCGTGGATGCGTGTGCGCGATGCGCGGCGCCGAAGGCGTCGTTCACGTAGATGTCCGCAAGCGCGGCCAGAGCCTCGGCAAAGGCCGGGTCGTTGGACTTCTCGCCCGGATCGAACCGCATGTTCTCGAGCATCAGGATCTCTCCATCGATCATGCGGGCCACAGCCTCCTCGGCCTCCGGGCCCACGATGTCGGGAGAGAACGCGACGTTCCGGCCGATGAGGCGCTGGAGCACGCCGCGCACTGGCTTGAGCGAGAACTGCGGGTCCGGCTCCCCCTTCGGGCGTCCGAGGTGGCTCGCGATGATGACGCGGGCACCGTGATCGATGAGGTAGCGGATCGTCGGCAGCGCTGCACGGATGCGTGTGTCGTCGGTGACGGCGCCTTCGGCCAGCGGCACGTTGAAGTCGACACGGACGAGCACGCGCTTCCCGTGTACCTCGATGTCTTTGACCGTCTTCTTCTGGAACATGGCATCTCCGGCTCGTGACGAAGGTGGCGTCGTGCGAGACGGGGCGCCCGCTTCGGACGCCCCGCCCTCAGGTGCGATCTCAGCCGACGATCTTGATCAGATCGCACACCCGGCTGGAGTAGCCCCACTCGTTGTCGTACCAGGACACGCACTTCACGAACGTGCCCGAACCGCCGCCCATGACCATCGTCTGGAGCGAGTCGAAGACGCTCGATGCCGGGTTGCCGACGACATCGACCGAGACGATCGGGTCGGTGCAGTACTCGAGGATGCCCTTCATCGGGCCATCTGCCGCAGCCTTCATAGCCGCGTTGACCTCGTCTTTCGTGACCGCAGTCTCGAGCTCGACCACAAGATCGACGACCGAGCCGTCGGGTGTCGGGACGCGCATCGACATGCCGTCGAGCTTGCCCTTCATGTCGGGCATCACGAGACCGATAGCCTTGGCCGCTCCGGTGGATGTAGGGATGATCGAGACGGCCGCCGAGCGGGCGCGGCGCAGGTCTTTGTGCGGCGCGTCGAGGGTGACCTGGTCGTTGGTGTAGCTATGGATCGTGTTCATGAAGCCGTACTTGATCCCAAACGAGTCACGCAGCACCTTGGCGAACGGCGCGAGACAGTTGGTGGTGCACGACGCGTTGGAGATGATGTGGTGTGTAGCCGGGTCGTAGTCGCCGTCGTTGACGCCGAGGACGACCGTGATGTCCTCGTTTGAGGCGGGAGCCGAGATGATGACCTTCCTGGCACCAGCGTCGCGGTGAGCCTGCGCCTTGGTGGCGTCGGTGAAGAAGCCGGTGGACTCGACGACGACATCTACGCCGAGATCCCCCCACGGCAGCAGCGCCGGGTCGCGCTGCGCAAGCACCTTGACCTCGCGACCGTCGACCGTGAAGGAGGCGTCGCCTGCCACGACCTCGTAGCCGAACACACCGTGGACCGAGTCGTACTTGAGCAGATGCGCGAGCGTCTTTGCATCGGTCAGGTCGTTGACCGCCACGACCTCGACTGCGGGATCGCTCTCACACGCGCGGAAGACTAGGCGGCCGATCCGGCCGAAACCATTGATACCTACTCGGATCGTCACGTGGTACCCCTCCTCAAGATGATGCGCCGACGGTACTTCGAACAGGCCGCAAGGGCCCTCTTCGCATAGTAGCCGAAACGGGCGTGTCGGAAACCACGCACACGCGCCCGCGCCGGGTGGTTCAGACCTCCTCGGCCAGCTCCTCGAGCCGCCGGATGCGGTGGTAGACCGCCGACTTCGACAGCGGCGGATCGGCCAGCTCGCCGAGTTCGCGCAGGCTCACGTCGGGATGCTCGAGCCGCAGGAAGGCGATCTCCCTAAGCGCCGGCGGCAGGGCGTCGAGACCGCGCGCACGCTCGATCTCGCGGACGGCCGCGACCTGCTCGGCGGCAGCGGCCGCTGTCTTCTGCAGGTTGGCGGTCTCCGCGTTGACCAGGCGGTTCACGTCGTTGCGCATCTCTTTGATGATGCGCACGTCCTCCGTGCGCAGCAGGGCGCGGTGGGCGCCGACGAGCGCGAGGAACGTCACGATCGGCTCGGCACCCTTGAGGTAGACCGCGTAGGTGCCACGACGGCCCGTCACGCGTGCGTTGATGCCGAACCGCGCCATCAGGGCCACCAGATCGTCGGCGACCTGCTCGGTCTCGGCCGTCAGCTCGAAGTGGAAGTCGCCATGCGGGTCGGCCACGAACCCGCCGCCGAGGAACGTGCCGCGCAAGTATGCCACCGCGCAGCAGTCCTTCTTCACGAGCCACCCGGGCACCATGTAGATCGGCGCCCGGGAGTCGTCGAGAATGCCGAGCTCGGTCAGCGCTGTAACAAGCGCCGGTTGACTGACGACGGTTATGAGGTAGTTGTTGGACTTGTGAAGCACCGAGCGCCGGACGGTGAGTTCCGTCTTGAGGTCGAACACACTCCGCAGCAGTTTGATGACCTTGCGGGCGACAGGTGCGGTCTCGGTGGCGATCTCAAGGCGGAAACGCTGATTGCCCGTGTAGTGGAGCGTGCCTTCCACCCGGATCAGCGCCGAGAGCTCGGCCCGCGCGCAGCAGGAATGCTCGTTCTCGATGCGCGCAAGCTCCTCCTTGACCTCGGCGGTGAACGACATCACCACACCTCCGAGAGCGCAGCGAGCAGTCGGTCGTGACCGTGGTGCGCGGGCTCGGCAGGATCGACGAGGTCGGCGGCGTGTACGCGGATCCCGCGCGCCTCGATGCGCGCGAGCACATGAGCTCCGGCAGGCACGTGCGCGCGATCGCCGGGTGCCTCGGAGGCATCCACGATCGCCACGTCGATGACGCCTTCCATGCCGTGGGCGACGAGCGCGTCGACGTGGTCGGCCGCATCCATGCCCGCCGTCTCGCCGCGCTGGTTGGCGACGTTGCACACGTAGATCACGCGCGCGCTGCTCTCGCGCACGGCCTCGGCCACGCCGGAGACGAGGAAGTTCGGGATGAGGCTCGTGAACAGACTCCCCGGACCGATGACGACCACGTCGGCCTCGCGGATGGCTTCGATCGCCGGCGGATAGGCGTCCGGCCCGGCCGGCTCCATGCATACGCGCTTGATCGGGCCGTCAGTGCCCGCCACGTTGGCCTGCCCGCTCACGAGCGCGCCCGAGGCGTCACGCCCGGTGAGCACGACATCGGCGAGCGTGGAGGGCAGCACGCGACCGCGAACGCCGAGCATCCGGCCGGCAGCCTCGACCGCCTCGGCGAACCCACCTTCCAGATCGGCGAGAGCCGCGATCACGAGATTGCCGAGCGCGTGCCCGGCCAGCCCCTCTCCGTGTGCGAACCGGTAGCCGAACACGCGGGCGAGTTCGCTCGCCGGGTCGGCGAGTGCGACGAGACAGTTGCGTATGTCGCCCGGCGGCAGCATACCGAGCTCGCGGCGAAGGTGGCCCGATGAGCCGCCGTCATCGGCCATCGTCACGACGGCTGCGGTCTCGAACCCTCCCTCGAGCAGGCAGCGCAACACGAGCGGCAGACCCGTCCCGCCTCCGATGGCGACGGCGCGTCTGGCGGCCCCCATCAGCGACCCCGGTCCTTGTCGATGTCGCGGTGCGAGACGGTGACGGAATAGCCGAGCGTCCGCGCATACTCGGCGGTCTTCTCGGCGAGTGCCACGCTGCGGTGCATGCCGCCGGTACAGCCGAGTGCGATGTTGAGATGCGTCTTGCCCTCCGAGAGATAGTTGGGCAGCAGGAACTCGAGCATCGAGAACCAGCGCGTGAGAAAAGTCTCGGTCTCGGGCTTGTCGAGCACGAAATGACGCACGGGACGGTCAAGTCCGGTCTTGGAGCGCAGCCGGTCGATGTAGTAGGGGTTGGGCAGGAACCTGACGTCCATCACGACGTCAGCGTCGATCGGCACGCCGTACTTGAAGCCGAACGACGAGACCGTGACGTGCAACTGGTCCTCGTGACCTGCCGCCACGAACGACTCCCGGATCAGCGCGCGAAGCTGCTGTGGGAGGAGGTCACTCGTGTCGATGGTGAGATCGGCCCGCTCGCGTACCGCCTCCACGAGTTCGCGCTCGGCGGTGATGCCGTCTTTGACCGAGCCGTACTCGGCGAGCGGATGTCGGCGCCGCGTCTCCTTGAAGCGCTTGACGAGGGTGCGGTCGTCGGCCGTGAGGAACAGGATGCGGAACGGGTGGCCTCGCGCCTCGAGCTTCACGAGCTCTCCGACGAGCTCCTCGAAAAACGCGCCGCCGCGGACATCGCAGACGACCGCCATGCGGCGGATGCGACTGCCCGGCAGCGCGGTGAGCGCCACGAGCTGGCTGATGAGCGCTGGCGGCAGGTTGTCGATGCAGAAGTACCCGAGGTCTTCGAAGGTATGGATGGCCTCGCTACGCCCCGCGCCGGACATGCCGGTGATGAGGACGAGATCGCGCTGCGCCTCGAAGTCCCGGACGTCGCCCGTGTCCAGCTCGTCTGTCACGACGCTAGTCCTTCTCGAGCATCTTGCCGACCACGCCCGTGACGATCGCGATGAGCAGCGCGGCGAGCACCGTCTGGAAGAAGCCGACCGTGTCGAAGCCGGGCACGATCGCCGCGACCAGATAGAGCATGCCGGCGTTGATGACGAGCGCGAAGAGCCCGAGTGTCAGGAACGTGATCGGGAACGCGAGCACGTGGACGATCGGCTTGATGACGGCGTTGGCGATGCCGAGGACGAGCGCAGCGATGACCGCGGTGGGCCAGAACTCATCGACTGTGAGAAGTGAGCCGCCGGTGAGATACGCGACACCGAAGATGGCCGCCGCCGCAACGAGTATGCGCAGGATGAACTTCATCGTCTCGCCCCTTCCGAGGTGCCTGACCTGGCCCTCACAGTATACCAGCGGCGACCGACACGAGATCGGGACGCCGTCGGACGCCTACCCCGCGCCTCCCCGAATCGGCTCCAGGCCGAGTCTACCGCACCCGACACGCGATCCTGTGGTACATACGCAGTGATGTCCAGGGGGAAGGAGCAGTACATGAGCGCGGATGTCACCATTCATAGGCAGCGCCCCACGCCGCTGATGGACGCGGTGCAGAATCAGGACGCCACTGCCGTAGGGACCCGCATCGCGGCGGGAGACGGCCTGGAGGCGCGAGACTCGTGGGGGCAGACGGCACTGCACTGGGCCGCCAAGTACGAGTCCGCCGAGATCGTCGGGATGCTGCTCGCGGCAGGCGCAAGGACCGACGCCCGCGACGAAGACGGCGAGACACCGCTCGATGCGGCCAAGCGGACGACTCACACCGCGATCATCGATATGCTGGCCAACGCGCCGAGTGTCCCGTCTGTCGGCGGCAAGAAGTGGTGGCGGTTCGGGAAGTAGCGTCGCGCGTCCGCGTGATCGGCTTCCGAGCGCAGACCCGATCAGGTCGCCAGATCCCAGACGTTGTCACCTCTGAGCGCGGCGTCCGAGCCGCCGTCGATGTAGATCGTTTGACCGGTGACGTGCGTGTTCTCCACGCTCGCCAGCCAGATGAGCAGGTGCGCAACGCCCTCGGGCTCCAGGTAGTAGTTGAGCGGCATCGGCACCATCTCATCAATCGCATCGCGAGCTTCCTGCGTGGCTATCATGTCGGCCACCATGGGCGTCTTGACGATGCCGGGGCCGATGGCGTTCAGCGGGATCCCGGCGCCAGCCCACTGCGGCTTGATGCACTCGCGACGCACCCAGCGACTGATCGCACGCTTGGTCGAGCCGTAGATGAGCTGCTCCATACCCTCACCGGCATCCACGAGTTCCTGCGCGCGGGCTACCGCCTTGGTCTCATCGTCGTCGGCGAACATCGCCTCGACGAGCGCGGGATCGTTGGGCATCAGCGACACCATAGACGAGATGAGCACCGCGCGCGGGGCATCGGACTTCGCGAGCGTGGGCGCGAGTGCATCCAGGAACTCGGTCATGCCGAAGTAGTTGACCGACACGGTCTTGGCAATGGGATGCGCGAGTCCGGCGCACGCGATGACGGCATCGATCGCACCGCCGGAGAGCTCGATCGCCTTGTTGGCCGCGTCGAGACGACCCTGCGGGGTGCTCAGATCGGCGACGATGTCGGCGTCGTGGATGTCCACGCCGATGACCGTACGCCCCGCCTCCTTGAGCAGTCGCGCCGTAGCGGCAGCGATGCCCGAGGCCGTACCTGTGATGACCTACGTGCGCGCCATGGGAACCTCCGTTCCAGAGCCTTACGTTAGGAGTTATCTGCCCACATCGGAGCCGCGCGTGTCGTTGTTTGCAACGATTGTTACAAAGGCTGGTCACTCGGCCCGCTCGGTCTCCGCGTCCGCCGTCGCGCGCGGACGGAACTGCGTGCGGTAGAGATCGGCGTACACGCCTCCGGCCTCGAGAAGCTCCTCGTGCCGGCCGCCCTCCACGATCCTGCCGCCGCTGACGACCAGGATCTGGTCCGCGTCGCGAATGGTCGAGAGCCGGTGCGCGATGACGATCGATGTCCGGCCGGCAAGCGCCGCCTTGAGCGCACGCTGGACCGCCACCTCCGACTCCGAGTCGAGATGCGCGGTAGCCTCGTCAAGCACGACCACATCGGGCGCCTTGAGCAGCAGCCGCGCTATGGCGAGACGCTGCTTCTCGCCACCGGAGAGGCGGTACCCGCGATCTCCGACAACCGTGTCCAGCCCCTCGGGCAACGACTCGATGAGCGGTAGTATCTGTGCGCCGGCGAGCGCGTCTCGCAGCTCGGCGGCCGTGGCATCCGGCCGGGCGTAGAGCAGGTTGGCACGGATGGTGTCGTGGAACATGTGCGCGTCCTGCGTGACCATGCTGACCACATCGCTCAAGGACTTCAGCGTCGCCTCGCGCACGTCGACCCCGTTGATGCTCACCCGCCCGCTTCGCACGTCGAACAGGCGCGGAATGAGATAGCTGATCGTGGTCTTACCGGCCCCCGACGGGCCAACGAGCGCCACGAGTTGACCGGGCTCGGCGACGAAACTGACGTCGTGCAGAACCGTCTGCGCGGCCGGCGCGTCGGGCACGCTGACCGACTCGAGCGATGCGAGCGAGACCTCACCGGCCGAGGGGTACGCGAACTCGACCCGGTCGAACTCGACGCGCGCCGGTCCCCGCGAGATCGTGACCGCATCGGGCTTCTCGGCCACGAGCGTGGGCAGGTCGAGCACCTCGAAGACCCGTTCGAAGGACACGAGCGCCGTCATGATATCCACGTTGATGTTGGAAAGCGCGGTCAGCGGGCCGTACAACCTGTTGAGGTATGCGGTCAGCGCGACGACGGTACCGACGTCGAGGATCCCGCTCACGGCCATCGTCCCGCCCCATCCGTAGACGAGCGCTGTGGCAAGCGCCGCCGTCAGCGTCAGCGCCACGAAGAAGATGCGGCCGTAGATGCCCCGCACGATCGCGATGTCGCGCACGCGACCCGCCTTCTCGGCGAACTCTCGATCCTCCTCCTCGGCACGCCCGAAGAGCTTCACCAGCAGTGCGCCAGCGACGTTGAAGCGCTCCACCATCGTGGTGTTCATCTGTGCGCTCAGGTCGTAGCCCTCGCGCGTGATCCTGCGCATCCGCTGCCCGAGCCGCCGGGCGGGTAGCGCGAAGAGCGGCAACAGGACAAGCGCGACGAGCGTGAGGCGCCACGAGAGTGCGAACATCGCCACGAGCACGAGCGAGACCCGCATGAGGTTGCCGATGACGGTACCGAGCACGTTGGTGAGCGCAGCCTGCGCGCCCTGGACGTCGTTGTCGAGACGGCTAACGAGCGCGCCGGTCTGCGTGCGCACGAAAAACGAGAGCCCCATGCGCTGGACATGCGAGAACACCCTCGTCCGGAGGTCGTAGACGAGGCCCTCGCCGATGCGTAGTGAGAGCCACCGCTGCACGAGCAGCACGCCGCCGTCGAGAACGGCCAGACCGCCCACGAGCGCGGCGAGCGCGACGACCAGTCCCGCATCGCCTCCGAGGATGCCGCGATTGATGATCTCCCGGTAGATCAGCGGATCGACGGCGCCTATCGCGGCGTTGATCGCCACCAGAACGAGGAACCCGACCGCCAACCCCCGGTACGGTCGCATGAGACCGAGGATGCGGCTTGTGGTGCCCGGCGCGATCTTGGCGTCTTTGACCGACGGGTCCTGCCGAAGCGAGCGCAGGCCGGCGCCCCGACCGTGTGGGCCGCCGCCCGGGTCCATCACACTCCCCCGCCGTCTGCGCCGTGCGTGTCGCCGAGCGCGAACCTCACGGCGGATGCGGCATGGATCTCGCCCGTGTCGAACACCGGCACCGGGGAGTCGGCCGACGACACGAGCATCGGGATCTCCGTGCAGCCGAGGATGACACCCTCGGCACCGCGCGCAACGAGCCGTCCGATGATCTCCCGGAACGTCTCGCGCGAGGCCTCGGACACGATCCCGCAGCACAGCTCGGTGTAGATGACCCGGTCGACGAACGCACGGTCTGCATCATCGGGCACGACCACCGACAGCCCGAATCGATCCTCGAGCCGCGAGCGGTAGAAGTCCTGCTCCATCGTGAAGCGCGTGCCGAGAAGGCCGACGGCGGTGAGGCCCGCCTGCCGGACGGCGGCTGCCGTGGCGTCGGCGATGTGCAGGAGAGGGATGTCCACGGCATCTTCCACCCACGACGCGACCCTGTGCATCGTGTTGCTTGCGACCAGCACGCACTCGGCACCCGCGGCCTGGACAGAGCGTGCGGCGTCAGCGAGCAACCGGCCGGCCTCGTCCCACTCCCCCGCAGTCTGCAGCACCTCTACGTCGCTGAAGTCCAGGCTCACGAGCACGATGCGGGCCGAGTGCAACCCGCCGAGCCGCTCGCTAACGAGTTCGTTGATGCGCCGGTAGTACGGGAGCGTCGACTCCCAGCTCATGCCGCCTATCAGGCCGATGGTCTTCATGCGTCCTCCAGACGTGCGGTGCGGTGGCCGTGAAGCGCATGCGTGTGCACAACCACATCCTGCCAGAGGTCCCCGTACGGCTCCAGCTTCGTGCCGTGCACGTCGCCCGCCGCGCGCAGGTACCCGGGAATCTCGCGGGACTCCTCGGCGGCCGTCCGGTGTGAAGCCATCGTGTGGACAGCGGACGCGACCACGCCGAGTTGGACCGGCCGATGCGAAGCCGGCGCGAAGATCACCTGTTCCATGCGCCAGCGCGCCTCGACGATGCGGCCGAGACGGATGAGAGCGCGGGCCCGGCCGATCTCGATCAGGTGGTCGAGCACGAGGTCGGCCGGCGTCGAACGGAACGCATAGGCGAGCATGAGCCCCGTGATGCCGCTCAGGACCACCGCCTCCCACTGGTGCTCGAAGAGCAGCTCGAGCGGTCCACTACCGACGAGGATCACGCCGAGGAGCAGTCCCCCGAAGAACTGGACGATGTCCGAGGCGCGCAGCCGTATGCCGACAGGGATCATCTCGAGGTGGTCGGCCACCGGCTCGCGGGTGAACATCTGCGGGTTCAGATCGGCGAGCACGTATGCGAGCCAGAAGGCGATGCAGATGCCGATGCCGATCGAGCCGATCGTCGTAGGCAGCTCCCATGGCGCAACGAACGGCGGCCCGTCGAGGAGCAGGTACACGAGCGAGATCGGGAGCGCGAGAACGATCCATGTCACGGCCGAGACGAGCAGGATGATCGCCAGCTGCAGCACGTCTTGCAGGATGACGAGGACCGGCATGAGGACGTAGTACACGATGTTCACGAACACGGGTGGCTTGCTGACGCCTCGCTCGAGCAGTGCCCGCTTCTGCACCATGAAGATCGGTGCGTACCCGAGGATCAGGATGATCAGCGTCACCTCGGTCTGATACACCGGGATGGCCCGCGCCACCAGATAGGCGATCGCCGCCGCGATCGCGGGACCGATCGCACCGACCGCGAGCATCATCGGTGCGTCATCGGTGTTCTGTCGGTCCAGCTCGGCGTACAGACGCAGCGCGTCGCGCGGACTGGCCGCCTCCAGCGCCGATGCCTTCAGGAACAAGCCGAGCTTCATGCCGCCCCCCTCACACGCCCGCCCAGGGACGAACGCGCCCTAGCTGCCGCCGAGCGCTCGCATGAACTGCTCGATCACGGTCACCGGCTCCGCGATGATACCGGTGAGCACGAGAAAGACGATCGCCGCCGAACCACACACGACGAGGGCGACAAGCACGCCCAGCCCGATCAGCAACGCCGTCTTCGTCCGGCTTCCTGTCCGCCCTGTCACGTCTGCCATGGACTCCAAGCTCCCCTCACGCCCCACGTCGGCCACCGCTACGCCACGCCCATCATCGTACACGTACATGGCGGAACCGAAGGCGCTGGCGCCGCACAGCGGACGCAGGTATCCTTGCCGGACACGATGCGAGGAGATCTCATGGCGCGGACCATCGCCTGCCAAAGATGTGGCGAGGAAGACGACCTGCGCGGTTCCGATACGGCCGATGGCATCCGGATCGAGTGCGGTGCGTGCGGCCACGGCTGGCTGCGCGACGAGGAGCCCGATCGCTGCGCCACGTGCGGCGGCACCGACCTCGTCAAGCGCCCCCACGCGCTGACGCAGTACTCGCGCGGCACCCAACTCTCGATCGTCGGGATCGGCGAGATCATGCTCTGCGCGACCTGCGATGCCGAGATGGTCGAGTGGTCCGACGGCCGAGCGGTGCCGGTCAACTACCGGCCCGCAGCCGCCGAGAAGCGCGACAACGACGACGGGGACGAAGGCGCATCCGGGCCCGTGATGATCACGCCGTAAGGCCGTCGCTTGCGCGCGACCTGTCGGGCAACCCCTAGCTCAGCAGGAGCAGCAGAGCCGCACCGCCTGCCTGCTGCTGATCCACGCCGCTCTCGACCGAACCGACGGTGGAGTACGAGGAGTTGCGTACGTTGCCGCTGGCATCGACGGAGCCGACGGTGGAGTACGAGGAGTTCCTGATATTGCCGCTGGCATCCACCGAACCGACGGTGGAGTACGAGGAGTTCCGCACGTTGCCGCTCGCATCGACGGATCCGACGGTGGAGTACGAGGAGTTGCGCACCGTCCCGTCCGACTCGACCGAGCCCACCACCGAGTACGAGGAGTTCCTTACGTTGGCCACTTCCGGCTCCTTTGCCCACGTCGCTTGCCTGCGAACACTAACGATAGACCGCCAGCTGAAAAGCCGCTCCGCCCCTTACTGCGGTATGAGCACGTTGGCAAATACGAGCCACGCGAGCAGCGACTTGGCCGACAGACTGAGGAACACGTAGGCAGCCTCGCCGAACAGATAGTCCTTCCACTTGCCTACTTGCTTGTACTGCAGCACCTGATTGACGGCGAAGCTGTTGAAGAACACGAACATCGACACGAAGATCCAGTACACGAACGTGGGCGTCATGTCGCTTGCACCCGGGCCCCAGAGGTAGTCGGCGATGGCGATCCAGGGGACGATGCCGGCGAGACAGCCGAAGATGAACGCGGTCCAGTCGGGCTTGCCCGGCTGCTCGTACTTCTCCATCAACAGGCCGAACAGGATCATCGAAGCGTTCACACCAAACAGCGCCGTGAGGGCCGCAATGTCGGTGATGCCGACGAGCGATGCGATGAGCACGACCATGAGCGACGAGCTGAACGCGTACTCGATCCAGCGGTAGTAGTTGCGGGTCTTCTTCAGGCCGTCGACATAGCCCTTGAACGCCGGTCCCGCGATGACGAAGTGCGCCGCTGCCGAGAAGAACAAGAACAGCGCCACGGCGTATCCCAGCTCGTAATCGAAGTAGAGCTGCGGCAGGCTGAACACGCCCGGACCCGGTCGGGTGTTCATCCAGGAGGCAGTCACCGGTACGGCGTACGGCTCGGAGAGCGCGACGATCGCCGCCCCCTGCGCCAGGTGGATGAGACCCATCACGACGTTGTAGAGCCGTAGTCGTTTGAATCTCGGTTCCGTCTCCGCCATTTCAGACTCCTCTCTCCGTGCTGCTCGTCCTGCCCATGTCGTCAACCAGGGCCAGGATCTCGTCGTTTTCGGGGATATCATCCATGCTGTGGCCGTAGTGGACGAAGCGCGCCACTCCCGCCTTGTCTATGAGCACCTGGGCCGGCATCCGCCCCATCTTGAACAGGTTGATCTCCTGCCCGTACAGCTTCAACACACTGTGCGTGGGGTCGGGTATGCCGACGAACGGCAGTGACTCGGCCTGCCAGTACTGCGAGAACGCTGCCGCGTCCTCCGGGCCGACCACGACGACTTCGACATCCCGCTCCTCGAACCGCGCGTAGTCATGGCGCAACTGCGCCATGTGCCTGCGGCAGAACGGTCAAGCGAAGGTCCGGTTGAAGACCAGGAGAACGATCTTTCGGCCCCTGACCTCCGCCAGACTCACCAGGTCGCCGTTGAGATCGGGCAGGCTGAAGTCGGGAGCGAGTGCGTCGAGTGCTACGCGTGGCATGTGCATCTCCCCTTGAGATGGGCGTGGACCTGGCTCGCTCGTTTACTCCTCCCAGCAGTTGATGGAGACGATGTGCCCGTCCGCGCACACGACGTCGATCCGCACCATCTCCTGAAGGGCCACGTACTCGAACAGCTCGTAGCCGCTCACACTCCGGTTGCCGATAGCATAATCGTACGAGTCAGAAAGCGGGACCACCCACTCGAAGAACGGCTCGGCGGAGCGCACCGCCACGATCGACGGACGGGTGTACTCGCGTTCGCCGCCGGCGACGGCGTTGATCAGGAGGCTGCCGCCCTCGTCTTGCACGAACTGCACGAACGAGGCAGTATCGCCCTCGGTGCTCGCGATGTCATTCCGGGAGCGGGCGGGCGCCCCGCGGCGTCGGACGAGGCCGCCTGGCCCTGGGTGAACACGTGGAGCTCAAGCACCCCGTAGCTGTCGATCACGATCATGCCGCGCTTCTCGGCCGACTCGTACGTGGCCGCGTAGTACTCCGGGAACGACACGCGCTCTGAGTCGATGAAGCACGGGATGTCCGCGGTGAGCGGCGTCATGAACTCGTCTCCCGGATCTGAGCCGACGATCGCGAAGTTGAGCAGAACGTCGTTGCCGCCGTACCATTCGCCACCACCGAGGTACTGGACCTCGAGGTACTCGGGCTCCCCGGCCTCACCCGCATAGCCGAGCAACTGCTCCAGCGTGAGCCCACCGTAATCGGGCGGGTCCGCGGGCGCATCGCCGGGGTCGAACGTGGCGTCTTCCGGCGGATAATCGGAATCATCGGCCGCCCTCGATATCCCGTTGAACACCCCCGCGCCCACGATCCCCACGATCACAAGTGTGAGGACGCCCACAACGATGAGCACCGGCGGACGCCAGGCGGCGGGGCTCCGAACGCTCTCCACAGCGACCGCCGCCGGTGGCTCCTCTACAGGCGCGACGGCCTCGGCCACCTCCGGGTGCAGCACGTTCTGCGCCGCAGCGCTCGCCTCGCGCTGCATCTTGGCCACCGGCTTGCCACTGAAGTACAGGAGCGCGCCACCCGCGCCGAGCACGCCGAACCACACCGGGAGCAGCCGGATCTCGACGCCCACCCCGAGCCAGAGCAGCGCCCCGGCGACCAGCACGGCGCCGATGCGCCACATCCAGGCCTGCGGCTTGGCTGCGTCGGGGTCCGCGGCGCGATAGATGTGCGCGCCCTCGGCCACCTTCTCTGTATCGCCGGCCGAGGCGGCCACGTACTCGACTTGTTCGCGCAGACGCTTGAGCGCGTCCTTGTAGATGAAGATGCCCTCGCTGACCGTGGCGTTGAGCACGCGGAGCACCACCTGCGTGGCGCCGTCGGCCTCGGAAAGACGGATCTCGGTGACGAGTTCTTGCGGGCGCAGCTTGTTGCCGAGTGCGTAGGTGACCCGGAGCGGCTCCCTCGACACCTCGTAGAGGACGACTTCGAGGCCGGGCGGGGTCTTCTGCGGATGGACGATCGCGTCAAGCGCGTCCAGGAACTCACCGGGCGAGGCCGAGGTGGAGAGCACGAGCGGCACGTCGAGCAGGTTGTCGGTCTCGGCGATCTGCTCCTTGAACAGCACCTTGCGGCCGGCGTCGTACGCGACGTCGATGCCGTTGCTGAGCAGGCGTTTGAGCAGCGTGTAGCCGACAACGATGACCACGATCCCGCCGATGACGATGAGCGTTTCCTCCACGGTGCGCCGCCCTTCTTATGCGGACTGGTCCGATCGTTCACCCTCGATGACGCGCACGGCGGGATCGGCGGCCTTGAACGCGGCCGTCACCTGAGCACGCAGCTTGCGCAGTCGTTCCTGGTCGGCGGCCACACCGTCCTCTTCGGTCCACTGCACCACATGCAGCGCGGCCGTGAGCGGGGTGCCGGGCGAGAAGCGGAGGTCGACTTGGAGCCGCACGTTCGAGGCGCTGCCGAAGACGTAGACGACGCGGTGGGCGTCGCGCGAGTGCACGTAGAGCACCGTGTTGCCGCCGAGCGGCTTGTCGACCGCCGCCACGTACAGATCGAGCTGCCGGATGACGTCCTCGGCGGCTGCCGACGTCTCAAACGACAGCGGCTCCCGCAGCTGACGGCGCTGCTTGTGCTCACCGCGCGAGAGGATGGTGCGGTTGAAGCCGAGCGCCGCGAACCCTCCGATCTTCTGGAGGACCCAGCCCACCGCGGCCAGAAACGCGAGCGAGAGAACGACGTACACGACTTCCATGCGCCACCCCCGATCACCGAATGTGGACGTGCGCTCTTGCGTGCGGTGCGGCGCGCGGGAGCGGTGCGCGTCGCCTACCAGAATAAGGCAAGCTGCGCGCGAGGGAAGGGGTGTGCCCGAGGGGTATAATCCGCCCCGGTGACGCACCGGCGGCATCCCGAGGGACCGGCGCGCATCATCCTGACCCACGGGGGGTGGGAATCGTGTCCGATTCCGCAAGCACGGCCACGGCCAGCGCCGTCGGAACGCCGTCCGCACGTCCGTCCCGTAGCCTCGTGATGCGAGGTGATGCGCGCTGGACCATCGCGCTCATCATGGCCGGCGCGCTGCTGTACCTGCTCCAGGGCGTCTTCGCGCTCGTCGTGCTCGTCCGCACGATCGGCCGTTCGGTGCCCGAGGCCATCGTGTTCAGTGTGAGCTGGGTGTCGGTCGTCCAGTACGTGCTCTACCTCATCGGCGGCATCGTCGTACTCGTATAGCTCAGGCGCGTTAACCTGCGTCTGCGAGCCGCCGGGCGGCAGGGGCTCCAGTTCTCGCCTGGATGGACAGTGGGCTGGTTCCTCATCCCGTTCGCTAACCTCGTACTGCCGCCGCAGGTCATGCAGGAGCTCTGGCGCGCGTCGGATCCGGATGCGGGTGCCGACACCTGGCGCTCGTCACCCGCCTCGCCGCTACCGGCGCTGTGGTGGTACCCGTTCCTGCTCGGCAACTTCGTTGCGAGCATCGCCGCGACGCTTAGCGCCGAACTGGGGATGCGTGCACTGCTCATCGGCAACGTGGTCAGCACGGCACTGCTTGCCGCTGCTGCCCTGGCGGCCGTCCGCTACATCCGGGGGGTCGACTTCCGGATGTCCGCCCTTGAGGGGGCCGAGCGGGCCGAGCGCCCGTCAACGGGGCTCGCCCTTGCCGGGGCGCTCGTGGGGGCGGCCGTGGGTGCGGGATGGTACGCGATCTTGTTCAGCACCTTCGGGATACTCCGGCTCATCGGCGGCCCCAACGTACTCGTGTTCCTGCTCGCGCTCACGTTCGGCGCGATCATCGGGTACTGGACCGCGTTCGGCGCGGGTGGCCGAACGGCAGCGGTGGCCGTCATCGCCGGGATCACCGCCTTCCTCACATTCGGACTCAGCGAATCGGCCATGGCGATCGGACGGATGGTCGGCTTCTGGGGCGGGTTCGAGCGGCTGTTCCGGGCCATTGGACCCCTCACCGTCTCCGTCTTCACGAACCCCCTCACACTCGGATTCGCTTTGACGGCCGCAGTGGGCGCGGTCGCCGTCTCGCTCGTGCGGCTGCCGTTCGACGCATGGCGCACGCATGCCGCACCGCTACGCGGACCTGTGCCGATCGCCGAGGCCGCACCGCTGCCCGGGCCTGTGCCGATCGCCGAGGCACCACTAGCCCCCGAAGACCCGGCCGCCGAGCCGGGCACCGCCGACGCGCCGTTCGCATATGAGGGTGTGCCGGAGGACGTCATCCGCGAGCTCTACGCCGCGGCGGCCGCCGGCGACACCGCAGCGGCCCGCGCGACGTTCGCCGACGCAGCCGACCTGGACCCCATGGTGGTCTCCACCTGGGGCGACCCCGACTTCTCCATCGAGGTGGTCACCGCCGGCAGTCTGATGGGAGACCTCATGGTGGAGGTCCGTGAGGTCGGCGGCGGCTACTCCGACGTTGACACGGTGACGTGGACGATCCGCGAGATCGACGGGCGCTGGCGCATCATCGGCTGGAAACTCGGCGGCGTTATGGACTGAGCGAGCCCCCGGGCCCGGCGGCGCGGCGGGCGGCGTTCCCTCCAGTCGTCCTCCTCGAGCAGTCGCTGGACCTCCCGGGACAGGCGTTCTCGGATCATCTCGACGTAGACCGGAGCGAACGCAATCATGTCGCGCACCTCTGCCTCCCCCACGGTGCCGACACTCTCGTACACCGTGGTGTTGCGCTTCTTACGGAATCGCTGAAGGCGCGACACGAGCTCGTGCTCTTCAGGCAGCGCCAGCGAGATGAACCGGAAGGTGTTGTAGTGCTTGTTGCGGTTGGTCGGGCGGAAGCCGCACTGTGCCATGTAAGCGACCGAGCTCTTTAGCACCGCGTTGTAGGCCACGGCGAACGCCCAGTCGTAGTCGGTGCCTAGCAGTGACTCAGCGGTGGCAATATCCCGCCGGGCAACCCGTAGTAGATTCGCGATCTCGACGGCATCGACCGACACCGGCTCGATGATTCGTTTGTCCAGCAGCTCATCGAAGTTCATCGTCGCTCCCCACGAGGAAGATCTTCGGCCCCGCCACGATGTCCATCACGAATGCTTGCTTCCGGGCCAGGCGCTCACGCCACTCCGCCTTGCTGAGTACGGTAGCGTTGACCTCACGCTCCAGCGTACGCTCTGCCTCTGACAACGCCCGACCCAGTGCGGCAACATCCACGTCACCGATAGCAAGCACGTCCACGTCGGACGCTGCGTCCTCCGAACCGCGAGCCACCGAGCCGTAGACGAGCGCCGCATGCACGCCGGCAAGCTCCGCAAGGTTCTCGCGCAGCACGTCGCCCAGGCCTTCACTCTTGTAGACGATGCTCTTGATCTCGGCGTAGAGCGGATGCGCAGTATTGACCGTGAAGAATCGCACGTTGCCCTCGCGCTCGCTCTCGATCATCCCCGCAGACTCGAGACGAGCAAGCTCCTTCTGGACGCCCGCCGAAGCGAGACCCAGTTCGCGGATGAGCTGCGTGGCATAGAAGCGCTCGCCCGGATGCGTGAAGAACCGCACGAGAAGCGCGCGCCGTGTAGCCGATGTCACGAGCGTCGAGAGCATTACTTACCTCATTTGTAGCAGGTTTCTGCTCATTTCATAGTAACACATGCGACCACCCGTGGCATCAGTACAGTCCGAGCTCCTGGGAGAGCTCCGTCAGTTCCTTGAGGGCCTGGCGCTGCGCGTCGCGCCGCTTCTTGAACGCGAGCACATCGCCCACCGCCAGCCGACGATGGCTGCCGACCTTGTAGTAGGGGATCTCCCCCTGGTCGAGCAGCTTGATGAGGTGCGGCCGCGAGACGCCGAGGATGTCGGCCGCGGCCTGCGTGGTGAGATCGTGTTCGACTTCGACCACGGCTGCGGTTCCGCCCTCAGCAACGATCGAGAGGACTTCGCGCGTGAGGCGGTAGACCTGCTCGGGGACCTCGACGTGCGCCCCGGTCTCATCGGTGACGGTGATGTGCAGTCCTCCGGGGGTAGCCGCGGCATCCGCGTCTGGTGTCTGGTTCTTCGATCTCATCGTGGTGCTCCCGGTCGATGGCCTAACCGCATCATACGCAATAGCCGCAATAACCGCAACCGCCAATCCCGAGCGCTGTGGGCCGGAGAGCGCTCCCCTCTGCTACCCTGGTGCCAGCCTCATCCGCTCCCCTCACGGAGCCGCCGCATGCTCGTCTACCAGGCCACCAAGCGCGAGTTCATGGACGACGTCGAAGCCGACGCCATCGCCGACCACATCACGGCCGCCTTCGAGCGCAAGGTGCACCGCGCGAACCCCGCCGAGGTCACGAGCTGGCGCAACTCGATGGAGTACATGTACAAGGTGCTCAACACTCCGGCGGTTCCGGATGGTTGCGGCGTGGCGATCGAGTTCAGCGTGCCGTGAGCGCGTGGATAGCCCGCGAGTGCCGAGGCCGACTCACGGCCTGAACCCCACCGGATTCCGTGGCTTCGATGGTGGCGCCGTGAGGGCCTGGATCGCCTGGATGATGATCTTGAACTGCTCGTCGTAGCGCTGCTCCAGATCGTCGAGCCGTCGCGAGAGATTGGCGTTCTCCGCGAGGATCTCGCGCAGCCGAACGAACGCCCGCATGATTTGAACGTTCACCGCAACCGCCCGGGAACTACGGAGCACGCTGGACAGCATGGCGATGCCCTGTTCCGTGAAAGCGAGTGGCGGCGTACGGCGGCCGCCCCATCCATCCGGGTCTGAAGTGCCACTCTTCAGGGCTGCCCACTCGTCTGGCGTCAACTCGAACATGAAGTCGGCGGGGAAGCGATCGGGGTTGCGGCGGACCGCCTGCACCAACGTGCGCGTCTCCACGTCGTAGAGTGCGGCCAAATCAGCATCGAGGATGACCCGGGTATCCCGGGCAACGCGGATACGTAGCTCCGCGGCCTCAACGGGTACCAGTGCAGTCTCGTCCGTCATGTCTGCCCCCCAACTTGAAATCACAGTTTGTGATGTCAAGATTGTTTCCGCTGCTCAGCGGCTTGACTTGAGATCACAGAACACTCCCGCGACACCCATGATAGAACATACGTTCGATTGGTCAAGGCGCCGAAGAGGGTAAGCCACCCCCTGCCCCCTCCCCTCTGCTACGCTAGCCCCAGCCCGTCACCGCTCTTCTCCGGAGCCGCCGCGTGCTCGTCTACCAGGCCACCAAGCGCGAGTTCATGGACGAGGACGAGGTCGAAGCCGACGCCATCGCCGACCACATCACGGCGGCCTTTGAGCGCAAGGTGCACCGCGCGAACCCGGCCGAGGTCACGAGCTGGCGCAACTCGATGGGGTACATGTACAAGGTGCTCAACACGCCCGAGCTGCCCGACGGGTGCGGCGTGGCGATCGAGTTCAGCGTGCCGTACACCTCAAGCCGCATCGACTTCCTGCTCACCGGTCGTCAGGACGGCACGCGCGACGCCGCCGTGATCGTGGAGCTCAAGCAGTGGCAGGAACTTGAAGCGATCCCGACGAAGGATGGCGTCGTCCGGACCAAGTTCAAGGACGGCATTCGCGAGACCGCGCACCCCTCGTATCAGGCGTGGTCGTACGCGCGGATGATCGAGGACTACAACGAGTCCGTCCGCCAGGCCGAGATCGAGCTCGTGCCCTGCGCTTGAACTTCGAACGTGATGATGCCAATCACCATCGCCTCCGAGTGGAAGCTCGGGCGCTTGGAGGCGAGGGCCTTGAGGGTTCCGACGAGGTCGCTCATCGGTTCTCCCTA
>JAXMLJ010000084.1:0-7237 GCA_034368805.1 Coriobacteriia bacterium
TTGACGGTGTTGCGGGAGATCCCGAACTCCCGCGCGATCCGGCTGATCGACGCGCCCGCCTTGTGCATCGAGACGATGTCCACCCAGTCCCCCAGTCGCAACACACCGACCCCTCCTCACACGGCGCCTCCGTGCGAGAAGCCTACAGGGTGGTCAGTTTTCGACCGTCAGTAGGTGTTCATTATTGGACCGTCAGCGACAGTACCGGTGTCTCGACTATCTTGAGTGGTCGGCGTCACTGCACCCGCACCTGCCGCAATGGCAACGGCGGTCCCGGCCACCACCAAGACGAGCGCTGGGAACATCACGCCTCTAAGCAACGGTCTGCGCATGTCTCCCCCTCTCATGACCTGTTCCAGGTTCCGAAGTAGTAGTGGCGGTACGAGGAGTGTGGGGAGTAGTAGTACGGTGGGTAGTCACCTAGGTCAATGAAAGTCGTCCCGCCCATGAGAGTCGTATCCCACAACTCCCAGGCCGGCAAGTAGTTCCTCAGATAGAGAGCATGGCTCGAACCATTATACCCGGCGGCGTTAGTGCCGAAGTAGGTCGTCGCGAGGACATTGAGGCCACCGTTGTTCCGCGATTCGCTCTTCGCTTGTGCACAGCCACTCTGTCGAGGCAAGCCGGAGGTGACGTAGAGGCTGCCGAGGTACGTCCGATACGAGTACAGTCCGGTATTCGGGTTGTACGAGCCCGCCTCTATCGCCACGCCCTGGGCGCTCGGGCAAGGACGCTGGGTGACGTATGCAAACATCGGGAGGCCGTTCAGCACATGCTCGCGAAACGTCCACACCTCGGGGTACTTCGAGTTGTCGGTTGTGTAGCCGGCTGAGACCCAGTTTGTTTGGGGGTACGTGTCCTGAGTGATCATCAGCCAGCTTTCCACGTGACGCGTCCCAGAACCAACCAGCACGGGGAGAGTCTGCCAGTAGAGTGTGCCCTTCACTCCCCACCAACCGAAGTACCGAAAGTTGCCGCTGGTCGCCGCCGTGTGCTGGCCAACGAAGTTGATACCATATAAGTTGGCGGCACTCGATGTCGCCGGTAGCAACAGCATCGTGAGCAGAATCGTCGCGAACACTACCCAGCTGTGCTTCACCCGAATCACCCCACTCACATGGCCTAACGAACCAACGCTGACTCTACCCCCGAGAGTGGGAGTCAACGGACTATGCTGCTCCAGCCCGTGAAGAAGTCGGGGTACAGATGCAAGCGGCGTGTCACCGACATCCCCTCTACCGCCGGTGCCGCCCGCGGTAGTGCGCGCTGATGATCGACCAGAAGAACCACAGAGTCACGCCGAGGGCGCCCACCAGGCCGATCTCGCCCACGAACCGCAGCCACCCCGGCACGGTCGTAGCACTCAGCCCCGACGACGCGTGAATCACAGGCCGGGACGAGTCCTGCCCGGTGGCCGAGTGCCACCGCTGCGCGTTATCGGACGGCACCTCTGTGAAGCGTCACGAGAGGCTGCGGAGTGGCGGGCGACCTGTAACAATCACGCATGCGGGCCTAAAGCGACGACGAGCCGACGTGTCGCTCAGTTCCCGTCGCTCGTGCCCCACTCGAACGCCATCGCGTCGATACGGTCCACGAGTTCATCGGCACCCAGCTCGCCTGCCGACGCGATCTCGTCGCGGACCACGCCGAGCGCGTGCTCGAACGGCGCGGCGCCTTCTATCGAGCACGTGTGGAATACGAGGCGGTCCACCTCGGCCATCCCGGCCGCGAGCACCTGGAGCATCGACATGAGGACCCTGTCGCCGCCAAACGCGCCACAACCCCAGAACCCCGAGTGCACCACCACGGGCGCACCGGGGGCGAGCCGTGCCGACTCGGCCACGGCGGCGACGAAACCGGTGTACGCGGTGACAAGCACGCGCTCGATGGTGTCACGCGTATAGCGGCCCGAGCGGTAACTCGGCGCGGCCATCGCGATGATGTTGGTGATCGTCGGCGGATCGAGTGCGACCGTAGCCCGACGCACGACCTCCTCATCGGCCGCCGAGAACTCGTTGCCGTACAGCCCGCGCGGGCGACCTTCGGCGGAATCGGGGTTCGTGACGATGTGGCAGCGCCGTTGCGCGCCGGTCACGAGCACGGGTGTGGGTCCGGTGCCGTCCTCGGTCACCGGCGCGTGGCCGGATTCGCGGAGCGCCTCGATAAGCGAGCCAAGCACCGGATGCTCGGCGCACATCATCTCGTCCTGGGCGAACAGCCCCGTGCCGTACGCAAAGAACAGGAAGGGGTCGGCGAAGTTGACGTGCCACTCGACCGCGCCGGGCAGGTCGGTCACCGGTTCGTAGTCGTAGACCGTCGGCACATCCACCACCCGATCCAGATGAGCACTCGCGTCCACCCGCGCGGGCAGCGGCAGCGCGGCCCAGCGGGAGTAGCCGAGTTCGCCCGCATAGGCGCACTTGTCGGGACAGGCTTCCTCCCACACCGCGCGCTTATTGGGATCGTGGATCACCGGCGGATGCTCGACCACCAGCGTGGGGACGTCGTAAGTCTGTCTCTCGAGGGACTCGTGAGTAGCCATATGTCAGCTTCCTTTCGGTGCGCGGAGCACAGCCCGCACAGTCAGCGCGTCAAGCACGATCGATGCAAGAGGCACCGGCATCGATACAACAAGGATACCCACGAACGCTGCCAGGTCCTACGCGACGGCACCAAGCGCCCCGAACGCATCGACCCAGCCCATGGTCGCCTCGCTGTCGCGTGTCTCGGGTTTCGCCGGGATCGGAACCACCCGGTCGATCGTGTTCCGAGCAGTATACGCGCTGGCACAGATCGCGGCACGTGGCGAGATCGACTGTGGCGACACCAGGCGCACGCAGATCAGGCCGATCGCCTGAGGGACGCACCACGGTCGGCGGGGTATACCAGAGACATCGGCCGTGAACGGCTCGGTCACACCGCGGAAGCACGTCGACATCGGGAGGCCCCACATGCGCGCGTCTCGGCTCGTCACCACGCTCGTACTTGTCACGGCGCTTCTCGGAGCCCTCGCAGCGCAGGGATGCGACGCCGAGCCCACCGAGCCGGTGGTCGTCGACCCGGTCGCGCCGCCCGCCGAGGAGGAGGAGCCGGTCTCCTTGGTGCCGAGCTTCGAACTCGTACTCGACGGCTTCGATCAGCCGCTGTTCGTCACCGGTGCCAGCGACGACTCGGGTCGCCTGTTCGTGGTCGAGAAGACCGGCCACGTGTGGACGGTAGAAGGCGGTGAGCGCACGGAGGTCTTCCTCGACCTCTCGGAGACCGTGAGCACGGAAAGCGAGCAGGGGCTGCTCGGCATCGCGTTCTCTCCATCGTTCGCCGAAGACGGCGTGTTCGTCGCCAGCTACACGCGTGCCGACGGGACGTCCGTGCTCTCGCGCTTCCTGGTCAGCGGCGAGACGGCCGATCCGGCGAGCGAACAGGTGCTGCTCACGCAGGCGCAGCCGTTCAAGAACCACAACGGCGGCATGATCGCGTTCGGCCCCGACGGCTACCTGTACTACGGACTCGGCGACGGTGGAAGCGGCGGCGATCCGCAAGGAAACGGCCAGGACCTCTCCACGCTCCTCGGCACGATCATGCGCCTCGACGTCCTGCGCGACGGGGACATGTCGGCCACGACACCGTACGGCATCCCCGACGACAACCCCTTCGTGGGCCGGAGCGACGCGCGACCCGAGATCTGGGCGTGGGGTCTGCGCAACCCGTGGCGATTCTCGTTCGATAGCCAGACCGGCGACCTGTGGATCGGTGACGTGGGCCAGAGTGCGTGGGAAGAGATCGACTTCCAGCCGGCCGACTCGGCAGGTGGAGAGAACTACGGCTGGAACCTGCTCGAGGGCACGCATCCCTATCCACCGGACGCGGCGATGCGCGCCGGCGACTTCACGGCACCGATCGTCGAGTACGATCGGGATGCGGGCAAGTCGGTGACCGGTGGCTACGTGTACCGCGGCACGGCGATCCCCGGGCTGGCCGGCACGTATCTGTACGGCGACTTCGTAGACGGCAGGATCTGGGCGCTCGTTCGTACCGAGGACGGCACGGTGGAGAACCGGCTCCTCGCGCAGACGCACTTCCAGATCTCGAGCTTCGGCGAGGACGACATGGGCGAGCTCTACGTGGTGGACTTCGCGGGCGGGATCTACAGGTTGGTGCCCGCCGAGTAGCGTCGCATTCCGCAGGTGGCGCGCGAGCGGCTCCCGCCCGACCTCACGCCTCGTGCCGGTAGAGGTCCCAGAGCTCGGCGGCGATCGCGCCGGCGAACCACGACCCGGCATCGGTGAGAGTCCACATGACGCCGGACGGCCCGGCGGACTCGTCGTCGGCGGGTCTGAGCAGGCCGGCCTCCACGAGCGCTGCGGCGTACGCACGCGAACGCTCCTGGAGCGTGGCGGGCAGAACCTCGGCGGCCATGAGTTGCGTGACGTGCGGCCGCGCCCGCACCTCGGCGGTCGTGAAGCATCCGCCGCCCGCGAGCGGCGGATGCCCGGCGCCGGCAGGCTCGGAGAGTGGCGCGCCCGCGTAGCCGTCCACCTCGACGTGCCGGTAGAAGTAGTCGCCGAACACGCCGTCAGCCGAGGAGCCGAGCGCGAGCAGGTCCTCGCCGCGCAGGGCGTGGCGCGCGTAGAGGTTGCCATCCTGCGGCAGTGCGAAGTGTGTGAGGTGGTTGCGCCGGTAGCCGAACGATTCCAGCAGTGACGCGCCGACGGCGAGCAGCGCGAAGTCAGCTGCGAGACGAGTCTCATCGCGGGCGCCGAGGCCATGGCGCTCCATGAACCGGCGGTTATGCGGCCCGGCGTTGAGGTGGTAGAGCGACACGCCGTGCACACCCGCAGCGGTGAGGTGGGCGATGTCGGACCGGAGCACCTCGGCGGTCTGACCCGGCAGGCCGTAGAGTAGGTCGGCGGAGACGATCCAGCCGCGCTCCAGGCACGCCTCGATGCGCGCGATCACCTGGCGTGGCGGCTCCCGTCTGCCGAGTGTCCGCCGCTCTGCCGGGTCGAGGGTCTGCACGCCAACGTGGATCCGCGTGAAGTCCAGGTGCGCGAGCACGTCGAGGTGCTCCTCGTCGAGCAGGCGCGACGTGCTTTCGAGTGCCCATTCGGTCCCCGCGTGAGTGCGGAACGCATCACGGATGGCACTCGCGACGCCCTCGAACGCGTCAGCACCGATGGCGAGCGGCGTCCCGCCGCCGAAGTGCACGGTGGTGACCCGCCGGGTTCTGATCCCGGGAAGCGATGCCCACCGTACCAACTCGCGCGCGAGTGTCTCGAGGTACCGGTTCACGGTGTCGCGTGAGGTGCGGGGTGCAACCGTGGCGTGACAGTCGCAAAACGGGCAGCGCGTCTCGCAGAACGGCAGGTGGATGTAGATCGAGATCGGGCCGCTCTCGGCCCGCGCGGTGATGATGTCCGCGAGCGCGGCCCAGGCCTCTGCCGGACCGTCGGGGAGGCCGCGGTTCACCCACCGCGGCTGCGGCATGCCTTCACCCACCGGCCAGCGAGTGGCTGCGGAGTCCCATGCGGCGCGAACCGCCGACGGCACCGCGCCGCTGAGGTCGGCGCCGCTCACCCGTGCGACCCGTCGCCGTGTTCTCCCGCTTCGGCTCCGCTCGCGTGGTACGAGCCCCTGCTCGTATAGTACGAGCGGCACCGCTCGCAGCGGTCGCACGCCTTGTCGCAGGTGAGCGTGTGCGCGAAAAACGCGCGGGTGACGGCCGGAACCTGCACGGCGGTCACCGGTCCCCCGCCGATCTCGTCGAGCGCGAGTGGCGTCCGCTCGGCGTAGGCGCGGAGCACGCGCAGGTAGTGCCCGGGGTCGGCGAGCGTCACCCGGCCATCGAGCTTGAGCTCGTCGTAGAGGCCGTAGAACAGGTCGAGGTGCTGCGGCAGTATCCACGCGCCGGTGAGCGCGAGCCACGGCTCGCGCTCGAGCAGCCCGGCGCAGAGCGAGGCGGGCATCGGCATGCCCGAGCTCATCTCGGCGAAGTGCTGGGTACGGTAGACGCACCCCGGCAGGCAGCCCTCGTTGACCATGAGGCGAATGCGGCCCCCGAAGGCGTCCTTGAGCGCCACGAGCGCGCGCGCGTCGCGGACGATCCGCCCGGACGGCGTGAGCGAGTCGAAGATGCCCTCGAGGTAGACCGCCTGTGCGGGAGTGGATATCTCAAGCAGCGTGGAGGCCGAAAGCCGGAGGTCCGGGAGCGCCTCACGGATGAGCTGCGCCAGGCCGACGCTTGCTACCACCGCCTCGGCGACGCCGTACTCGGACACGAGGCTCTCGAGCGACGGATGCAGTGCTTCGAACGCCGCCTCGGCCGGGCCCTCGTGCACGACCGGATTGAGCAGCACCGAGACGCGCACGCCCCCGTGTGCGAGGAAGTCGGCTCTGTGGCTGGCGGGCTGCGGCGGACGGCCCGAGCCGAGCGACGCCTGGGGCATCGGCATGTACACCGTCACCTCGTCACCGGGAACCACCTCGCGCACGCGCTCCCAGAACGCGGGCGGCTGGTCGATGTACGGTAGCACCCAGCGCATACGTCCCTACCCTTCGCCCGTCGGTGCCGCTGACGCTCGGAAGCGGAGTCCCTGACGCGCACGACACCCGCCGTTGCACCTGCCGGTCGCGTGGTGTGCGCACGTCTCGCACAGCTCGTACGTTCCCGCGGCAGGTGCGAGCCGGTCCAGGTGCTCCTCGAGAGTCGCGATGAGCCCGTGCCGAGTGGCGCTCTCGCCGAGCGGGATGCGCACCACGTCCGCAAGCGCGTAGCAGGCAATCGCGGCTCCCTCGGGCAGGATGTCGACGATCGGCCCGCAGCGCGTCCCTACGGTCTCGATGACCTCCGGGTGGGCAGCAGCGAAGCCCTCGGAGAACATGCACGGTGTCAGGCCGCAGTCGAACACGACCGTCACGCCGGCGGCCCGGGCGGCTGCCACGAAGCGCTCGATCGTCGCACCGATCGCCTTGAGGTCCCTGGCGTCCGCGCTCCGGTTGTGCCCGCCGAGCACGGGATGCGCCACCCCGATGCGGACGCGCGGCGCGAGCCCGTACTGCGCCACCCACTCGAGGAGGAACGACGGGTCGTCATCGGGCGCAAGGAGCGTCATGCCGAGCTCTACGCGCTCGCCGAGCGTCTCGCACAGGAGCCGCTGGGAGACGCCGAGGGCAGTGCCGGCGGGAGCCTCCGGTGTCGCGTTCAGGAACACCTTCACCCGCTCGGCGGGAAGCGCCGTCA
>JAXMLJ010000085.1:0-3808 GCA_034368805.1 Coriobacteriia bacterium
AGGGCACCACCGCCCCCGCCCCTGCGGTACGATGAGAGTCACCATCGCAGAGAGGGAATCCACCATGCTCAACGACGCGTCGATCCTCATCACCGGCGGCACCGGTTCGTTCGGGAAGGCGTTCGTACGCTCCGTGCTCGACCGCTATCCCGACGTGCGTCGGCTCGTCATCTACTCGCGCGACGAGCTCAAGCAGTACGAGATGGCGCAGCTGTACCCCAAGGAGAGCTATCCGCAGGTGCGCTTCTTCATCGGCGATGTGCGCGACGAGAAGCGGCTGTGGCGCGCGATGGAGGGCATCGACGTGGTAGTGCATGCTGCCGCGCTCAAGCATGTGCCCGTGTGCGAGTACAACCCCTTCGAGGCGGTCAAGACCAATGTCCTGGGCGCGCAGAACGTGATCGAGGCGGCCATCGACCGCCAGGTCAAGCGGGTGGTGGCGCTGTCCACCGACAAGGCTGCCGCTCCGATCAACCTCTACGGCGCCACGAAGCTCACGAGCGACAAGATGTTCACGGCGGCCAACAACTTCCGTGGCGGGCACGACATCCGCTTCTCGGTGGTGCGCTACGGTAACGTCATGGGCAGCCGGGGCAGCGTCATCCCGTTCTTCCTGGAGCGCCGCGCCTCGGGCGTGCTGCCTGTCACCGACGAGCGCATGACCCGCTTCAACATCACGCTCACCGAGGGTGTCGATCTTGTGCTCCACGCGCTCGAGCACATGTGGGGCGGGGAACTCTACGTGCCCAAGATCCCCTCGTATCGCATCACGGATGTTGCCGAGGCGGTGTGCCCGGGCTGCCGGCTTGAGATCGTCGGCATCCGTCCGGGCGAGAAGCTTCACGAGGAGATGATCACCGAGACGGACTCGTTGTCCACGATCGCGCTCGCCGACAAGTACGTCATCGTCCCCGCCACGCCTACGTGGGAGGTGGCCGACTTCCTCGGCGAGTTCGGCGGTGCGATGTGCGATCCGGGCTTCCGCTACTCGAGCGGTGAGAACTCCGAGTGGCTCTCGGTCGAGCAGCTGCGCGCTCTCATCAAGGAGCACGTGGACCCGACCTTCACGGTCTAGCATGAATCTGTCCTTGTAAAACGGATAGGATTCACCTATCCTGTCCCTGTCGTAAGGACAGTTAAGGGGGCTGCGGTCGCTCATGGCCGATGTGGACTTCGTCATTGCCGAGTTCCAGGACTCGGAACTGCCGCAGTTGACTCTGCGTGATGTGGTGCTGCCCGAGGTTCCGCGCAAACCGAATGTCGTGATCGGCATGCGACGCACCGGCAAGACGTACGTCCTGTACCAGGAGATGCAGCGGCTGCTCGCCGCTGGCGTGGACAAGCGCGACATCCTGTACGTGAATTTCGAGGACGACCGTCTGTATCCGCTGCAGGAGACCGTGCTTGATCACGTGCTCGAGGCGTTCTTCCGTCGCAACCCCGAGGCCCGCGAGCGGGGCTGCTATGTGTTCCTTGACGAGGTCCAGACCGTTCCGGGCTTCGCACGGTTTGCACGCAGGGTCGTCGACACCTTGCCGGCACGCATGTACCTCACTGGCTCGTCGGCGAGTCTGCTGCACACTGACGTGGCCACCGAGTTCCGAGGACGCGGTCTGGCCGTCGAGGTGTTTCCGATGAGCTTCGCCGAGACCGCGCGTCATCGCGGTCTTGACGTGTTCGCCGGGGGCGCTCCGAGTCCCCGGGTCAGGTCGCTGCTGTTGGAGCACCTGGACTGGTACCTGGAGGTGGGCGGCTTCCCCGAGGTGCTGGACATGTCACGGGCGCTGCGGATTCAGACGCTCCAGGACTACGTGGAGCTTGTGCTCCTGCGCGACGTCATCGAGCGGCATCGCGTCGAGAACGCCGTGGCCACGCGTGCGTTCTCCCGCCTGCTCCTGCAGTCATCGGGTCAGCGTTTCTCGGTTAACAAGGCTCACAAGGACCTGAAGTCGCGTGGCTTCCAGGTTTCTAAGGACACGATGCACGCTCTGCTCGCGTACTTCGAGGACGCGTATCTGGTCTATACCGTCCCGATATTCAGTCAGTCCGAGCGGGTGATTGCGAGCAATCCGCGCAAAGCCTACGCGGTTGATCCGGGGCTCGCCTCCGCGCTGTCGCACGTCACTGCCACCAATCTGGGTGCCCGACTGGAGACAGCGGTCTTCCTCGAGCTCCGTCGCCGCGCCGGTCGTATGCTCAGCGGCGAGATCTCGTTTTACGTGACTGCGCAAGGCCACGAGATCGACTTTGTCGTGGGCGACCCGTTCACGCGTCATGCATCGGGTTTGATCCAGGTGAGCGCATCTGTGGCCGATCTGTCCACGCGCGAGCGCGAGGTGCGTGCCCTGGCCGCCGGGATGCAGGAGTTGGGTATCCGGGAGTCGACGGTCATCAGCGTGAGCGAGGCGGACACTGTTGAGGTGGAGTCGGGCACCATCGCCTTCGTGCCGGCATGGCAGTGGTTCTCTCGCCAGCCAGATGACCTTGCGGAGGCCGGGGCCGACGGGACAAGGAGAGGCGAGGGCATATGATCCCCTACGGACACCAGTGGATCTCTGAAGACGACATCGCCGCGGTTGAGGCGGTGCTGCGCTCCGACTTCCTGACCCAAGGTCCGGCTATCGAGCGATTCGAGACCTCGGTCGCCGAGTACTGTGGCGCGGCGTACGCGGTGGCGGTCTGCAACGGCACGGCCGCGCTCCACCTGTCGTGTCTGGCACTCGGACTCGGCGCGGGTAGCCTACTGTGGACCTCACCCAACACGTTCGTGGCATCGGCCAACTGTGCGCGCTACGTGGGTGCCGATGTCAACTTCGTGGACATCGATCCCGACACGTACAACATGAGTGTCGATGCGCTCGCCGCCAAGCTCGAGCGCGCCGAGCGGGCAGGTCGTCTGCCCACCGCGGTCGCGCCGGTGCACTTTGGTGGCGCGTCGTGCGACATGGCAGCCATCGGGGAGCTCGCGCGCAAGTACAACGTCCGGGTGCTCGAGGACGCGTCGCACGCGATCGGCGGGCGATACGGCGACGCGCGGGTCGGCTCGTGCGAGCACTCGGACATGGCGGTGTTCAGCTTCCATCCGGTCAAGATCGTCACGAGCGGTGAGGGCGGGATGGTCGTCACCAACAACGCCGAGATCGCGAGCTACGTGCGTGACCTGCGCACGCACGGCATCACCCGTGACACTGAGAAGATGCGTGGCGTGAACGTGGGCGGCTGGTACTACGAGCAGCTCTACCTGGGCTTGAACTACCGCATGACCGACATCCAGGCAGCCCTCGGCACGAGCCAGATGACGCGCATCGACGAGTTCGTGACCCGGCGCAACGAGATCGCGGCGCGCTACATCGCGGCGCTCGACGGCCTCCCCGTGCGCTGGCAGCAGGTGCCCGAGGGAGTGTACTCGGCCTACCACCTGTTCGTCATCGAACTCGAGCAGCACAGGCGGGCCGTCGTATACGACGCACTGCGAGAGGCCGGCATCGGCGTGAACGTGCACTACATCCCGGTGCACCTGCAGCCGTACTACATCGGGTTCGGCTTCTCGCTCGGCATGTTCCCCAACGCCGAGGCGTACTACGAGCGGGCGCTCACGCTGCCGCTGTATCCGGCGATGACCGACGCGGATGTCGACACGGTCCTGGCCGCGCTCGCGTCCGCGCTGGCCTAGCCGTCGGTCCGCCGATGGAGCTCACCGCGCGCATCCTCACCGAGGCGGGTCCGGAGATCGGGCTCGGGCATCTCGCGCGGTGTGTGGCACTGTACGATGCGCTCGAGGCGCTGGGCTGCGCGTGCGCGATCGTGG
>JAXMLJ010000086.1:0-11233 GCA_034368805.1 Coriobacteriia bacterium
GGATCACCCACCGGGCCGCCGAGCGCGACGTGCGCTCGGCGCTCGAGCTGATCGAGGCGCTCGAGGTGGTCGTCGCGATCGGCTCGGTCCTGCGCGTGGAGGAGTTGTAGACGGTGCGCGTCCGTGTACCGGCCTCGTCGGCCAACCTCGGCCCCGGTTACGACTCGTTCGGTCTCGCGCTCGCGCTGCATAACGAGTTCGAGGCCGAATTTGCCGAGTCATGGGCGGTAGAGGTCGGCGGCGAGGGCGCGGGGCGACTCGAGACCGGAGCCGGCAACCAGGTCGCGCTCGCGATGGCGCGTGTATTCGCCGAGATCGGGCGGCGCGAGCTGGCTGCGGATATCACCTGCCACAACGGCATTCCCGTCGGGCGTGGTCTCGGCTCGTCGTCGGCGGCCATCGTCGGGGGGCTCGTGCTGGGTGACGCCCTGACCGGCGCGCATCTCGGTGAGGAGCGGATCCTCGAGATCGCAGCCGAGATCGAGGGTCACGCCGACAACGTGGCGGCTGCGCTCTACGGCGGCTTCACGGTCACCCTGGGCGGGTCGGTCGCGCCGCAGTGCGCGCGGATAGATCCCGCGGGAGGCGTGGCGGCCGTGCTCGTTCTCGGCGAGGGCGAGTTGCCCACCTCCGAGTCACGAGACGCGCTCCCCGCGGCGGTCCCGCACAGCGACGCCTCGGCCAATGCGGGTCGTGCGGCGCTCGTCGCGCTCGGCCTTGCGCTTGGAGAGCCGGGTTTCACGCAGGCGGGACTCCGCGACGCGATCCACGAGCGGTACCGCAGCCGGCTCGTTCCGGACCTCGATGCCGTTCGGTCGCTGTTCACGGCCGCGGGCGTCGGGCCCGCGGTCCTGTCCGGGGCGGGCCCGACGATAGTGGCGCCCGTTCAGGCGGACGACGACGCGCGGGCCCTCGAGCGCGCGAGGGAGTACTCGGACGACCTGCGCCCCATGCTGGCCGGTATCGGTCGCACCCGGGTCATCGCGCTTTCGATCGACCGCGGGGGAGCGGTCCTGCTGTGAGCGAGGTCGCGCCGAGTGGTGCCGCAGCGGCCGCGTCGGACCGTCGCGCGCTCGTGTTCGCCGGCGCGGCGCTCGTCGTGGCGCTCGTGCCGCTCGGTGGTGTGTGGGAGTGGCCCCGCTTCATCGTGGCCTCGGCGTTTGTCGCCGCCGCCGTGCTCGCGCACCGCGACGGCTTCGCAGCTGCTGCCGCGGCGCTGTTTGTGACCATCGCCGTCAAGGACGGCGTGCTCGTGGTGCCGGGTGCATACGTCGGCCTCTTTCACGTCGTGCTCGCCGGGGCGATCGGAGCTGCGGCGATGAGAGCCGTCCGCACGCGCGCGCTTCCCAGGGTGCGACTCACCGGTGCCGAGTGGGCGCTCGGACTGCTGCCGCTGGCCGGGTTGTGGTCGCTGCCCGCGTCGCTGGACGCCGGGCAGACCGCGCTGGCAACGGCGAGGCTCGTGATGCTGTGGGCGGCCGCGCTGGTGGTCTCTCGCGCGCTTTCCGACCGCCGGTCGTTGCGCGTGGCAGTCGTCGCGTTCGTGCTGGCGGCGCTGCCGCTCGCGATCGTCGCACTTGCCCAGTGGGCGTTTCCCGAACTCGGCGTCGGCTCGATCCATCGGCCGGTCCCCGGTGGTCAGATCCGCCCGGCCGGCTTCTACATGGACCCCAACTTCCTCGGCGCACATCTGGTTCTGGCAGCACTCGGGGCGCTTTCGCTTTCGGGAAGCGAGCGCCGCTGGCCGCTGTGGACCGCTGCTGCGGCCGGGATGCTCGGCATCGTGGCGCTCACGTACTCGCGCTCCGCATGGCTTGAGGCCGCAGTGGGGATCGTGGCACTGCTCGTCATCGGCACCCGCCGCGTCAGAGTGGCCACGCTCGGCGTGGCGATCGCAGCCGTGCTGGCGGGCATGGTGCTTCTCGGTCCGTCGCTCGTGACGGGGCGCGCGCTCTCGATCTTCGAGACCGGGGCCGGGTCGTCCAACGCCACCCGCATCCTCATGGTCCGCTCCACGCTCACGATGATCGCCGAGCGTCCGTTATTCGGGACGGGGCTCAAGGCATTCGAGGTCGCATACCCGGACTATGTGCTGCCGGGTGCCGACCCGTCGATCACGCACCCGCACCAGGTTGCCCTCGCTCTCGTCGCCGAGACGGGCATCGCCGGCGCCGTCGCACTCGTGGCGCTTGCGATCACCGGTGTGCGCGCGATGGTTCGGGCGCGTGCAGGAGGATCGGTCGCCGGCGCAGCGGCGACGGTGGGCGTACTCGTACTCGGTGTCGGTTCGTTCTTCCAGTACTTCCTGTATTTCGAGCTCGCGTGGCTGTTTGCCGGACTCCTTGCGGCGTCCGTCCGTTGTGCTGCAGGCGGCGCTCCGTCGGCACCTGCGGTGACGAGGTCTTGACGGCGGTTCCCTATCTGGGGAAAGAATAGGACATCCCCTCACGCTTGCCGGCGCGATGCGCCCGAAGCGTTCGACGATGGAGCCATCATGAGTGACGACCGACCGGTCATCATCGCGCAGATATCGGACCTGCACTGTGGTTCGCAGTACCACATCCCGAGTCTGGCCACGCGTGTGATCGACGAGATCAACGAACTCGGCCCCGATGTGCTGGTCGTCACGGGCGACCTCACGGACATGGGATTCAGGCAGGAGTTCAAGGTCGCGCAGCGCCTCATCTCGCGCATGCAGGTGGAGCGCGTGATGGTGCTGCCCGGCAACCATGACGCACGCAATGTCGGGGACCTGCACTTCGAGGAGCTCTTCGGCTCCCGGTCCACCGAGCTGATCTTCAATGGCGTCCGGGTCCTCGGGCTGGACTCTTCGGAGCCCGATCTCGATAACGGTCGCATCGGCCGCCAGCGGTATCGCTGGGTTGAGGAGCGCTTCTCGGATCCCGACGAGTTCAAGGTGGTGGCACTCCACCACCACCTGTTGCCGGTTCCTGGGACCGGTCGCGAACGGAACATCGTCTACGATGCCGGTGACCTGCTGCGGGTGCTCAACAGCAGCGGCTGCAATCTGGTGCTCTGCGGCCATAAGCACGTGCCGCACGTCTGGCGTCTCGAGGAGATGGTCATCGTCAACGCGGGCACCGCATGCACCCACCGCCTGCGGGGTATGACGCGACCGAGCTACAACATCATCGAGCTTCATCACGACCGCATCCGCGTGATCCTCAAGCATCCGTTCGACGAGCCCGAGGTCGTGGCGGACTTCGAGCGTGAGCTGCGGCGTGAGTGCGTGTGGAAGCCGCATCCCGGGCAGACGCCGTCCGGGGTCAGGGCCTGATGCGTGCGATAGCGCTCATAGACGGCGAACACTATCCGCCGGTCGTACGCTTCGCGCTCGATGCGCTCGCCTCCGAGTTCGACGTGGCCGCCGCGGTGTTCATCGGCGGGACGGAGAAGGTGGATGCGCAGGCGAGCCAGGAGGTGTACGGCATCCCGGTCGTGACCGGTCCGGACCGCGTCGCTGCCGTGCGTGACGCGATCGCGCGGTTCGGCCCACAGATCGCCATCGATCTTTCAGACGAGCCGGTCGTGACCTCGGCCGACCGATTCGCGCTTGCAAGCGTCGTTCTCGGCCTCGGCGTCATGTACCGCGGAGCGGACTTCGCGTTCACCCCGCCCGCTGCGCTCGAGACCACGCGAACGCCCACGCTTGCGATCATCGGGACCGGCAAGCGGGTGGGGAAGACCGGCATCTCCGCGCATGTCGCGCGCTATCTCAAGGAGTCGGGCCGGGACATCGTGGTGCTCGCTATGGGCAGGGGCGGCCCCGCCGAGCCGGAGCTCATCCGTGGCGACGAGGTCGCGCTCACCACCGAGGACCTCCTCGCGCTTGCCCGCACGGGTGCGCACGCGGCGTCCGACAACTACGAGGACGCGGTGATGAGCCGTGTCACCACGGTCGGCTGCCGCCGGTGCGGCGGCGGCCTGGCGGGCGAGACGTACTTCTCGAACGTGCCGGCGGGGGCCCGTCTGGCCGACTCGCTCGGCAAGGAGATCCTCGTGCTTGAGGGCTCCGGCGCCGCGATCCCGCCGGTCACTGCCGATGCGACGGTGCTCATCATCGGCGCGGGGCAGGGCGTTCCGTACGTGCGCGACTACTTCGGTCCGTACCGCCTGGCGCTGGCCGACGGCGTGATCGTGGCCGGGGCCGAGGAGCCCACGGCGAGTGCCGATGAGCTCGCGGACCTCGTCTCGGCGATCCGTGAGCACCGCGAGGACGTGCCGATCGTGCTCACCACCTTCCGCCCGCGCCCGATCGGGGACGTGGCCGGCAGGCGGGTCTTCTTCGCCACCACGGCGCCGGTCGCCGTGCTACCTATGCTCACCGCGCATCTCGAGCGGGAGTACGGGTGCGAGGTCGTCGGTGCGAGTCCTCACCTTTCGGACCGAACGCTGCTGCGGGCCGACATGCGTGCCCACGCGGGCGACTACGATCTGTTGCTGACCGAGCTCAAGGCGGCCGCCGTCGATGTCGTGGCGGCGGCGGGTGAGGAGGCCGGGGTGCCGACGGTGCTGTGTGACAACGAGCCGATCGTCACTGATGAAGGGGATCTCGCTGGTCTCATCGATCACGTGGTAGCGCGCGCGTTCGAGCGTCACGAATCGAGGAGCGCCTGATGCCCACCAACCCGCCGATCGTCATCAAGGATCAGAAGCATGGTCTGCCGATGAGCAAGGGCCTCCTCGCGCAGTCGTTCACGGCCACCGGACTGAGCCCCGCCGGGGCCTACGCGGCCGCCCAGCGTGTCCAGGACGAGTTGCGTGCTGCGGGCTGCTACGAACTCACGCTCTCGGAGTTGCAGGACAAGGCCGCAAGCGTGCTCGCCGAGACCGCCGGACCCGGCATCGCCGCGCGCTACGTGCGGTTGAACGAGATCTCGAAGCTCGACCGGCCGCTCATCGTGCTGATCGGCGGCACGACCGGCGTAGGCAAGTCGACGATCGCCACGGAGGTCGCTCACCGGCTCGGCATCACCCGGATCGTGTCGACGGATAGCATTCGGCAGGTCATGCGTGGTATCTTTTCCCGTGACCTCATGCCCGCGATCTACGAGAGTTCTTTCAACGCGTGGCGCGGCCTGAGGGTCCCCGTTCCCCATGGCGCGAGTCCTGTCATCGTCGGATTCCGCGAGCAGGCAGCCGCCGTGGCCACCGGTATGAAGGCGCTCATCGATCGTGCGGTGGTCGAAGGCGTCAGCATGGTGCTCGAGGGCGTACATGTGGCCCCCGGATACATCGAGCCTTCCCAGTTCAAGAACGCGTCGGTCGTGCAGTTGCTCATCGGAGTCGATGACGAAGAGGCGCATCGCAGCCACTTCTACATCCGTGAGGTGCAGACCGAGGGGACGCGGCCGTTCGAGCGGTACCGGGCGAACTTCACGAACATCCGGTTGCTCGGGCGCTATATCGAGGACCTTGCCAGCGAGCATGGCATTCCCATCGTGCACAGCCACCAGCTCGACCGGACGGTGGCCGAAGTACTGGAACTGATCGTCGAGACGGTGATCCGTCAGGACGAAGAATCGGCGCGGGTATGGCACCCGCCCGGCGAGCGAGAGGACACTGAGTGAGATGAAGTTCTTCCTGGACACCGCAAACCTGCGTGAGATCGAGGAGGCCGCGTCGTGGGGCCTGCTTGCGGGGGTGACCACCAACCCCTCGCTCTATGCGCGTGAAGGTGGCAGTCTCGCCGACTTTCACGCCCACATCCAGCGGATCTGTGAGATCTGCGATGGCCCCGTCTCCGCCGAGACCGTGAGTCTCAAGCGCGACGACATCGTGGCCGAGGGCATCGAGCTCGCCGCGCTCGCGCCCAACGTCGTCGTCAAGGTGCCGGTCATGCCCGAGGGTCTCGCCGCCACCAAGTCGCTCGCCGAGCAGGGCATCGACGTGAACATGACGCTGTGCTTCACGGTTCCCCAGGCGCTCATGGCCGCTCGCGCCGGCGCCCGGTACGTGAGTCCCTTCGTCGGCCGGTTCGACGACATCTCCGAAGACGGCCTCGAGCACCTCGGCAACCTGATCGTCGCCATGAACAACTACGACTTCGGCCACCCGGTCGAGGTGATCGCCGCATCGGTGCGGCACAACCAGCACGTCGTGGCCGCCGCGCTCATGGGCGCCGACATCGCCACGGTGCCGTTCGGCGTCCTTGAGAAGCTCGTGAAGCATCCGCTGACCGATCGCGGCCTCGAGGCGTTCCTTGCGGACTGGGAGAAGGTGAAGAACGCGTGAGTGCCCGTCCCCGTAAGCGCGGACGCCGCGGAGGCGGCGGCCAGCAGCCAGAGGTCGTCCAGCCGTCCGTGACCCGCGAGGAACTCACTGCCAAGACGGTAGCCGAGCTGCGCGCCCTGGCTGCCGAGAGCGGCCTGGACGTCAAGGCGCTCAAGAAGAAGGATGAGATCGTCGAGGCCGTCTACGAGGCGAAGGTCAAAGCCGAGGGTTTCGTCGAGATCGTGGGAATCCTCGACGTGCTGCCGGAAGGTTACGGTTTCATCCGCACCGGCGGCTACCTCCCCGGCGACAACGACGTCTACTGCTCGATGTCGCAGATCCGCCGGGCCGAACTGCGCCGCGGCGATATGGTCAAGGGTCAGATCCGCCCGCCAAAGGAGTCGGAGAAGTACCCCGCGCTCACGCGGGTGCTGTCGGTCAACGGGCAGGAGCCCGAATCAGCCCGTCGCCGCCAGGTGTTCCGCGACCTCGTGCCGGTCTACCCGGATGAGCGGCTGCGGCTCGAGCACAACCCCGCCGAGATCACCGCGCGCGTCATCGATCTCGTCGCGCCGATCGGCAAAGGCCAGCGCGGCCTGATCGTCTCACCGCCGAAGGCGGGAAAGACCACCGTCCTCAAGGACATCGCTGCCTCGGTCACCGCAAACAACCCCGAGGTCTACCTCATGTGTCTGCTCGTCGACGAGCGGCCTGAAGAGGTGACCGACATGGAGCGGTCGATCCACGGCGAGGTCGTCTCCTCGACGTTCGACATGCCGGCCGACAACCACATCGCTGTGGCCGAACTCGTCATGGAGCGCGCCAAGCGGCTCGTGGAAAGCGGCTTCGACGTGATGATCCTTCTCGACTCGATCACGCGTCTGGCTCGCGCCTACAACCTGGCCACCCCCGCCTCCGGACGCATCCTGTCGGGCGGTGTCGACTCGACCGCGCTCTACCCGCCGAAGAAGTTCTTCGGCGCGGCGCGCAACATCGAGCACGGCGGCAGCCTCACCATCCTGGCGACCGCGCTCGTGGACACCGGCTCGAAGATGGACGAGGTCATCTTCGAGGAGTTCAAGGGCACCGGAAACATGGAGCTCAGGCTCGATCGCAGGCTCGCAGACCGCCGGATCTTCCCGGCCATCGACGTCATCACCTCGGGCACGCGCAAGGAGGAGCTCATCCTCGATCCGATGGAGGCGCCGTTCGTGTGGGGCCTTCGCCGCATCCTGCACGGCGTGGACTCCACCGAGCGCGCGATGGACATGCTCATCAAGGGTCTCAAGCAGACCGCGTCCAACCGCGAGTTCCTCACCAAGATGGCCAAGCGCGCCGAGGACAAGCGCGTCACCAACGGGGTGGAACTGTAGCCAGGGGGTGTCATGCGTTGGCTCTAGTGGGACGGCGAAGCGCGTACCTGCTCGGGTGCCTCTTACTGTCGTCCGTCTGTCTCGGGGGCTGACGGCCGTCCGGTCGAACAGACTCCGGCCCGCACCCCGTCCGAGGAGGAGCAAGTCCAGGCGGCCGTAGGTTCGGTGCTGGATCAGTACGGCATAGCCGAAGTGATCAGCGTGCGGAGCGGTCGTCGCGTGCACGTTCGGGTGATGGTGACCAGCGCGTTGGACTCGGCGCTACCAGGGGTCGACGCGCTCGGCCGCATCCTTCAATCATGTGCCCAGCCGCCGGAGCTCGTTCTGCTCGATGTCATGTGGACGCTCGATGACGGCACAGCCAGGATCCTGTTCTACCAGTGGAATCCCTCGGAGTCGGGCGCACCCGTTGAGGGGGAGGGCATCATCCTTGCTCCGGAGAGTCTCGCGATTTCCGCATTCCGCGTCACTCATCCGGCGTGGGAGGCTACTGGTCACGGAACTGACGTCGGGTTCATGAGTTCGGGCGCCTCGCCGGCCGCGCTGACATCGTACGTCGAGGATCCTGCGGCCGCCCCGCTGTGGATGCACGAGCCCATCGTCTTTCTCGAGTAGGCGTCCACAACCGTGAGTCAATTGCGTCGCAGGTTCCACAGATGTAACGTCCGTGAGGGGGTTTGCATGCATCTAGAGGTGCTAGGGGGGCTTTGCGCGCTATGGTGCATACATCGCTGAGTTCACTCCTGCGTGGGATGCGCTGCAATTCTTGTCAACGAGGCGGCGGTGGTACCCGTTGCGCCGTCCCTCATCTACGTGGATGCCACTACCAGCACGTTCCTGGTGGACTCATGGAGTGGTCGATCTGTTCAAACGGGCGCAGCCTCTGTGCAGTGGCTGCGTGTCTCGTTGTCCTGGCCGCTGTCGTCGGTTGCGGTGACGCTCGGGATGACCGCCTCCGAGTGGTTGCCACCGAGCGTACAAGCAGTGTGGCAGTCGCAGGGGTCGAGGGCCCGGAAGGGCCTCTCGTATGCGCGGGGAGTTCGCTGCTCGAGTTCAAGCGTGGGGCGCTTGATGAGCTCGCTCGCGTCCCGAGCACGTATCGCATCGGCGCGATGTACGCAGGGTTCATCTCCTCACCGGGCTACTTCGATGGCGCGGTGCAGCTTTCAGGCGGGGATCTCGTGCTGGTTCGTGACGTCTTCGGCCCTGAGAGTCCGGACGTGTTCAGCCATCACGAGCTAGTGGTCATGTCGCTCGCCGAGTTGGAAGCGCCACCTCGGGCGATTATCGCGGCCCCACTGGTGGCCTTCTTCGGGGTGCTTCCGGACACGAATGCTGACGTGCTTGTCTCTCTCAGCCTGGACGATTCATCGGGCACCTGGTGGCTCACCGCTGAGAGGAACGCCGGTCGTGCCGACCACAGCGAGGCCTGGACGCATGAGCTGGATGGCTCAGTGGGAGCCGTGGCAGTGTCGGGTTCGGGAGAGCAGGCTCGCGTAGGCGTGCTGTGGATGGAGCAGGCGGGTGCGGGTGACACGGACACACCGAGACTCGATGTGTTCGACGTTGACGGCGCCCTTGATGAGCAGCGAGTAACCATGCCCGCGTATGACCGCCCCAGCGCGCTGCATCCCTACTTCGATGGTGATATCGACGGTTGGATAGCTGAGTGGCAGGATGACTCGGGCGACCACATCACGCTCACACTGGGCGACTCAACGACGGAGCTCAGTGGAGGCGACTATGACACGGCACACGACCGCATTCTGGCGATCGGTGATCTGGTCAAGGACCTACCGGGCGAGGAGCTACTCATGCTGATGGGAAGAGGAGACAGCGAGTCCCGGCGTGCGGTCATCGCGGCTGTCACTTCGCGCGGCTTGAAGGTCATCACCGACCTCCAGGAGCAAGCGGTGGGTTCGGCCGTGGTACTCGATGTGGATGGGGACGGACTCCTTGAGGTGGCCGGCACTCAAGGGATACCCGGTGCCACCGTCAACGCACGGGGGGAAGGGCCCGGCCGGGTGTTCGTGTGGCGCTTCAATGCCGACGGCACCCTGGAGTCTGCGCTTCACTCCGATACCTACGAGAGGGGCGTGTCCTCCCTAGGCTCGATCGATCTGGATGGCGACGGTGTCCTCGAGATCCTGGCGGGTTACGAGCGTGGAGCGGCTGAATCGAAGGCCTATGTCGACGTCCTGGAGATCGATCGCCCAATCCGGTGATGTCGTTGCCGCACGGCTCGGCACCGTGCTATGATTCCACGGCTGTCCTCACGCCTGGTCGGAAACCAGGCACATTCGCGGAGGTGCTAGAAGTGCGTACCGGAATCCACCCCGACTACGTCGAGGCCAAGGTCACCTGCTCGTGCGGCGAGACCTTCACGACGCGGTCCACGAAAGCAGGACTGCGCGTCGAGCTGTGCTCGAAGTGTCACCCGTTCTACACCGGCACCCAGAAGCTCGTCGACTCGGGCGGTCGCGTGCAGCGTTTCGCCGACAAGTTCGGTAACGCCGCAGCGGTGGTAGCCGAGAAGGAAGCCGCCGAGCGCGAAGCGCGCCGTAAGGCCGCCGAAGAGGCCGCGGTCACCGCCCGCGAGGCGAAAGCGGTCAAGGACTCCACCAGGGCCGAGCGTGCCGCCAAGGTCGAGGTCGCCGAGGCCGTCGAGAGCGGCGAGGCCGCCGCTGACGTGGTCGAGGACGTCCCCGCCGAGGAGCCCGCTGCCGAATAGGGGAGCTGCCGCTTCCGCTGGTATCATCCAAGAAGGCGGGCGCCGACCCGCCTTCTTGCTTATGGAGGCCCCGCCGTGGACGTCAAGCTGCTCTTCCACACACCCGAGCCCGAGCGTGCTATCGCCGCGGCCGCGCGGCTGTGTTACGCGCCGGTCGGCGCGGCCGAGCTGCTCGACGAGATGTCGGAAGACGCCGTCCGCCGCGTGCTCAGGACCATCATCACGTCGGGTCACACGTCGGCGCTCGAGCACGCGGTCTACAGTTTCGCGGTCGATGGCGTCAGCCGTGCGATGACGCACCAGCTGGTTCGTCACCGACTGGCGAGCTACAACCAGCAGTCGCAGCGCTACGTCACCTACGCCGAGGAGCCGTGCTTCATCACGCCTCCGTCGGTGGCGGCCGACCCAGAGGCGGCAGCGGCATTCGCCGAGGCCACCAAGGCGGCCTTCGCCTCGTACCGTGCGCTCGTCGATGCCGGCGTACCTGCCGAGGACGCGCGCTACCTGCTCCCGAACGCCATGGAGACCAAGATCGTCATCACCATGAATATCAGGGAGCTTCTGCACTTCTTCGAGCTCCGCTGCTGCAAGCGCGCGCAGTGGGAGATCCGCGAGCTCGCGCTCGCCATGCTCGCACACGCCGAGCCTACCGCGCCGTACATCTTCGCCGACGCGGGCGCGTCGTGCCGACGCGGCCCCTGCCGCGAGGGGAAGATGACCTGCGGTGACCCGTACCCCAAAGCCCCGAAGCGGGAGTAGACATGCCTGAAGCGCCCAACCACGACGGATGCACCGTTTGCCCGACGCACATCGGCGGCCAGGCGCTGCTCGAGGGCATCATGATGCGCGGCAAGTACAATTGGGCCGTGGCCGTCCGCGAGCCCTCCGGTGACAT
>JAXMLJ010000087.1:0-25606 GCA_034368805.1 Coriobacteriia bacterium
TGTCTGCCGGCGGCGCGCCGCGTGCTCGCCTCTGGCCGTCGTCGGCTCGTGGCGATCCTGCCAGCCGTCAAGGCGGTCACTGTATCGCTCGACGACCTTCGCCAGGTCGATCCCGGTCTGCGCAGCCTCGTCAACGTCAACACCCCCGAGGAGCTGCTCGAGTCGCGCGACGAAGCATCGGCGCTCGCCGACGGCGGTCCCCCGCGCGTCTCCGTGATCGAGGTCGGTACGCGCCGCGCGAGAGGGATGCCCTCGGAGCGACCGATCACCGTCTTTCTCAACGACGACGAGATCGCCACGATGCAGGCCACGCCTGAGGACCTCACGGACCTCGGCGCGGGCTTCTTGCTCTCGGAAGGCTTCCTGACCGACCGCGAAGCGCTCGAGAGCGTTGACGTGGACCACAAGCGCGGACTCGTCTACGTGCGCAGCGCCGAGCAGGCGCCCGCCGACGTCGCCGAGCGGCGCCGTTACGTCACGTCCGGTTGCGGTAAGGGTACGACGTTCGCGTCGGTCGGACACGCCCGGGGGATCGAGCCGATCTCCTCTGACGTGTGTGTGGGCTCGGAGACGATCTACGACCTCATGGGTCAGCTCGCCCGGGCGGCGGCCTCGTACCGCGACACAGGTGGCATGCACTCCTGTGGACTGGGCGTGGACGGCGGTCTCGCAATCGTCCGCGAGGACGTCGGCCGACACAACGCTCTCGACAAGCTGTTCGGTCGCGCCTGGATCGACCGGACACCCACGCGGGACGCGATCCTGCTCACCACGGGCCGCATCAGTTATGAGATGGCGGTCAAGGCTGCGAAGGCTCAGGTCCCCGTGGTCGTATCGCGGACCGCCGTCACCGACCTGGCCGCCGAGGTGGCCGAACGCGCGGGCATCACGCTCGTCGGCTACGCGCGTGGTGGCAAGCTCGTGGTCTACACCAACCCGCATCGGATCACCGGTCCCGAGGAGGTCATGCCGTGATCACGGTCGAGGAGGCAACCGAACAGGTCCTATCTCGCATTGCTGTGCTCGACTCCGAGCAGGTCAGTCTGCTCGATGCCCTCGGGCGGGTGCTCGCCGCCGACGTGGTCTCGGACATCGACATCGCCCCGTTCGACAACTCGGCCATGGACGGGTACGCGCTGCTCGCCGCCGATGTCGTCGCGGCGAGCGAAAGCGACCCGGTGACTCTCGAGGTCGTGGAACACATTCCCGCCGGCGTTGCGCCGGAGCGGGCCGTACGTCGTGGTCAGGCATCGAAGATCATGACGGGCGCACCGGTTCCCGAGGGGGCCGACGCGGTGGTCATGGTGGAGCGCACTCGTCCGGGCGCTGCGGGCGACTCGGTCGAGATCCTTACCGCGGCTCGGATCGGCGAGCACATCCGACGACGCGGCGAGGAGGTTCGCGCCGGCGAGTCGGTGCTGCTCACGGGTGAGTGCATCGGACCGGCGGCTATCGGTCTGGCGGCCTCCGTCGGCCACGCCACGCTGCCCGTGCGTCCGCGCCCGCGGGTCGCCATCGTCTCAACGGGCGACGAGTTAGTGGATGTGACCGAGAAGCCGGGTCCGGGCAAGATCCGCAACTCCAACTCGTACTCGCTTGCGGCGCAGGTCGTGCAGGCGGGTGGCGAGCCGCACGTGCTCGGCGTGGCTCGCGACAATGCGGAGGACACCCGCGCCCTGCTGTCCCGGGCGCCCGAGTTCGATCTCATGGTGACCACCGGCGGCGTGAGCATGGGCGACTATGATGTCGTGAAGACCGTACTGGAGGAGATCGGCGAGCTCGACTTCTGGAAGGTCGCCATGCGGCCGGGCGCGCCGCAGACGTTCGGCACCATCGGTGGGACGCCGTTTTTCGGCCTACCCGGCAACCCCACCTCGACGATGGTGGGTTTCGAGATGTTCGTGCGGCCTGCGCTTCGCAAGATGGCAGGCTTCACGTCCCTCGCGCGGCCGCGTGTGGTCGCCACCCTGGCGCACGACGTGAAGAAGAAGGCCGACCGACGCTACTTCATGCGCGCCCGGTTGACCCGCGCCGCCGAGGGCGGCTACTCGGTGGCCATCTCGGGTAACCAGTCCTCGGCGCTCCTGACTGCTATGCACCGCGGCAACTGCCTGCTCTCGCTGCCGGAAGGGGAGTCGCACGTCCCCGCCGGCGCCGAGGTCATCTGCATCCGACTCGATATGGAAGAAGGTACGGCATGAGCAGCGATTCTCAGAAGTTCGCCGATCCACGCTGGACGTCCCAGGTGACCGATGAGATGAAGACCGCCATCGAAGCCAAGGCGACCGACGGCAAGATCACGTGTCCGGTCCTTCGCAAGTTCGCCGAGGACGAGGGCGTACCGTACAAGGTGGCCGGCGCCGCCGCCGACGCCGCTGGTGTCCGGGTCCACAACTGCGACCTCGGGTGCTTCTAGCGTGAGCGACGGGTCCGGCATCCCTGTCGTCTCGGTGGTGGGCAAGAGCGACTCGGGCAAGACCACGCTCATGGAGCGGCTCATCCGGGCGCTCGCCGATCGCGGGCATCGCGTGGGCAGCGTCAAGCATCACGTGCACGACTTCGACATCGACGTCCCCGGCAAGGACTCGTGGCGGCACGCAAAGGCGGGCTCTGTCGTCTCCCTCGTGAGTTCACCGTCCAAGCTCGGCATGACGCGCGACATGGACCACGAGGCCACCCTCGACGAACTGCTCGAGCTGGCGCACGACGTGGATATCCTGCTGACCGAGGGGTACCGGCGCGCCGGCAACGTGCGGATCGAGGTCTCGCGCCGGGCCCGCTCGACAGAACTCGTCTGCGAGCCGGCCGAGCTCTTCGCGCTCGTGACCGACAACGACGAACTCGAGGTCGGGGATGTGCCGGTCTTCGGGCTCGATGATGCGTCCGGTCTCGCCGATCTGGTCGAGCGGACGTTCCTGCGAGGTGGCTCCGATGGCGACTGACGGATTCGGCAGGCGCATCGACTATCTGCGCATCAGTGTGACGGATCGCTGCAACCTGCGGTGCGTCTACTGTATGCCGCCCGAGGGCGTCGACTGGAAGCTTCCGGGCGACATCCTCTCGTTCGAGGAGATCGAGCGTTTTGCGCGCGTCGCAGCGGGCGAGGGCATCAGCAAGATCCGGCTGACCGGTGGCGAGCCGCTCGTCCGGCTCGGCATCGTCGACCATGTGCGGCGCCTGCGCGAGACGACCGGCATCGAGGCGATCGCGCTCACCACGAACGCGACGTTGCTGCCGCAGTACGCGGCGGAGCTGGCGGAAGCCGGACTCAAGCGCATCAACATCTCGCTCGACACGCTCGATCCCGAGGTGTTCGCACGTGTCACGCGCGGAGGCAAGCTCGCCGACGCGCTTGACGGGCTCGAGGCCGCCTTCGATGCGGGGATGGATCCGGTCAAACTCAATGTGGTGGTCGTGCGCTCGCTCGATCAGGATCTGCTCGGCTTCGCACGGATGACGCTTGAGCGTCCGCTGCACGTGCGCTTCATCGAGTACATGCCGGTCGGTGCAGTCGGCGAGCACTCGTGCACGAGCGCCGAGGCAGATGGCTGGACAGAGGCCGATCATGTCTCTACCGACGAGATCCTGACCCGCCTGACCGCCGAGGGCGCAACTGCCGGCCTCGGAGAGCTCGCAGCCGTCGCACGCGACTCGGCTCCCGGAGGCTGGGGACCGGCGCGCTACTACCGGTTCCCGGGCGCGGCCGGCACGCTCGGTGTGATCTCTCCGCTGTCGCACCACTTCTGCGGCGAGTGCAACCGGCTTCGGCTCACCGCCGACGGGCGACTGCGCACGTGTCTGTTCAGCGATGACGAGATAGACGTGCGCGCCGTTTTGAGGAGCGGCACCGACGGCGATGTCCGCGACATCATCCGCGTGGCGCTCGCCGCCAAGCCCGAGGGCCACGACCAGCGCCACGGAACGACCCGGCGTATGTCCCAGATAGGAGGCTGAGATGTCCCACGACCGCCTCACGCACCTCGATGAGCACGGCGCCGCGCACATGGTCGACGTCGGCGCCAAGCCGGTGACGCACCGCGTGGCGACCGCCGAAGCGACGGTGCGCATGCAGCCGGAGACCCTCGCGATGATCGTCGAGGGTCGCGCACCCAAAGGCGACGTGTTCGCAGTCGCACGCATCGCCGGCATCCAGGCCGCCAAGCGCACGGCGGACCTCATCCCCCTGTGTCATCCGCTGCCGATCACGAAGGTGTCGGTGGACCTCGAGCCCGGCCAGGCCGAGGTACACATCACGGCGACGGTGGCGACGGACGGCAAGACGGGCATAGAGATGGAAGCGCTCACGGCCGCGGCAGTGGCCGGCCTCGCGCTTTACGATATGTGCAAGGCCGTCGATCGCGGTATGGAAGTGACCAGCGTACGCCTGCTCGAGAAGTCGGGCGGCGCTTCCGGCACGTGGACCCGCAAGGAGGACTAGCAGATGGCGACCGTGGTATCCATCAACCTTTCCGAGAAGAAGACCGTGCGCAAGACACCGGGCAGCGAGGGCGTGCTCGTAGTCGGGAGCGGCTTCGATGGCGATGCGCACGCGGGTGACTGGCATCGCCAGGTGAGCCTGCTTGCCGAGGAGTCCATCGCCAAGATGCAGGCGAAGGGTCTTGATGTGGACGCAGGTGACTTCGCGGAGAACATCACGACCCGGGGCATCGATCTCGTGTCGCTGCCGGTGGGTACACGCTTCCGGGTGGGCGACACGCTTCTCGAAGTGACGCAGATCGGCAAGGAGTGCCACACCAAGTGCGCGATCTACTACCAGGCCGGTGACTGCGTCATGCCGAAGGAGGGCATCTTCGCGATCGTCATCGAAGGCGGACCGGTCGGGGTCGGCGACGAGATCAGCGTCGAGGGAGGCGTCGCCTGATGGCGCGTCTGCGAATCGGTGTCCTGACATCTTCGGATACGCGCGCCGCGGGCGAGGCGGATGACACCTCCGGGCGCGCGTTGATCGAGATGTCCGAGGCGCGGGGCTGGGAGGTCGTCGCGTACCACCTCGTCCCGGACGACCGCGACCGCATCGCCACGGCGCTCATCCAGATGGCCGATGACGACGCGTGCGACATCGTGTTGACCACCGGTGGAACCGGCATCGGCCCGCGCGACGTCCTGCCCGAGACCACGCTTGGCGTGTCGGACCGCGAGGTTCCGGGCATCGGCGAGGTCATTCGGGGAGAGAGCCTCACAATCACATCGCGGGCGATGCTCTCGCGCGGCACGGCGGGTCAGCGGGGCAGCACGCTCATCGTCAACCTGCCCGGCTCGGAGAAGGCGGTGCGCGAATCGTTCGGTTTCGTGGAAGGCGTGCTCGAGCACGCAGCCGAGATGATGGCCGGCGGGGGGCACGGCTAGGCGATGGCTGGCGCGCATCCGATACGCTACTTCGACCACGCGGCGACCTCGTGGCCCAAGCCACCCGAGGTCGTCGACGCGATGGTGCGGGCGATGGCCGAGGCCGGCGGCAATCCCGGGCGCGGCGCGCACGCTCTCTCGCTCGGCGCCGCGCGGACGATCGCCGGCGCTCGCTCGGCGCTCGCATCGCTGCTCGGCGTGCCGGACGATCGCGACATCATCTTCACAGCGGGATGCACCTCGGCCGTCAACCTGGTACTCAAGGGCTCGCTCGTGCCCGGTGACCGCGTGGTCGTGTCGTCGGTCGAACACAATTCGGTGGTCCGTCCGCTGCTCGCACTCGCTGCGCTCGGCATAGAGGTGTCGGTCGTCCGCGCGGATGTGCAGGGTCGGATCGACGCCGACGAGGTCGAGCGAGCGGTACGCGCGCGGCCGACTCGCGCGGTCATCTGCCAGCACGCCTCCAACGTCACCGGTGCGATCCAGCCGATCGGCGACCTGGCCGACATAGCGCACGAGCACGACTCGGTCATGATCGTGGATGGCGCACAGGGCGCGGGTCACATCGCGCTCGATCTGTCTGCCCTCGGCGCGGACGCGTACGCGTGCTCGGGGCACAAGGGCCTGCTCGGCCCGCAGGGGATCGGTGTGCTGTACCTTTCGCCAGCCTTCCAGCCGACAGAGCTCGTGCAGGGCGGCGGCGGGGGAGACTCCGGTGCGTCCGCCCAGCCGAGTGCCCGTCCCGACCGATACGAGGCCGGCACCGGCAACACGCCCGGTGCCGCAGGACTCGGTGCGGCAGCCCGGCTGCTGCGTGCGCGCGGCGATGAGATCCGTGCTACCGAGCGGCGGCTCACGCGGCGGCTGCACGAGGAGCTCCTCGGTATCGACGGCATTCGCGTTCTCGGCCCGCCTCCGGGCGAGGAGCGCGTTCCGGTGGTGAGCGTCACGCACGACCGCCTCGCGCCGGACGAGCTTGCGTTCGCGCTCGAGCGCAGAGCGGGGATCGCTGTTCGCGCGGGGCTGCACTGCAGTCCCTGGACGCACGAGACCGTGGGCACGGCCGAGACGGGCGCGCTCCGGTTCGGCCTCGGACTCGGGCTTACCGATGACGACGTCGATGCGGCGCTCGAGGCGATGCGGGAGATCATCGCGTGACGTCCGGACGCGCTCTGTTCGCGGTCTTCGGCTTCGACAGCACTCACGTGGCGCTCAGGGCCGAGGACGCGCTGCTCGCGGCAGATCTGGAGGTGGCGCTCATCCCCACGCCGCGGGCACTCGGGTCGCTGTGCGGGTTCGCCGTGCGGGTCCCCGCCGGGCAGCGTCAGTCCGCGTCCGCAGTGCTTGAGACCGCGCAGGTCGACGTGAACGGCGTCATCGAGATCGAGGACCGTGCACGGCGCTGATGCCGCCGTGCTCTACCTGACGATGTAGACGGGGGTACCTACCTCGACGCGCTCGTAGAGGTCCTCGATGTCCCGGCGGTGCATCCGCATGCATCCGTGCGAGGCTGCGGTGCCGATGGAGTAGTCCGCCGAGGTGCCGTGGATGCGGATGCCGGGTGAGTTGATGTTGAGTGCGCGCGTTCCGAGCGGGTTGCCGGGGCCGGGGCCGATCGTTCTCGGCATGTCGGCCGCCCATGCGGAGCCGGGATTCGACCAGGTCGGCATGTACCGTTTGAGTGTGATCTCAAAGTCGCCGCGCGGCGTCGGATGGCTCGGCGTGCCCACCGCAACGCCGTACGTCTTGAACAGATCACCGTCGACGTACAGGTAGAGGCGCCGTTCGGAGAGGTCGACGATGATCGCCGGGCCGAGATCGGACCGGGTCACGGCCGGAGCGGTGAGGTCGACGGCGAGCTCCACGCGCTTCTCGCCTGCGAACAGCGCCGCGCGGAGACGCTCGGCGGTGGCCTGCCGGTTCACCGTCTCGCCCTGCTCGGATGGGACGACGACGAGCCGGTTCACATCGACGGTCATCGTGGCGTCGACCGGCTCGGTATCGACGGCCGCGGCAACGTCGTCTATCCATGCGGCGACGCCTGCCTCATCGACGGCCAGCGCCACGTCCGCCCGGGCTCCCGACGGGCGGTCGAGGGTACGGTCCATCACGCGGCGGGGTAGCGATGCGAGCGCGCGCGGTTCGAAGGCGGCGTCGACCATCGCTTCGACGTCCACGGTGATGAGCGTCGCGGCATCCAGGGTGAAGGCCCGATTGCCATGCACGACCTCGAGCGGTTCGGCGAGTGGCTCGGCGACCTCCCGTGCGACGAGTTCGCGAGCCGCCTCGCGGGAGAGCCCCGCGACATCCACGCCAGCGACCTCGGCGCCCGCTGGCAGTACCTCGCGGGAGAGGTAGTCGTCGGCAACGGCAAGCGCGCCGCCGCCCGCGGTGAAGAACAGCAGCATCGCTGCGAGAAGCGCGAGGGCTCGAACGGGAGTGGATGCTCGGTGCATGAAGACGGCTCCTTGTTAAGTGTCCGGTGCGAGGGACTTGCGCGTATTCTACAATGGCCAGGCAAACTCGACGAGGCGGGAGAGCCGATGGACGGACGTCCAGCGGACGCGATCTACCGTGGGAACCTGACCCGGCTGACCGACAAGGTCCGTGACGAACGCGGACTCGACCTCGCCCAGTACCGTCAACGCTACGTCGAGCGCCGTATCGCGGCACGGCTGCATGCGCTCGGTCTGCACACGTATCGGCAGTACGCCGCACGCCTCGACGAGGATCCTGAAGAGTACGCCCGCTTGCTCGACACCCTCACGATCAACGTGACGCAGTTCTTCAGGGACCCGTCGGTCTTCGAGGTGTTCCGCGCCGAGGTACTGCCCGAGCTGCTCTCGATGAAGTCCGCACGGCACCAGCGGATCATCCGCGTGTGGTCTGCGGGATGTGCCACGGGCCAGGAGCCATACTCGATCGCGATGTCGCTGCTCGATGAGATGCGTCACCACCCGAAGGCGGGGTTCCTCCCGACGGTCATCGGCACCGACATCGACCACCGCGCGTTGGCGGTCGCCAAGCGCGCCGAGTATCCCGTCGCCCAACTGGCGCATATACCGACAGCCGACCGGAACCTGTTCGTCGACGTCGCCGGGGACACCTTCCACATGAAACCCGCCGTGACCAAGTACGTGCGCTTCCAGCGTCTCAACCTCTTCGCCGACGAGCCCCTGAACGCCGTCGACGTCGTGTTCTGCCGCAACGTGTTCATCTACTTCAACCGAGACGAACAGGAGCGGATGGTGGAGGCATTCTGGGACTCCCTGTCGCGCGGTGGTTACCTGGTGCTCGGACGAAGCGAGCGCCTGGCACCCGCGCTCGCCAGGCGCTTCGAGCTGATCAATACGCGCGAACGCATCTACCGAAAGCCGATTCCGCTGCAGTGAGACCCCGGGTTTGCTATCGTGGTCGTCGAAGCGCTCGTTGCACCGCGGAGGAGGGAACCGGATGTCAGAGACGTACCGGTCGAGTGAGGTAAGACGGGGTCTGTCCTTCACGTTCACGCTCCTCACCTGGGCGACCATCGGCCCTGCCGTAGCGGCGGGGCTCACGTTGACCGGGCTGTTCGCGCTCTTCGTACTACAGATCGATCCCGGGCAGCTGTTCTTGACCGCGGTGTTCGGCGGTGCGGCGATGGGGCTGTGCGCGATCCCGGGTTCGTACGCATGGCGCAGGGTCTTCAAGCGCCGCGTGCTCGAGCCGCTGCGTGACCTCGGTGGCGTCATGACCGACGCCGGGGCCGGTGACCTCACGATCCGCGCCACCGCGCCCCACGATGACGAGATCGGGATGCTCGTGATGGAGTGCAACAGCCTGATCGCGTCTCTCGGCGAGATCGCGGGACAGGTGCGACGCTCCTCCGAGTCCGTCACGAACGCCGCGACGCAGCTTTCGGCCTCGTCGCAGGAGATCAACGCGTCGTCGATGGAGATCTCCTCGTCCGTACAGCAGATCGCTCACGGTGCGGAGCTGCAGTCGCGCAAGGTGGAGGAGACCTCGGCTGCGATGCAGTCCATCTCCGAGTCGATCTGCTCCGTCGCCGAGCAGGCGGTCGAGGCGAGCAGGACGAGCGATGAAGCGGCGCAGGCCGCCCTCATGGGGGAACAGGCCACCCACGAGGCCATCTCGAAGATCAGCGAGGTGCGCGACGCGATCGAGACGCTTGCGGGCTCGGTCGAGAGACTCGGCCTTCGCTCCCAGGAGATCGGCAACATCGTCGACGTCATAACGACCATCGCCGACCAGACCAACCTACTCTCGCTGAATGCCGCGATCGAGGCGGCCCGCGCCGGTGAGTCGGGGCGGGGCTTCTCTGTGGTCGCCGAGGAGGTCCGCAAGCTGGCCGAGGGCTCGGGCAAGGCTGCCGAGCAGATCGGCGAACTCATCAAAGACGTACAGTCGGAGACTGCCAAGGCTCTCAAGTACATGCAGATCGGGACGACGGAGGTGGCCGTGGGGGCTACCGTCGTCGGTAGGACCGGCGACACGCTGCGTCAGATCACCGACGCAGTCACACGCACCGCGGGCCTCGCGCAGGAGATCGCCTCGGCAACCTCGAGCCAGGCTCGGCGCACCTCGGAGGTCGATCGCGCGATGCACGATATCGCTGCGGTCGTCGAGGAGAACGCGGCCAGCGCCGAGGAGACCGCCGCTGCGGCTCAGCAGCAGACAGCGTGCATGGAGGAGATCTCATCCTCGGCGCAGGATCTTGCCGACATGGCGCGTCGCCTGGAGGAGTCGGTCACGCAGTTCCATATCGGCGAGGGGTCGGCGTGGACGAACTCCTGATCGCCGAGCAGCGGCAGTACGTCCTGTTCCGGCTGCGGTCGGAGGAGTACGGGCTCGCCATCAAGCGGGTGCAGAGCATCATCCGCTACGAGGCTGCCACGCCGGTCCCGCGGGCGCCGGCGGGTGTCGATGGCGTGATCAACCTGCGCGGCCAGGTCATCCCGCTCGTCGACCTCGGCAAGGTCCTCCTCGGCGAGCCGCTTGTGCCGACGCAGGCGTCGAGGATCATCGTAGTCGAGAGCGGTGTCGGGTCGGTCGGCCTGGCTGTGGATGTCGTGTACGAGGTGGCGAGAATCGCGGTCGGTGACGTGAAACCCGCGCCGGCGGCCGCACTAGGTGCGGAAACGAGCGAGGCGTTCGAGGGTGTCGTGAGCCACGGTGACCGGCTGGTCATCCTGCTCGATGCGGACAAGGCTCTCCCGAAGCCCGTGTTCATGTCCGCCGGACAGCTTCAGGAGGATGGTGCCGATGTCTAAGACGGTGCTCGTGGTCGATGACGCGGCGTTCATGCGCATGATGATTCGCGACATCCTTGCCCGCGAGGGCTACGTGATCCACGAAGCCGTCAACGGGCGTGACGCCATCGAGAAGTACGCCGAGGTCAAACCGGACGTCGTCACGATGGACATAACGATGCCCGAGATGAGCGGACTCGAGGCGCTTCGCAGGATCCGAGAGTACGACCCCGCTGCCCGCGTCCTTGTGGTCAGCGCCATGGGACAACAGAAGATGATCGTCGAGGCTCTTGAGTATGGGGCGATGGACTTCCTCGTGAAGCCGTTCCAGCCAACCAAGGTCCTGGAGACGGTGAAGAAGTGCCTGCAGTCCACGCCACGTTGCTGAGCGGGGACACATGCGTTCGACGGTCAAGGTGCTGGTGGTCGACGATTCCGCGCTCACGCGGCAGTTGCTGACGCGCGCGCTCGGCGTCGATCCAAGCATCGAGGTCGTCGGTGCGGCGAAGACCGGGATCGACGCGATCGAGAAGTGTCTCGCGCTGCGCCCCGACGTGATGACACTCGATATCGAGATGCCCGAGCTCACCGGCATCGAGGCGCTTCCGCATATCATCCGGACGACGCCCACCCGCGTGGTGATGCTGTCCGCCGTCGATGACCCCGACACCACGTACCAGGCTCTCTCGCTTGGCGCAACCGACTTCATCGTGAAGCCCGCCTCGGGGTTCGCAAGTTCGCTTGCCGATCTCTCGGACCTGCTGATCAAGAAGATCAAGACCGCCTACCGGGTGAGTCCTGAGCGGCGCCTGGTCGCACATGTCCGGGACGATGCGTCCGCGACGCGACTGTCTCCCGAGCGCAGCGGTGCCTCGGCGCTCGAGCGTGTCGTCGCGATCGCGGCCAGTACCGGAGGTCCGCCTGCGCTCGAGACGGTCTTCAGTGGTCTTGGCGCCGATCTGCCGGTGTCGTACGTGGTCGTCCAGCACCTGCCGGCAGGCTTCACCGATTCGCTCGCCCGGCGCCTCGGCCGGGTCACCGATATCGAGGTCGTCACGGCGAGCGACGGTGACCGCATCGAGCCGGGAGTGGCGTACGTGGCACCGCACGGAGTCCACATGCGCATCGCCGGTCGCAGCACACCGAGGGTCGTGCTGGATGACGCACCATCGATCCACGGCGTGCGACCGGCTGCCGACCCGACGCTCCAAAGCGTCGCCGCCCGGTTCGCCGACCGCGCTGTGGGCGTGATCCTCACGGGGATGGGGACAGACGGGGTGGCAGGACTCAGGGCGATCACGGATGCCGGCGGCGAGACGATCGTCCAGGACGAGCAGACCAGCGTGGTGTGGGGGATGCCGGGCGCGGCCGTTCGCGCCGGGGTCGCCTCACGGGTGGTGCCGCTTGATCGCGTCGCTGCGGAGATCCGACGATCGGTAAGGGGGTGACCTGCCATGAGTGACGACATGTCCGCATATCGGGACGTCTTCCTGAGCGAGAGTGCCGAGTACCTGCAGGCGATGACCGAGGGGCTGCTCGCGCTCGAGGCCGAGCCGAACGACCTCGAGCCGGTCGAAACGGTCTTCCGGGGCGCACACAGCCTCAAGGGCATGGCCGCGGCGATGGCGTACGGGAGCACGCAAGAGCTCACACACAAGATGGAGTCGCTGATGGACACCGTCCGGCATCGCGTGCAGGCCGCCGACCATGAGCTCATCGATCTCATGCTCCGGGCGATCGACGTCGTTCGAGAGACCATCGCCGCCGAGTCCGCCGGGACCGGCGAAGCCTCCATCGACGGTATCGTCGCCGAGCTCGCCGCACGCACGGCGGCCGCGCCGGCTGCGGCCGCCGTGCCGTCCGGAAGGGCCCCCGCTCCGGACACCGGTGAGGGTGCGCTCTTCCAGGTCCGGATCACACTCGAGGAGGCGTGCGTCCTGAAAGGGGTGCGCGCCTACATGGCGATCAAGCGCCTCAGCCACATGAGCACGGTGGTCGAGACGAGGCCGAGTGCACGCGAGATCGAGGACGAGCGGTTCGACCGGTCCTTCGAGGTCGTCTTTCGTACGAGCGCCGCGCCGCAGGCGGTCCGCAACGCCCTGATCGCGGTGACCGAGGTCGAGGAGGTCGTGGTCGAGCCGGTGGCGGAGCCGGCACCTGCCGCCAACACCCCGGACGCGAGCCCCCGGCCTGCGTCGTCGGTGCGCTCGGTCCCGAAACTCAGTGAGACGCAGACGGTCCGTATCTCCATCGGCCACCTGGACGCCATGGTCAACCTCGTCGGCGAGCTGGTCATCATACGTTCGCGGTTGGAGCGGATCGCCCGTGACGCTGACCTGCCCGAGCTCGGCGACACCCTGGACGCGCTCGAGCGGGTCAGCGCCGAGCTGCAGCAGGAGGTCATGCAGACGCGCATGGTGCCGGTCGGCAACATATTCAACCGGTTCCCGCGCATGGTCCGGGACCTCGCACGCGACCTCGGCAAGGACGTCACTTTCGAGACGGATGGGCTGGACATCGAGCTGGATCGCACGGTCCTGGACGAGATCGGCGACCCCATCGTCCACCTTCTGCGCAACTGCGTGGATCACGGTGTCGAAACGCCGGAGGAGCGTGTCGCAGCAGGCAAACCCGAGCGCGGGACCGTGCGACTTGCGGCCGAACGGGAGCGAGAGCAGATCAGGATCACCGTCTCCGACGACGGCCGCGGCCTTGACGTAGGACGGATCTGGTCTGCGGCCGTCGCACGCGGGCTGGTAGAGGAGTCTGCCCGCGACTCGTACTCCGAACACGACATCTTCCTGTTCGTCTGTGCACCGGGATTCAGCACCGTCGACCACGCGACCAAGGTCTCGGGGCGTGGCGTTGGAATGGACGTGGTCAAGGGCAAGATCGAGTATCTCGGTGGCACCATCTCGATCACGTCGATCCCGGGAGAGGGGACGAGCATCTCACTGAGGCTGCCGCTCACGCTTGCCATCATCCAGGCGCTGCTGTTGGCGTGCGGTGACCAGGTCTTCGCGGTCCCGCTGAGCGCTGTCGATGAGGTCCTCGGACTCGAAGAGGTCACGCTCGAGACTGTCGAGGGAAGGTGGGTCACAGTGCTGCGTGATGGCTCGGTGATTCCCATCCAGAGGCTCGACGTGGTCTGCGGCGTGGCTGAGCCGGGTGCCGCGGCAGCCGATCCGGGGGATCACATCGTCATCATCCACTCGGGCGAGGAGATGCGCGCTCTGACCGTGCCGCGTCTGATCGGTCGACAGGAGATCGTGATCAAGCCGCTCTCGCCGCTGTTCCGGGGTCTGCACGGTATCGGCGGGGCAACGGTGCTTGGCGACGGCCACGTCGCGCTCATCCTCGACCCGCGTACGCTGCTGAAGATGGAGGGATGACATGGACCCGGAAAGCCTCTCCGCCATGCAGATCGACGCTCTGCGTGAGGTCGGCAACATCGGTGCCGGACACGCCGCTACGGCGCTGTCACAACTTGTGGGTACACCCGTCAAGATCGGTGTCCCCGATATCCGCCTGCTTCCCATCACCGAGGTGCCCGCGGTCTTTGGCGGGCCGGAGAACCTCGTGGGCGCGGTGTACAGCCGCCTGCTAGGCGACCTGAGCGGAGGGTTGCTGTTCATCGCTCTCAGGAAGGATCTTCTCGCGATCGCCGATCTCCTTCGCTCGCGGGAGGTGGGCACGTCCAAGTCGCTCGGTGCCGACGAGGAGGGACTGGTCACGCATGCCGCATCCGTGCTCCAGTCCGCATACCTCGCCGCCGTCTCGCGGTTCACGGAACTCTCCGTGCTACCGTCGCCACCGCAGTTCGCGTTCGACATGATGGGCGCGATCCTTGAGGCGGTGACGACCGCCATCGGCATGAAGGCCGAGACGGCGATCCTCATAATGACGCGGTTCGAGACCGAGGAGGTCGCCGTCGACGCGGCCCTGTTCTACCTCCCGGATCCCGACAGTCTCGACGTGGTTCTTGGCCGTCTCGGCATCGTCTGAGTCGGTGTCCATCGTCGATAACATAGGCGGACCCTGGGCAGCACAGGATCCCAACACGATACTCGTCCTCACGGGCGAGCTTGCCGTTGCCGAGCATCCAAAGGTCATGGTCACGCCCGCACTCGGGTCGTGTGTAGGAGTCTCACTATGGGACGCATTTCGTCACCGTGGCGGACTCGCCCACATCATGCTTCCGTCACCCGCGGAAAGTCGGGTAGCCGGACGGATCGACCGCTTCGCGTCCGTGGCGCTGCCGAAGCTCGCCGACGAGGTGGCCGAGGGCTCGACGATCCGCAGGCTCGTGGCGAAGATCGCGGGTGGTTCGACGATGTTCGGCTCGGACGGCGGACTCGCCAGTATCGGCGAGAGGAACACCCTGGAAGTCAAGGCCCAGTTGGCACTACTGCGCATACCGCTGGTTGCCGAAGACACAGGTGGAACGCACGCTCGCTCGATGGAGTTGTACCTGGATACGGGCTTGGTGGTTGTGCGCAGCTATAGATATGGGATAAAGGAACTCTAAGCGAAGTACGTGCAAACGAAACGAGCGGCGCTGGACTGCGAAGGGGCACGAATGGAGGAGCGCGCGCGAGCGGCCGTCACCACGGCAACCCGAAGCGGCCATATCAGTATCGCGATCGCCGGCGGCGGCCTCCGTGCCACGTCGGTCCTCCGCCTGCTCAGCGACGTGGAGAACCTGGACGTCGTCGCTGTCTACGACACCGGCCGCTCGGCCCCGGCGATGCGTCTGGCGGACGACCTCGGCGTGTTCAGCACGACCGAACTCGACGAGTTGTACCAGATGAGTCCGCTCGATCTCGTCCTGGACCTCTCCGACGACCCCACCGTGAACGCCACGCTGGAAGCCCAGCGACTGAGCGGCGTCGTCATCGTGAGCGGCAGTGCGGCGGAACTCGTGTGGGACCTGCTCATCGCCAAGAAGCGAAGCGAGGAGCAGGAGAAGATCTTCGTCGAGCTGCAGGTCGCCTACGACAAGATCCGGAGCCATGAGCGGCGTCTCCAGTCGAGCAAGGAGGCGCTCGAGAAGGCCAACGAGGAGCTCGAGGGGCGCCTGGCTGAGATCTTCTTCACGCACGAGTTCTTCAAGGCGCTCACCACGTTCAGTTCGGTAGACGATGTCACGAGCCTGATCGTCGATGGTGCCAACGGTATCCTCGGCGCTGAGGTCTCGGCGATCTACCTGTTCGAGCAGCAGGACTGGACACTTCGCCTCCGGGCGAGCCAGGGCCGTCCCGAGGAGATGTTCCGGGAGTCCGTTCCCGTCTCCGAGACGATTCTTGGCGCTGCGTTCCGTGACGGCTTCGTCCAGCAGTCCGACGTGCCGCCCGGCTCCGAGCTCGCCGCATGGTCCGTCCGGCCCGACGAAGTCCGGTCGCAGGCGGCGCTGCCCTTGCGCTCGGGTGAGTCGATCATCGGCGTGCTCATGATCGCGTCCGCGACGTTCCGCGAGTTGACGAGCGCTGAGCGCGACCGGTTGCAGGTCATCGCGAACCAGTCGTCGCTCGCGCTGCAGAACGCGCTTCTGCACGAGGAACTCGAGCGACTCTCGGTAACGGACCGCCTCACCGATCTTTACAACCACGGCTACTTGCATCAGCGGCTGGACGAGGAGCTGGAGCGTGCAGCGCGCTTCGGACACCAGCTTTCGGTCATCATGCTCGACATCGACGACTTCAAGCAGTTCAACGACAAGTACGGTCACCCCAAGGGCGACGTGGTGTTGCGCGCGGTGAGCGGCATCGTGCGTCAGAACCTGCGGGAGATCGACGTGGCTGCCCGCTACGGCGGCGAGGAGTTCGTCATAGTGCTCCCCGAGACCGACCTTGCCGGCGCCGCGGCCGTTGCCGAGCGCATCCGCGTGAGCATGGCCGAGTACCCGCACCTCTCGGTTCCCGGCGACGGGACCGTCACGCAGACGGTCTCTCTCGGCGTGGCGACCTACCCGCAGCACGCAACAACCACCGCCCGTCTGGTCGAGGCTGCCGACAGCGCGATGTATGAAGCCAAGCGGCGCGGCAAGAACCAGGTCAGCATCGCACGTTGACCGGCTGGGGGGTTAGAATGGGCCTGTCGGGTACCGGCGTGCCGTGCGGGGGGTTGCGAGCTTGAGTCTCTCGCGTGCCTTGTCGAATCTGCCGGATGATGCCGAACTCGAGCGGTCGCTTCGAGACGTGCTCCTTCTGTTCCGCAGACACAAGTCGGAGTGGCTGACCGAGGCTGACATCCGTACCAAGACGGGCTGTCAGGCCGCGCATGTCGTACGGGTCCTGCCGGTGCTCGCCAGCGCGTTCGTGCTAGACTTCGACAGCGCGTCGGGCGCCTACCGGTTCAATGGCGATGTCGTACTCGGCTACGAGATCGACGGATTCATGCGACGCGTCGAGTCCCACCAGGCGCATGTGCGCACGAACGTCGCCAAGTTCAGAGACCGTTACGGCTCCTGAGACGGGCGGTTCGCGGAGGCACGAGGAGCGTCCCGTGTTCGAACCCATAACACCAGGCGATCGTGGCCCAGCGGTCGAAGACGTACAGCAGCGTCTGCTCGCACTCGGTTTCGAACTGGGTCCGACCGGCGTCGATGGCGTCTTCCTCGGCGCCACGCATGCTGCCGTGCGGCGGTTCCAGGCCGAGCGACAGCTTGCCGAGGACGGGGTCATCGGCGATGAGACGTGGTCGGCGCTCGTCGATGCGACCTTCACGCTTGGTGACCGCCTGCTCTACCTGAAGTACCCGCACTTTCACGGTGCCGACGTCCAGCGGCTGCAGGGCGCACTCAACGTTCTCGGGTTCGCATGCGGTGCGACCGACGGCATCTTCGGCGCTTTCACGGAGCGCGCGGTCAGGGAGTTCCAGGCCAACGTCGGTCTTCCGGCCGACGGCATCGCCGGGACGGACACCGTTCGCATGCTCGAGCGATTCCGTCACGTCTGGCAGGATAAGGACCCGTCTTCCCCGTCGGCACTCGTCGCCGCACCGGTACGTGCGGCCGAGGCGCTGCGCCGTACGTCTATCGCGCTCGTCTGGCTCGATGCGCCCGGACGCGCGGTCGCCGAACGCCTTGAGAACCTCGTCCACGCCAGCGAAGCGGGGGCGACGGTGAGCGTCTCGGCCGGGCCGGAGGTGCCGTCGGGAGACATCGCGCTCACGCTCGCCGGAGAGGTCGTAGCCGGCACCGGCGGCGTCCCGGTGGTCTCGGTGCATGCCGACGCGCCGCTGCACGGCAGATTCCTTGCCGCGTTCGGAGCCGAGCGGGGCCGGCGCGCCGCGGTCGTCGTCGTTCCTTTGGGGGTGGCCGAGACGGAGCACGAGGCGCAGGCGTGTGCCGTGCGCATCCTCGATGGTGTGTGCGCCGCGCTGTCGGGCGAAGCTGGCTCTGTGGTACCATAGCCGGGCTGCTCAGCCGCCCGACCGTCCGCTCCAGGAGGCGAGAAGCCCTGAGAGACATCACCACCCGCATAGGCGGGTTCCTCCTCACGATCGCCCTCATCGCGGGCACCGCATCCACCGCTACCGCTGCGCCTCTTGCCGAGAAGCGCGCAGAGGCCGCACGGATAAAGGCGCAGGTCGAGGAGTTCGACGAGCAGGTCGAACTAGCGGCCGAGGAGTACAACGAGGCCAAGGCTCGCACCGACGCGCTCACCGCCGAGGTCGAGAAGACCGAGGTCCGGCTCGCCGCGCTCACCGCGCGCCAGACCGAACTTACGGATCATCTCGGAGCACGTGCGCGCGGGATGTACCGTCAAGGTCCGCTCGGCGCGCTCGAGATGCTGTTCGGCGCCACCTCCTTCGAGCAGTTCGCGACCACGTGGGATCTGCTGCAGGACATGAACGACAGTGACGCGGCGCGCATCGCCGAGCTCAAGGCCACGCGGGCTGAGGTCCAGGCGGCGCGCGAGCAGCTCGCCGTCCAGCAGGCCGAGGCCAAGGCCGAGTCGGACATCCTGCAGGCCCGGAAGGAGACTGTCGAGCGACAGCTGGCGGAGCGCAAGCGCGTGCTGTCCGGGGTGCAGTCCGAGATCGCGGCGATCCTCGAGGCTGAGGCGGTTGCCGAGCGCCAGCGTGCCGCCGCCGCCGCGGCGGCTGCACGGACCACCTACTCGGCTCCCACCAACGCCCCGCGCTCGGAGGTCGTCAAGATCGCGCTCTCCAAGCTGGGAAGCCCCTACAAGTGGGCGGCATCCGGCCCCAACTCTTTCGACTGCAGTGGTTTCACCATGTGGTGTTACGCGCAGGTCGGGGTTCGCCTGCCGCACAGTTCCCGCTCGCAGTACGGTGTCGGCCAGCGGGTATCGAGGGCGGACCTCGCGCCCGGAGACCTCGTCTTCTTTGGCCGCACGAGGATCCATCACGTCGGCATCTACATCGGCGGTGGGAACTACGTCCATGCGCCGCAGACGGGCGATGTCGTCAAGGTGTCGAGCCTCTCCGGCCGCAGCGACTACGTTGGTGCGGCCAGGCCCTAGCGCGGGCGTCACGAGGACTGACGCGCTCAGCGCAGGTGCGGTAGACTTGTCGGGTCACTGAAAGCGGCTCACGAGAGTCGCCGGCGCGCGACGCGGTCTGACACCGAGGTGGTACCGATGGCGGATATCGACGGCATCCTCAAGCTCATGGCGGAGCGTGGAAGCTCCGACCTTCATCTCAAGGTCGGCAGCGCTCCCGCGGTGCGCTTGAACGGTCGTCTGATCGTGCTTCGTGAGTTGCCGCCGCTTACCCAGGAAGCCACCGCAGCGCTGGCGCACGGCATGATGGACGAACGCCAGCGACTGTCGTTCGACAATCACCGTGAGGTCGACTTCGCGTACTCGCTCTCCGGGGTGGGTCGCTTCCGCGTCAACGTGTTCCACCAGCGCGGTAGCGTGGGTATGACGCTGCGGCGTGTAGCCACCGAGCGGGCCAGCATGGAGCAACTCGGACTGCCACCGGTGGTCCGCCGCCTGGCCGAGGAACCCCGTGGCCTGGTTCTGGTGACCGGTACCGCAGGCTCCGGCAAGACGACGACGCTCGCATCGATGATCGATCACATCAATCGCACCCGCGAGGGACACATCGTCACGATCGAGGACCCTATCGAGGTGCTCCATCAGGACGTCAAGTGCATCGTCAACCAGCGTGAGATCGGCATCGACACCGAAAGCTATGCCGACGCACTCAGGCACGTGGTGAGGCAGGATCCCGATGTGATCCTGATCGGCGAGATGCGCGATCACGAGACAGTCTCGGCGGCGCTCACCGCGGCAGAGATCGGCAACCTGGTTCTCTCGACCCTCCACACGATCGATGCGACCGAGACGATCAACCGCATCATCGACTTCTTCCCGCCCTACCAGCAGAAGCAGGTTCGACTGATGCTGGCCTCCACGCTCAAGGGCATCGTGTCGATGCGCCTCATCCCGTCGATAAACGGCGGTCTCGTGCCGGCGGTCGAGGTCATGGTCATGACGGGTACGATCCGTGAGTACGTCATGGACTCGGAGAAGACCTACATGATCCGCGACGCCATGGAAGAGGGCGAGTACTACGGTATGCAGACCTTCGATCAGAGTCTGCTGCGGCTCTACCAGGAGGGACGCATCACCCTGGACGACGCGACCGCCATGGCGGCCAACGCGCACGACTTCAAGATAAAGGTGCGCCAGCTCGGCGTGACCGCCGACCAGGCAGCGCAGACCGGCATCTACTAGCCCGTCTGACGGCTCTTAAGAGCGGCAGCCTAGAGCCACTTCCTGAGTAGCGCGTTCACCTCGGTCGGCATCGAGCCCAGCCCGCCCATGTACTGCTTGAGGTACGAGTTCTCCATGAGCAGTTTCATCGTGATGATGAAGTAGTCGCGCTTCTCCTTGGTCATCGAGCCGATGCGGGCCAGCTTGCCCATATAGAAGCGGCGGTAGCAGTCGATGATCGTCTTCTGCAACTCATCCCGCGTCATCGTTTCGGGCTTCACGACGGGAGCGACCAGGTTGTAGTCCTCGTAGTCGTAGCTCTCGATGTACGGCTCGAGGTCAGGGTAGATGTCCGAGTACGGCCACGGCGCGATGGTGAGGAAGAACGCGAGGTCGGGATCGTAGTGCTGGGCGAGCTTGAAGGTCGCTTCGATCGTCTCGGGGGTGTCGGTGGGAAGGCCGAGTACCATGCTCGTCTCCGAGATGATGCCGTGCGCGTTGATGAGCTCGATGGCGCGCCTGCCCTGCTCGACCTCGGTGTTCTTCTTGAACATATCGAGTGACGCCTGATCGGTGCGTTCCACGCCGACGTAGATGTGACGGATGCCGGCCTGCCGGTAGAGCGGGAGTATCTCCTCGTCCCGCAGGATGTCGTCGACGCGGGTCTCCATCAGGATGTGCATCCCAAGGTCCCGTTCGATCAGCAGGTCGAGGATCCTCCGCCACCGGTCGCCGTCGAGCGTGGGGGTCTCGTCGGAGAACATGACCACGCCCACGCCGTAGGTATTCTTGAGCATCTGGATCTCGTCTACCACGCTCTCGGCCGAGCGGGCGCGCCACGTGCGGCACCAGAACGCCTGCTGGCTGCAGAAGGTGCACGCCTGGTCGCATCCCCGCGAGGACGATATGACGGCGAGATTGGTGTCGGGGAGTGGATAGAACCGGTAGAGGGTCCAGTCTACGAGGTCCCACGCCATCGGAAGGCCGTCCAGCTCGGCCAGGAACGGTCGTTCCGGCGTGGCCACGACCTTACCGTCGCGCACGAAAGCGACTCCCGCGACATCGGCAGGATCGCCACCCTCGGTCAGACAACGCATCAGCTCGGGCGTCGTGACCTCACCTTCGCCCCGCACAACGAAGTCGATCGCATCGCCATCGCGCGTGAGCGCCTCCTCGTACATGAAGTGCGCGTGCACGCCGCCGATGCCGGTGACCACGCCGGGCAGGCGCGACTTCGCCAGCCTCAGCAGTTCGACCGCCTTCGGATATGACGGCGTATATGCCGAGGTGAGGACCACGTTTGGTGCGAGGCGCTCCAGTTCGGCGCCGATGTCTTCGAGTGTGTGGTTCATCGTCATCGCGTCGTAGATGATCGGTTCGAACCCCGCCTCGCGCAGAGCGCCGGCGATGTAGACGAACGCGACGTTCGGCCACGTTCCCGCCGTCTCGACGACGCCCGAATGGTAGGGCGGCGTCACGAGCGCGATACGTTGCGTCACAGGTCGTACCTCCGGGGATCGTGGGTGTGCGGGTCCCGGCTGACGCCGGGTACCGAACGGCTATTCTAGCACCTGCGCCGGTTCGGTCAGGATCCCGCGCCGCCCGACGTCCGCTCTCGCCAACGTCCGATCACGACGAGTGCGGCGACCGCCAGGGCCGCTCCAGTCGTATCCACGAGCCAGTCGACCGGATCGGGCACGCGGCCTGGCACGAACGATTGGTGGAACTCGTCTGTGATGCCGTAAGCCGAGGCGAGCGCGATCGCAATGAGCGCTGCTCGGCCTACCGGCAGGCGTCCGGCGAGCGCGGCATAGTACAGCGCTCCGAGCACTGCATAGACGACCAGATGGCCCAGGGATCCATAGCGTCCGGGTACCGAGCTGCCCGGCAGTGACGACAGCCCGAAGATGACGGCCATCCATACGACGGCTGATGCGGCCCAGCCTCTGGTCGCCCATCGTCGCATCGCTTCTGCGCCTTTCACGTCGCTTGACCGGTCTGGGTCGTTCTGCCAGCGTGATTCTACCGTGAATCCAAGGGGGCTCGTTGCAGCGGCGCATCGCACTCGTGCTCGTTCTCATTTCGGCGGCGTGCTTCGCCACGCTTGCCGTACTCACCGTCCTCGCCTACGAGGCGGGGGGCCGCCCGCTGCCGCTGCTCACCTGGCGCTTTGCTATCACGTCGGCGCTCATGGCAGCGCTTCTGACGTGGAAGCGGCCGCGTGAACTCATCGGCGGCCTGCGCAGCCTGCACCGGTACGCCGCCCTCTCGCTGACCGGATACGGTGCCGCCTCCATCTGCTTCTTCTTCGCGCTCGGCTATGCCCCGGCATCGGTGGTCACCGTGCTGCTCTACACGTATCCGGCGATCGTGTCGGTGGTCTCCGCGCTGCTGTTCAAGGAGCCGTTGACCCTGCGCCGGATCGCTGCCCTGGTGGTGACCTTCGCGGGGTGCGTGCTCGTCGTCGGTGTGTTCGACGATCGGACGACCGTCGCGCTTCCCGGGATCGTGCTTGGGTTGGGTGCCGCGGTCGGGTACTCGGCGTTCAACGTGCTGTCGGCGCGGATGGTCGGTCACAGCAGCAGACTGGTGCTCATGGCGTACACGTTCGGTCTCTCCGCGCTCGGTGTCGGCGCCATCACGCTACTCGTCGGCGAGCCGCTTTCACCTGCGGGCTGGTCTGCTCGACTGTGGCTGTTGCTGGCGGCGATCATCGTCGTGCCGACGTTCGCCGCAGTGGTTCTCTACCTTCAGGGGGTGCGCGCGCTCGGGGCGCCGCGTGCGGCGATCGCCTCGACCGCCGAACCGGTCTTCACGATCGCGCTTGCCGCTCTCGTACTCGGCGAACGCCTTACCGTCACGCAGATGTCCGGCGCCCTGCTGGTGATCGCGGGAATCGCGGTGGCCGAGTGGCCGGTGGCTCGCAATGCGGACGGCATCGCGCTCATCTAGCTGCCCGTGAGCGCCGCGAGGCCCCCGCGGAGCACGAACCCGAAGACGACGACCAGGGCCTGCCCGCCGTACGCCCAGCCGACTGCCGTGCGTACGGTGCGGGCATCGGGACCGGCGGCATGGAGTTCCCTGGCGGTGAGCAGCGCCGAGGCCGCCAGTGCCACGATCCGCAACGGTGCGGTCAGGCCGACAGCGTAGGGCGCGAGCCCCGTGAGATAGGCGAGGGCCAGGCGCTTGCGGGGTAGCGTCGCGACGGGGACCAGGGCGGCGCAGATGGCGAACCGTCCCGCCGCCCATGCGAGTTCGACCACCAGTGTCGCCACGGCCGCCCTCGATGTGCTACCGGTCGCAATCGTGATGGCGCCGCTCGTCAGCAGGCCGAACGCGAACGCACGGGTGCCGAACGCCGCAGCACGCGAGGCGTCCGCGTCCTCGTGGACCCGCTCGGGTGCAGGCGTGGTGAGGTACCGGGTCACGCGGCCCCACTGTCCGGCCCATCCGGCTACACGCCCCGTGATCCACAGCGCGCCTGCTCGCAGCTTCCGATAGCCGATGCTCAGTGCCCGACGCCATGCGATGAAGAATGACAGCGCCACCCGGGTCAGCGCAGACAGCACCTGTTCGAACGGGTCGGTCGGCGGCGAATCGTGGGATGCCATGGTCGGGTAGCTCTTTCCGGCGGGTGTCGGTTACTCACAGAGTCTACTAGACCGGCTCGCGTGGTGACTCCGCGGCGCGGAACATGCGGGCCCGCAAAGCAACGCCGCCCGCCCGATCGGGGTTTACGCGGACGAGAACGCGCTGAGGCCACAGCGACGTGCGCTGCGGCCTCGGGTCATACCGATCCCGGGTCGGCTATGAGACGCTGGCGATCTTCGTCTGCACCGCGCGCAGGATCGCCGGGTACGAGACAGCGCCGTCGTAGACGGGCACACCGTCGATGACGGTCACGGGATATACGAGGCCGTTGTCCTTGATGAACCTGACGACCTCGGCGTGCTCGGCCGCGACCTCGGGTCGGCTGGTATCGTGGTATGCGATCCGGGCGGACTCGCCGAAACGCTGCTGGACCTCAGAGCGGATGATCGCCGTGATCTCCTCCGGAGACCAGGATGGGCCTCAACCGCCCCCCCAGCAGTCCGCCTCAGCAGGGAAGTCGAACACATCTACGGTCACCATCGGGTCAGTCATCGTCATCTCCTATCCCACACTCACTGCGCCGGTCGGGCAGAACCTCGCGCAGACCGCGCAGCCCGTGCAGAGCGACTCATCTATCGTGTAGCCGTTGGCTCCCGGGTAGTGTCCTCCGGGGATCGGCTTGATCGCGTCGCGGGGACATACCTGGCGCGCAGGGCACCCCGGAGATCGGTCACAGGTCTCTTCGCTGATGTGTATGTGTGCCACGCGCATCCTCACGACGGGGGTGTCTTGACTGCGAAGTCAGTATACCCCCGTGGGTATAGATTGCAACCCCCGACATCCGGCATGTGATGGGTGCGGCGGCGGAGGCGACGGTCGCGCCGGGTGAATCCTCGCACATGCGGCCCGTGTGCTGGTAGGATTCAAGGCGATACAGCTGTTCGTGAGGTTGGCTCCCGACAAAGGCGGACGGTATGGGCTTGAAGGTGCGCACCGGTGCCGGTAATCGGCGGACGTTCTGGTATCTCGTTGGTGCGGGCGCAGGCGTCGGGGTAGCTTTTCCGCTGCTCGCGAGCCTTCTCGTCGAGCCCAAGAGCGTGGTCTCGGCGGTCGTCTTCTGGATAGCGTCCGTCTGTGCGGGCGTGGGCATGGGCGTGTTCGGTCACGGGCTCTCCGCGCGCATATCCGAGCGGACCCTCACCGGGGTGCTGACCGAGGTCAGCAGCTCGCTCGGCATCGCGGCGCGTGACGTGCGCGGCATCGACGGCATCTCGGCCGAGATCGAGCGCGTCTTCTCGAACGTTCACAGCCTGCTCGAGCAGATCAAGCAGACCAACGCCAACATCAAGTCGGTCACGACCGAGGTGCTTGCCGCTACCGAGCAGCAAGCGTCCGGTGCTGCCGAGCAGGCTGCGGCTGTCACCCAGACCTCCGCAACGGTCGAGGAGCTCGCGCAGACGTCAAGCCAGATCGCCGACAACGCCGGAGCCGTCGTGCGCATCGCCGAGACCACGCTGGCCAGCGCCGAGGAGGGCATGCTGGCCGTCGCGAACACCGCCGCCGGGATCGAGGAGATTCGCGAGACGACGATGCAGTCGTCGGACAGGATCCTCGCCCTCGGCGAACGCAGCCAGGAGATCGGCCGCGTGCTCTCGATCATCGATGAGATCGCCGAGCAGACGAAGATCCTCGCACTGAACGCGGCGATCG
>JAXMLJ010000088.1:0-33923 GCA_034368805.1 Coriobacteriia bacterium
GGTCCTGCCTATAGTGCCAGAATCTCGGTCGCACGATGCACCCGCTGACGGGCATACTCATCTACGAACACCGGGCGCGACTCGGAGGAGCGTCCATGTCCGAGCCACTACCGGGACCGCTGATCGGCACGAGCCCGTCGGAGGTGCATCTGTATCCATCGATGGCCAGCGGCGTGCTCGGCACGATTCTCGGAGGAAGCGCGTCATAGAGGCTGGGAGGCGTACGACATGAGCGAGAACTCAGAAGAGGTTGGCACACGTGAGCCCGCGCCGTCGGTGTCCGAGTCAGAGGCAGGCGACGCATCGACCGCATGGCGGGAGGTGGTCGTCGGACTCGAGTCACTCGGCGAGGCGATCGGGCGGTGGGCCAAGGCTGCGGTGAACGACCCCGACACCAAACGGAGAGCCGATGAGCTTTCGTCCCGGCTGGATGGTTTCATGTCGGACGTGTCGGGTGCCGTGAAGGAGGCTGCAGGTTCGGACGTGGGCCAGTCGTTCCGCGAGGCGGCCGACAAGACCGGCGAGGCGTTCGCTCAGGCCGGCGAGCGTCTGTCCGAGGAGGTGGGACCACGCCTGACGGGCGCGCTGAAGTCCGCAGCCGAGCGGCTCGGCAGGGCTGCCGAGCGGATGGAAGAGCGTGTCGGGCGCGAGACGGAACAGGAGCCGGTCTCCGAGCCGCCGACGAACGGCGACGCGGGGGATGCGAACGGCAGCTGAGTGCCGCTCGTCATGCGCCTGGACGGTCCGTCGACAAGCGGGCGACAGCACGGGGCGTTGGGTCTACAGTGAAGTGTTAGGGGGCGCAGTGTCCGCGCGCGAGCGCGGACCGGCTCTTGAAGTACGGGCGACGAGGGGAGACACACATGCACGGCTTATCGGCTTCTCACGCACGCGTACGGCCGGTGGTGTTGATCGCGGTCCTGGCGCTTGTTGCAGCGCTGGTTCCGATCGTACCCGTGGCCGCTGCGCCAGCGGGTGTGCAGGAGGTCCCGGAAGGCATCACCATCTACGTCGACAACAGCGTCGACGGGCCGGGCACCGGCACCGCTGCCGACCCGTTCGAGCTTCTGGGCGACGGCTTGGCCGCCGCCAGTGCCGGTGACACCGTCATGGTTGCGCCCGGCGAGTACGGCCCCCACACCGGGGAGACGCTCCCGTTCGTGGTGCCCTCGGATGTCTCGGTGATCGGCACGTACGCCGATGACATCGGTTGGCAGACCGTCTTGAGCGGTGGCCCGTGGATGATCGAATCGGCCGCGCAGAACGGGCTGGACACCCAGATCATGGTGCTTGGTGATCGCATGGATACCATCGACGCCCGTGTGACCGAGGTCGTCGGGGAGGGTGTCGAGGGTGTCACGCTCGCGAATCTCATCTTCGCGAACAACGTGTTCGGTGACGCCGGGGCGGGTCTCGGCGTGTACAACTCCCAGGTGGACATCGACAACTGCGTGTTCACCGAGCTCATCGCGTTCCTCGGCTCGGCCATCGACGCGCACAACAGCGACGTGTCGGTGTCACGTTCGGTCTTCGTGGGCAACGGTGGCGGCACCGCCGCCCCCTTCTCGGCACAGCAGGAGATACCGTTTGATATCGACATGGGCTCACTCCGCCTCGATCAGATCCCGGCGGGTGCCGACGGCACGTCCGCTCAGATCTCGGAGGCAGCCCAGTACGGCGGCGCGATCTGGAGCGTCGACACCGATCTCGACATGCGAGATAGCGTGCTGTATGCGAACTACGCCTATACCTCCGGCGGCGCCATCCTGATCGACGGCGGAACCTGCACCACCGCTGATTCGGTGTTCTTCTTCAACGCCACGGAAGGCGACTACATCAACAGCGCTGAGTTCAAGGGCGCCGAACTGGACGACTACGCCGGAACCCTCGCATCGCAGTTCCTCGAGCCGTTCGGCGGAGGTGCCGTGAGTAACCTGACCGGCACCTACATCGCGAAGCGCTCCTACTTCGTACTTAACCTGTCGGATCCGGGCGCGGCTGTCATGACGCAGGCCGGCAGCACCAAGCTGGACCAGTGCGGCATCGGCATGAACTATGGCGCCGCGGTCGTCAGTGTGGGCGAGGGGCTCCTGTCCGGATCTGCGGATGCCGAGTACCAAGCCGCCGGTGCGCTGCCCGAGCCCACCGATTATCCGAGCGGCTTGGACATCGACCGGTGCCAGATCATCGTCAACGATGGGTTCTTCACCGTCTACTCGGAAAGCCATCCCACACGTGTGACGAACTCGCTGTTCGCTGACAACTGGGCGGTCGCCGTGGTGGCGATCGAATCGGGCGTGGACGCCAATGATGTCGCGCTCCAGCCCGAGATCTCGATCGACAGCTCGGTCGAGGGCTGCACGTTCGTGGACAACTCTGTCGAGTATGCGGCCATCGTCGGTCCCATCCAGGACTACACGCCGGTCGTGAACACCATCCTGTGGAATAACGACGAGTGGGATCCCCTCGCCGACGCTTCCAACGTCGATGCGTTCAACGTCTGCTACGAGAACGAACTCGACTCCGGCTTCGAGGTCGACTGCTCCACGGACGATCCGATGCTGACCGAAGACTACGAGCTCGCCCCGGATTCTCCGTGCATCGACGCCGGTACGAGCAGCCCCGAGTACGCAGAGACGTTCGCCGCAGAGGCGGCGCTCGCGTGGGACCTGCGGCCGTGGGACATCCTGAACGTGGGACGTCCGCTCGATGGCGATAGCGACGGCGAGGCTCTCTACGACATCGGCGCGTTCGAGTTCCTGCCCAGCGGACGTGTCAGCGGCCTCGATCGCTTTGCTACCTCGGTCGCGGTGTCCAAGCAGCACTTCGGCACAGCGGACACGGTCGTGATCGCGACCGGCCGCGAGTTCGCCGACGGGCTCTCCGGCTCCGGTCTGGCCGGTGTGTACTACGCGCCGATCCTGCTCACCGAGCCGGGCGTGCTGCCCGCGGATGTGGCAGCCGAGATCACCCGTCTGGGCGCGACCCGTGCGTTCATCCTCGGCGGCCCGGTGGCTGTCGGCCCGGCAGTCGAGTCGGCGCTCGTAGGTCTCGGCCTCGCGGTGGAGCGTATCGGTGGTATCGACCGTTACGAGACCGCCGCGCTCATCGCCGACCACGTGATGGAGCGCAGGGACGGGCTGATGTTCTTCGCGGCGCCGGTGAGCGTAGCGTTCATAGCGCGCGGCGATCTGTTTGCCGATGCTCTTGCGGTCGCTCCTATCGCGTACGCCAACCGCATGCCCGTGCTCCTCGTCCAGCCGGATGCGCTGCCGGCGCACACGGTGGACGTACTCGGTGAGTACGGGATCACCAGCGCGGTCGTGCTTGGCGGCGACATCGCTGTGAGCGGCGCAGTGGCCGCCGAAGTCGCCGCACTCGAGGATGTCACCGTGACGCGGATCGATGGCGCCAGTCGCTACGAGACCGCCGCCAACATCGCCGAGTGGGCGTGGGAGAACTACCTTGCCGACTTCCGTACGACAGGCGTCGCCACCGGCGATGACTTCGCTGACGCGCTTTCCGGAGGCGCGGGCATCGGCAGCATGAACGGCGTGCTGCTGCTCAACCCGTCCGGTACGGTGCACCCCGCGTGCAAAGCGTCGATCGAGGATCACGCCGAGGAGATCGAGGCGCTCGTGACCTTCGGTGGTCCTAATGCCCTGTCCGAGTCGGTCTATGTGTACCTGATGGGCCTGCTCGCTCCCTAAGGCGCGAGCTTGGTCTGCTGCACGACGGAGGGCCGCGCATCGCGCGCGGCCCTCCTCTCGCGTGTTCATGCATTCGCTGCGACCATTCTCATGGACCCGGCGCAGTCGGTGGTATAGTCACGGGCACGCTCTGCACGACGCGTGAGTCCGAAGGGGTTGTTGTGCGAATCGGTCTGCCGAGAGCGCTGCTCTACCACAAGTACCATATGCTGTGGACGACCTTTCTCGAGGAGTGCGGCTTCACGACCGTCGTGAGTCCCCCGACGAACCGTGGCATCCTGGAGCGGGGGGTCTCTCTGGCTGTTGATGAGTCCTGTCTGCCGATGAAGGTGCTGCTCGGCCATATCGAGGCGCTTGTCGGCCGCTGTGACGCGGTGTTCGTGCCTCGGCAGGAAGCGTTCGAGCGCGGCGAGCATCTCTGCGTCAAGTTCATGGGCGCGTATGACATCGTGCGCAACACGATCCCCGATCTGAGGCTCGTGACCTACGACGTCAACGCCGACCACGGCGTCGACGAGCGCCGCTCGATGATCGCGATGGCTCGCTCGCTCGGCGTACCGGCACGCATCGCACGCCGCGCCTACGTGCTCGCGGAGGCGGCCCAGCACGCACACGAGGTCGAACTCGCGCGTCTGCAGCAGTCGGTCGCCGACTCGCCGCGCTCCGGCGACGTGCGCATCCTGGTGGTCGGCCACTCCTACAACCTGGCCGACGAGCTCATCGGCGCGCCGATCCTCGGCTACCTGCGTACGCTAGGTGCCGAGGTCGTCACCTCCGATGAGGTGGACAAGGCGCTCGCGCGGCGCACCGGTGCCGGGATGTCGCCCACGATGAAGTGGCGCTACAACAAGGAACTGCTCGGCTCGGTAGAACTCTATCGCGACATGGTGGACGGCATCGTGTTCGTCGTGACGTTTCCGTGCGGACCCGACTCGCTCATGGCCGAGCTCTGCGCCCGGCGTGTCACCGGCATTCCGATGACGACGCTCGTGCTCGACGAACTTGCGGGCGAGGCTGGCACGCGTACGCGCCTCGAGAGCTTCGTCGACATTCTGCGGGAGCGTCGGCGCCGCGGGCATGTGAGGGCGGTGGGCGCGTGAGCGAGCGGCTTGTCACCTTCCCGCACATGGGCGAGTACTGGATCGCGTTCGAGACGCTCGTCCTCGAGCTCGGCGCCACGCCGCTCGTGCCGCCGCGTATGACCAAGCACACGCTCGAGGTGGGCGCCCGGCACAGCCCCGAGTTCGTGTGTGTGCCGTTCAAGTACAACCTCGGCAACTTCATCGAGGCTCTCGATGCCGGTGCGAGCGTGATCGGTCAGGCCGGCGGCGGGTGCCGGTTCGGCTACTATGCCGAGGTGCAGGAGGCGATCCTGCGGGACCTGGGCTACGAGTTCGAGATGGTGAACCTCACGAGTTCGTGGAGTGTGGCCGAGTTCATCGCCGACTTCAAGCGCATCGCGCCGGGCGTATCCACGCTGCGCATCGCGCGCGCGTTTGCTATCGCGTACCGCAAGGCCAAGGCGCTCGAGGCCGTCGAGGACCGCGTTCGCAAGAACGTCGGGTTCGAGAGCGAGCGTGGCGCGCACGACCGGGTCGTCGGGCGCTTCCATCGCGAGTTGCGGGCTGCGGGAGCGTTTCGCGATGTGGCGCGGCTCGAGGAGCGCACTCTCGCCGAGCTCGCGGCCCTCCCGCTCGACAAGCCCGAGCGCCCGCTTCGTGTCGGGGTGGTGGGCGAGCTGTACGTCCTCATGGAGCCGTTCGCCAACCACAGCATCGAGCGGCGCCTGGCCGAACACGGGGTCGAGGTGCATCGCTTCGTGACGCTCACCAAACTGATCGAGCATGGCATCCGCCATCGGCCGCACGTGCGCGCGCTCCTCGGCGAGGCCGACCCGTGGGTGAAGTATCATCTCGGCGCGGACGGTACCGAGAGCGTGGCGATGACCTGGAAGCTCATGCAGGAGGGCTTCGACGGTATGGCGCACCTGAAGCCGTTCGGCTGCATGCCCGAGGTCAGCGCGATGTCCGTTCTGCAGCGCATCTCGCGGGAGCACACGTTCCCGGTCCTGTTCGTAAGCTACGACGCGCAGACCGCCGAGACAGGCATCCGCACGCGGATCGAGGCGTTTGCCGACATGCTCGTCATGCGTGCCCGAGGGAGGAACAGTGCGTAAGGGGTATCTCGGCGTCGACATCGGCTCGATCTCGACCAAGGCAGTCGTGGTGGCCGAGGATGGCGACATCGTCGCCTCGGCGTACCTGTGGACCGAGGGCAACCCGATCGGGGCGGTCAAGCGCGTCCTGAGCGAGATCGAGGGTCAGGTCGCGGGTACCGACGTGAGGGTGGTCGCCGTCGGCACCACCGGCTCGGCACGGGAGCTCATCGGCTCGGTGCTCGGCGCGCAGGTCGTGAAGAACGAGATCACCGCGCACGCGATGGGCACGCTTTCGATGCACCCCGACGTCCGGACGATCTTTGAGATCGGCGGGCAGGACTCGAAGATAATCGTGCTCCGCGACGGCGTGCCGGTGGACTACGCGATGAACACCCTGTGCGCCGCCGGGACCGGCTCCTTCCTCTCGTCGCAGGCCCGTCGCCTCGGCATACCGGTCGAGGAGTTCGGCGCCTACGCGCTGCGCTCGACGCGTCCTACCAAGATCGCGGGCCGCTGTACGGTCTTTGCCGAGTCGGACCTCGTGCACAAGGCGCAGATCGGCTACGCGATCGAGGACATCGTGGCGGGGCTGTGCAACGCCATCGTGAACAACTACCTGAACAACGTCGGCAAAGGCAAGGAGATCGAGCCGCCGATCGTCTTCCAGGGCGGCGTCAGCAAGAACGTCGGCGTTGTCGAGGCGTTCAAGCGCCTGACCGGCCACGACGTGATCGTCGACGAGGTGGGGCACCTGATGGGCGCCGTCGGCATCGCGCTGCTCGCGAAGTCCTCAGGTCTCGAAGGTGACTTCGACTTCGCCGTGCGCGAGTTCGAGTTCCAGACGATGGGCGACGAGTGCGGCGGCTGCGCCAACAACTGCGAGGTCGTCTACGTACTCCGCGACGGCGAGTTCCTGGACGGCTGGGGCGCGCGCTGCGGCACAGGCATCGAGCGGGTGCGTACGGCGTCCGCGGGTCGCTAGGGGCGGCGGATTCACGTGGCCGAGTGTGCCTTCCATCCCGGCGTGGAGACGAGCGTCCGCTGCGTCGAGTGCGAGCGCCCGATCTGCCCGAAGGACTTCGTGCCGACGCCGGTGGGTTACAAGTGCCCCGAGTGCGGGCGACTGCCCCGGTCGGCGCTCCGCGCGGTCAAGCCGTGGCAGCTCGCCCTTGCGGTGCTCGCGGCGGGCGCCGCCGGTATCGGCGGACCGCTGCTTGCCGCGATGCTCGGCTTCCGCTTCTGGCTCGTCTCGCTCCTGCTCGGCGTACTCGCGGCCGAGGCCGCCCGGCGAGCCTCGGGCGGTCATCGCGATGGGTCGGTGGCCGTTGTCGCGGGCACGGCCGTCCTGATCGGCACGTTCGTGGCCGGGTATGGCTACCTCGGAATGGCGCTCGCGGCGGGAGCGGCGGTCTTCTCGGTGATGTCGAACGGGTGGTGAACGCATGAGTGACGCGGCCCTGAGCTCGTTTCGCCCCGCCCGCTCGTTCGGGTGGGCGTGGTTGATGGCGATCATGGCGCTGGTACTGGCGCCGATGGCGCCGATACTCACCCAGCCCGGCGTGTTCTCGGGGGATGAGGCCGTGGGCGCGTGGATCGCGATCGCCGTCATCGCACCGATCGTCATGCTCATGCTGCTCGCACTCGTCTCACTACCGCAGATGCGCTACGACCTCGAGCGAGACGCGCTCCTGGTCTCCTGCGGGCGGATGCTGCGGTACCGGGTCCCGTACGCGGAGATTACCGACGTCCGCCGCGCCGACCTCACGCCGTCGCTGTGGTCGAGCATGCGCATGCCCGGACTCGCGCTGTGGACCGTGCCGTACGCCGACATCGGCCGTGTCCGCATGTGCGCCACGCGCATGGCCAAGGGGATCTTGCTCATCGAGGCGGGCGGCATGCGGTACGGCATCACACCCGCCGACGAGCAGGCGTTCGTGACCGCGCTCATGATGATGCTGCCGAAGCGCGGCCGCTGACGTGCCGACGATCCTGCCCATGGCGATCATCACGATCGTCGTCTCCGCGCTCCTATGGGGTGCGTTCCTCTACGCCTACTCCGGTCGCACATGGCGCTTCGTCCGGCTCATGGTGTGGGGCCTGCCGCTCTCGGCGGTGGTGAACCTGTTCGTGAAGTCGCCGGTGGGGCAGGGCGTGGGCACGCTCGCCGGCATCGATCCCGGTTTGGGGCTGGATACCCCGGTCTGGTTCCTCGTCTTCCTGTTCCTGCTCTCGCCGGTCTTCGAGGAGCTCATCAAGGTCGTCCCCGCGCTCGTGCCATCGGTGCGCCGGCACGCGACCACGCCGGACGACGCGCTGTGGATGGGCGTGGCGCTCGGCATAGGGTTCGGCATCGGGGAGGCGGCGTATCTCGGCTGGCAGATCGCGCTCTCCGGCGCCTACGAGCAGTACGCCTGGTTCATGTTCACGGGCTTTCTCGGCGAGCGTCTGGTCGTGGTGCTGCTCCACGGGTTCATGACCGCGCTGCTCATGTGGTTCGCCGCGCGCGGGCGTCCGGTCATCGGTTATCTGGCCGCCGTGGGCACGCACGCGCTGCTCAACTCGGGCGCGATGCTCTTCCAGCTCGGTTTGGTCGCCGAGGGGGTCGCGGGGCTGTCGCTCCTGGTCGTGCTCGTGGTCGCAGTCATCGTCTTCGAACGCATCCGGCCTCGCTATCGCCAGGACCAGGCCGAAAGCGACGTCGTCTACTACTCGGCGGACGACTGATGCCGCGCGTGTGACCGTGCCCCGCTCGCGGTACCATCGCATCCGAGAGGGAGGTGGCGCCGGTGGGTGACAGGACGATTCGCGTGCGGTTCGAGCCCGGTGGGTTTGATGCCGATGTCGCACCCGGCACCACACTGCTCGATGCGGCTCACGCTGCCGGTGCGAGCATCGACGCGCCGTGCGGTGGTGCGGGCCGATGCGGGGCGTGCCGGGTGCGCGTGACCGGCGAGGTCTCGGCGCTCACCCCTGAAGAGGCCGACATCCTGGGCGGCGCGAGTGTGGCCGCCGGCAGGCGGCTCGCGTGCCGCGCGCGCGCGCTCGGCGACGCGGTCATCAAGCTCGGGCGCGTGCGTGGCCGGGCACGGGTGGTGACCGGCTCGACATCCACGGGCGCGCGCGCCGCGCTGACGGGCACGTCCGGTAACGCCGGCGCAGGCCCCCGGCGTCTCGGCGCGGCGGTCGACATCGGCACGACAACTGTCGCGGTGGCGATCATCGATATGACTACCGGGGACGTTGTCGCCAGCCGGGGTGCTCTCAACGCGCAGGGCGCGTTCGGCGCCGACGTGATGAGCCGCGTGACCGCGGCGCTCGACGGAGCGGCCGCGGAACTGCGCGCGACGGTCCTCGAGCAGGTCGCCGATCTCGTGGCCGACGCGCTCGACGAGATCGGGTCCTCCGCCGACGATCTCACCGAGATAGCCATGTGTGGCAACACGGCGATGACCGGCATCTTCCTCGGGCGCGACCTCTCGCCGCTTGCTGCCGCGCCGTACGAGGGCGTTGACATCACCGGGACGGCCGGGACTGCCCGCGCGCTCGGCCTTACCGCCTTCGACCGCGCGGCAGCGTACGTGCTTCCGGGCATCTCGGCGTTCGTCGGCGCCGACATCACCGCCGGGCTGCTCGCCACGCGCCTGGACGAGCGCACCGCTCCGGCACTCTTCGTCGACCTGGGCACCAACGGCGAGATCGTGCTCGCCGGAGCCGGGCGTATGCGTGCCACGTCCACGGCGGCGGGACCCGCGCTTGAGGGAGCCGCCATCGAGTGCGGCATGCTGGCCGAGACAGGTGCGATCGAGCGCGTCACGCTCGAAAGAGACGGACTCTCGCTCGGCGTCATCGGAGACACGGCGCCGTCGGGGATCTGCGGGAGCGGCGTGCTCGATCTTGTGGCGGCGCTGCTGAACGCGGGCGTCCTCGACACGAGCGGGCGTCTGCTCGATGTGCCAGGCTCGCTCGGCGCGCGTGTGGCCGAGCGCGGCGGTCAGCGCGTGTTCGAGTTGGACCCCGGGCGCGAAGTCGTCCTCACCCAGAAGGACGTGCGCCAGGTCCAGCTCGCCGTCGCGGCGGTGCGCACCGGAATCGAGCTGCTGCTCGCCGATGCCGGGGTGCGTGCGACCGATATCGGCGAGGTCATCGTCGCCGGCGGCTTCGGGTTCCATGTCGATGCCGCATCGGTTACGCGGATCGGGCTCCTGCCTGCCGAGTGGCGGGATCGCATCACCTTCGTCGGCAACACCGCACTGGCCGGCGCACGGCTCACGCTCGGTGATGACGCCTGGCGCCGACGGGCGACGACGCTTGTGGATCGCGTCCGTGCGATCGACCTGGCCGCGCACCCGGAGTTCCAGGACCGCTTCATCGCGGCGCTCGAGTTTCCGGGGTGATGGTTCGGCCAGGGCTGTCCCGCGTCGCGTGGTCTCCCGGTTCCCAGGCGAGGAGGATCGTGCCCGACGCCTTGCGGCGCCCGGCGGTCATGTGTCCTATTGCACATCCGCGATTCACGCTCTATAGTTCGACTATCATCGAACTAGGGGGAGACCCTCATGCCCGTGATCGATCAACCTGCAACCGACGAACAACTCGATGCCGCGCTCAAGGCACTTGCCTCGGTGCAGCGGCGCGAGATAGTCCGCATGCTCAGCCAGTGCAGTTCTGAGCCCGGCAAGGCGTGCTGTGCGGTCGATGAAGTCTGCGGCTGTAGGCTCTCGGAACATCTCGGGCTCGCGGCATCGACGATCTCCCATCATATGTCCGCCCTGAAAGAAGCCGGCCTGGTGACCGCGCGCAAGGACGGTACGTGGGTCTACTACACGCTGGACAGGGACGCTCTGTCGGCAGTGGCCCGGGCACTTCACGAGCTGTGAGTGCGGATGCGCCGGAGGACTGCTTCCACTGCTGGAAGGAACAGTGATTGTGACTAACGAGACAGAGCGTACTGCCGAGCCGGACGCACGTCAGAACTCGGCTGCGCCTGGGAACGCGGCCGGCGGCAAGAAGAACCGCATCACCCTCGTCATCATCATCGCCTTCCTGGTGCTCGTCGTAGCCAAGCTCGCGACCGACGGTGCGGTGCCCGCGGGCCCGTCCGCGGCGGGGGAACCCGCCGGAACGACGATCACGTCGATCCGGAATGACGCGGTGGCTGACTTCGATGCGGCTGTCGCCTCGGGCAAGCCCATCTACGTGCTGTTCCACTCGCTGACGTGTGTCCCGTGCGTCGAGATATCGGAGGTCGCGGACGCGGTAGTACCCGAGTACGAGGACCAGGTGAGATTCGTCAACGCGATCACCGACGATCCGTCCGGGCGGGAGCTGTCGGCGCAGTTCTCATTCCAATACATACCGACGTCATTCTTCCTCTCGCCAGGAGCGGAGGAGGTCATCGATGGCTTCACCGGGGCGATGGACGAGGCGCAGATGCGTGACCACCTGGACGCGCTGATCGAGGCGCAGTGAACATCGAGGCGCTCGCATCGCAGCTCACCAGCGGGGATCTCGGCGGAATCGCCGCGTTCAGCGTCGCATTCCTCGGCGGCATCGTCGCGGGGTTCGGACCGTGTGTGGTCCCGGTGCTGCCCGCGGTCTTCGGCTACGTTACCGGCATGGTGGTCCGCGATCCAGAAGACGAGGCGCCGCGCGTGATGCTCATCCGCGCTCTCGGGCTCACCGCGGTGTTCGTGGTCGGGATGAGTCTTGTGTTCTCGGTCATCGGCGCGCTTGCCGGGCTTCTGGGGCGCGCGCTGATGTTCGGTGCGTGGGCGTACTACGTGATCGCCATCATCTGCGTCGCTATCGCGCTGCAGATGCTCGGTGTGATCGAGATACCCTTCGATCGCCTCAACCGCTTCCTGCCCGCGCAGCGGCCCGAGCGCAAGGGCATCATCGGCGCGCTGCTCTTCGGGATGCTGTTCGGACTCGTGGCATCGCCGTGCTCGACGCCCATCCTTGCGGCCATCGCCGCTATCGCTGCGACGACGGGGAGCGCAGCCGAGGGTGGCGCGATGCTCTTCGTCTACGGCCTCGGCAAGGGGGTGCCCCTCATGTTGCTCGGCCTGGCCTCGGGCTCTCTCGGGCTCATGCGGAAGGTCTCCCGCCTGACGCCCGTGTTCACGAAGATCGGCGGCGCGGGCCTTCTCGGTGCGGCTGCGTATCTGGTTTGGATCGCGTGAGAGGCAGTGATGATGGACGACATAACGATTCTGGTCGTGCCCGAGCCGGCGTGCGGTTGAGGCGACGGCTCTGACTGCTGCGACGGGCCGGAGTCGCTGCTCGGTGAGATCGCCGAGGGAGCGACTTGAGAGATGCCGCTGCAGTGGCGCCTCCACGTGTTGGGGGCACGACTCTCCGAACTACTCGGGGGTAGACGTATCGATTTCCAGGAGGTCGACCTGTTCCGGCTCCAGGGGCGCCAGCGGGAGGTTGCGGTCGATGCCCTCGTGTCCGGCGCGCCGCTGCCGCTGCTCGTTCATGGGGATCGCATCGTGTGCGCTGGCGCGTTCGAAGTCGATGAGATAGCGACGGCGGTCACGGAGTCCGCGTCACGGTAGTTCATGAACTCGTCGAGGTCGCGTTGCTTCATGACAAGCCGACACAGACTGCCAGGCGTGCGTCGGCCTTCGATCGCGGGGGCCGACGCACGGGGCCGCACGCTCGTCGCGGATCCATCAGCCAGCCCGGAGCGCCTCCGCAAGCGTCGGGGGCAAACCCGCCGCGACCACCACCTCCGCCACCTGCTCGACGTCGTAGGGGACTCGATGCACCGTCGTGCCGAGCCACACACGCTCACCGCCCGGCGCACCTACGGGTCCTGCCGCATGGTCCTCAGAGCAGGTCGCGTTGACCTCGGCCTTGGTGCCGAGTACGAGCTCGACCCATCCCGCCCGCGGGTCGCCGTCCTTTGGCTTGCCGACCGAGCCGCTGCTCACGTAGTGGATCGCGCGACCGTCGTCGGCCGTGAGCACCCGGTGATAAGGGATGTGGATGTGGCCGACGCACACGACGTCGGCTGCGGCCTGTTCGGCGAGCCTCGCCAGCTGCGCGTCCTTCCGGTCGAGAAGTAGGTACTCGTTGATCTTGCGCGGGCTGCCGTGTGCGAGCAGGATACGGGCTCCCTCGTGCTCGAGCCGGAACTCCGTCGGCAGCGTCGCCAGCCACTCGTGGTCGGCGTCGTCGAGCGCCGCGTCCGTGAACGCGTACGATGCCGCGCCGTCTGACTTCGCCTGCTCGGTTGCGTAGTAGCAGCCGCAATCGCCGCGCCGGGTGCCGATGCCCTCGTCGTAGTTACCGCGGATGGTCGGGATGCCGAGGATGCGGATGCGCTCCACCGCGCCGGACGGATCCGGCCCGTAGCCCACCAGGTCACCGAGGCAGTAGACCTCTTCGAGGCCGGCCGAGTCGATGTCTGCGAGGACCGCGTCGAGGGCAAGGGAATTCGCGTGGATGTCCGAGAAGAGCGCGATGCGCCTCATGAGTCGCACGCCTCGCCTTCCACGAGAGACGAGACCAAGGCGACCGGCTCCACACACACGGACCCTTCGCCCGAGCGCGCCATGTAGCGCTTGCGGGTGCGGTTGGCTATCCACACAAGCGAGAGCATCACCGGAACCTCGACGAGCACGCCGACGACGGTTGCGAGCGCTGCGGCTGACTTGAGGCCGAAGAGCGCGATCGCCACAGCTACCGCAAGCTCGAAGAAGTTCGAGGCGCCGATGAAGCCGGCGGGCGCACCGATGCGGTGCGAGATCCTCCAACGCCACGACCATCCGTAGGCGATCACGAAGATGAGGAACGTCTGGATCGTGAGCGGAATCGCGATGAGGAGGATGTGGAGCGGGTTGTCCACGATGATCTCACCCTGGAAGATGAAGATGATCACGAGTGTGACGAGCAGGGCGATGATCGTGACGGGGCCGAATCGCGGCAGGAAGTCGCGCTCGAACCAGGTCAGGCCCTTGGCCGCGATCAGACGGGTGCGCACGAGCCATCCGGCAGCGAGCGGCACGACCACGAAGAGCACGACGGAGAGCGCCATCGTGTCCCACGGCACCGGGATGCCACCCACGCCGAGCAGGAACGACACGATCGGTACGAACGCGACGAGCATGATCAGGTCGTTGATCGCGACCTGCACCAGCGTGTAGGCCGGATCCCCGTCGGCCAGGTACGACCACACGAACACCATCGCCGTGCACGGTGCGGCGCCCAGGAGTACGGCGCCAGCAAGGTACTGCTGCGCCAGCTCGGGCGTGATCTGATTCTTGAAGATGACGTTGAAGAACAGCCACGCGATACCGAACATGGTGAACGGCTTGATGAGCCAGTTGACCACGGTCGTGACGATCAGTCCGTTCTTGCGCTCGCCGACGCGCCTGATCGATGCGAAGTCGATCTGCAGCATCATCGGGAAGATCATGAGCCAGATGAGGACGGCCACCGGCATCGAGATCTCGGCGTAGGTGAAGCGCGAGAGTCCGTCGGCCACGCCAGGCCAGGCGTTCCCGATGAACGTGCCGGCGGCGATGCAGAGCGCCACCCAGAGCGTGAGGTAGCGCTCGAAGAAGCTCATGCGCTTCTTCTCGGCGGGTGTTGCGGGTGCGGTTCCGCTCATCGGTCGTCTCCTTGTTCGGGGTCACATGTGGCTGCGTCGGAGGCGATCTCGCCCAAGGCGCACAGGAACTCCTCGAGCACGGGCTTGTTCAGGCAGTACACCATCGAGGTGCCGACCGCGTGCGAGCGGATGACACCGGCGGACTTCAGAACGCGCAGGTGCTGCGAGATTGTCGACTGCGCCAGCGGTAGTCCGGCGAACACGTCGTGCCCGCGGCATTCGCTCTGCGCTGCCAGAAGCCGAACGATACGCACACGCGCAGGATGGGCGAGCGCCTTGGCTGTCATGGCCAGCTGCTCTTCGGTCACCGAGCCTCCTTAATCGTCAATCGTAGATGAACGATACACAGGGAGGCTTCCTCATACAAGAAGCCGAGCGCGGATTTCGTCGCTTATCCGCTTCGATCGGTAAGAAGTCGGTTAACCGGGTGCCTGTGCGCCCCGTGGGGAACTCACGCTTGACACCGAACGATGCTTATAGCAATCATCGTGAGGGGTTATACCGTGTCCGAGAAAGGGGAGTTCTATGACCAAGCGTCGTGTGATCGGCCCTACCGCCTGGATACTCGGCGGAGCGGGCCTGTTCATCGGGGCGGTCGCCGCGTGGCTGGTGAGTCAGGGGAATCCGGGCAACATGGGCCTGTGTATCGCGTGCTTCCTGCGCGACATCACGGGCTTCTTCGTCGGCGGATCGACCAACCAGGCCGTCGTCGCCTACATCCGGCCCGAGATCATCGGCATCATCTTAGGCGCGATGGGTGCCGCACTCGTCACGCGCGAGTTCCGCCCGCGCGGCGGGAGCCAGCCGATCATCAGATTCGTGCTCGGCTTCATCTTCATGGCCGGCGCACTCATCTTCCTCGGGTGTACCGTGCGCGCGTGGCTGCGCCTCGGTGGCGGCGACCTGTCCGCTCTGTGGGGCGTGGCGGGTATCGTCGCCGGCGTGATCGTCGGCATCGTGTTCCTGAAGCGTGGCTTCAACATGGGGCGGGCGAAGAACCTGGCCAAGCCGCTCGGCTGGCTGCTTCCCGCCGTCGGCGTGGCGATGCTCGCGTTGCTGCTCCTCTCGACGTACGGCACCAAGCCCGACTGGGCCACTGTCACGCCGGCCAACGGCAAGGCGGTCGTTCCGGGTGAGGTCGTCGTCACCACCGACGGCACCGTGATCAAGCCCGCGGACGCCACGCTCGTGGACGGCGCAGTAGTGGCCGCCGACGGGACGGTGCTGGCCGACGCGGACAAGGTGGCCGAGACCAAGCCGATGCCTGGCGGTAAGCGGGCGCCGCTGTGGATCTCGCTTGTCGCCGGCCTTGCCATCGGCGTCGTGGCGCAGCGCAGCCGCTTTTGCTCGATCGGTGGCATCCGCGACGCGATACTCGTCCGCCGATTCGATCTACTGTTCGGCGTGGTAGGCCTGCTCATTGGTGCCACTGTCGTGAACATGGTCTTCGGGCAGTACAACCTCGGCTTCACCGGCCAGCCCGTGGCGCACAACGACGCGCTCGGCAGCTTCGCGGCGATGACCGTGGCGACGTTTGCGGCCATCCTGCTCGGCGGATGCCCGTTCCGTCAGGTGATCATGGGCTCCGAGGGCGATGCCGACTCGTTCATGGCGGTCGCGGGCATGCTCGTGGGCGCGGGAGCCACGCACTTCTTCAAGCTCGCGTCGTCCGCCGCCGGCCTTGCCGACATCGCGTGGCCGGCGCTCGGCGTGATGGCAGTCGTCCTCGTCGGGGTTGCCGTCCTCGGCTCCCGCACAACCGCATAGCGCGAGAGAAGGGAAGACCCCATGACTGAACTCGACGTGCGCGGGCTGTCGTGCCCGATGCCGCTCATGCACACCAAGAAGGCGCTCGAGAGCGACCCGGCCGAGATCGTCGTCCACGCCGACAGCGGGACCGCCAAGGCCAACGTCGCGGCCCTGCTGGCCGACGAAGGTTACACGGTCACGATCGAGGAGTCGGGCGAGGAGTACCGCATCAAGGGAGTTCGCGCGTGAGGCTGTTCGGCCGCAAGGACGCGCATCCGAGCCCGGGCGCCGAAGAGGCGCTCGGGCTGTTCCTCTTCGAGGCCGTCAACGACGCGATCGCCGCCGAGCGTGCGCTCAAGGCGGCCGGCTACGGCGTACACTTGGTGGCGCCGCCGCCCCACCTGCGCGCCGGTTGCGATCTCTCGGTCGCGCTTGAGCGCGTGGAACACGTCGGCGCAGAACGAGTGCTCGCCGAGGCGGGTGTTCACGTGCGCGAGTGGGCGAACGACACCGAGGGCACCGCGAGCGTGTGCGATCTCGTGACGACGGTGGACTTTGGCGACTGGCTGATGGTCCGCGCCGGGAACATGAAGATCGTCGTGGAGAAGGCGACCGGCGTGATCGTGAACACGTCGGGCGGCGGCTGCCCGGACATCCCGTACCTGAACCTCGCGCTTGTGGGCAAGCGCCTCGATGAGGTGGCGCGCCCCAAGGATCTCGGCTATACGCTGTGCGGGCTGATGCTTGATCGCACCTACGTGGAGGTCCGCGCGCTGCTTGAGGTTGATGGCCGATGACGCTGCTCGTTGTCGCCACGTACCCCGTGATCGGGGGCCCGGTTCTTGCGGGACCGGTGACCATCGAGTCCGACGGCGCGCTGGCAATCGACGGTACTCGCGTGCCGAGTTCTCAGGGCACCTCGGCGATGCTGGGCGCGGCGACTCAGGTCGCCACTCACCTCGGCACGCCGGCGCCGTACGCTCTCGTTGCCGGTGACATCGGACGCGGCGACGGCACACGTCACGTCTACGAGCGCCTGGCCGAGGTAGCGACGCGCGTCCGTCCCTCGGTCATCGCGTTCCACTACATGCAGCCGGTGATGGCGCTGATGCGCAGAGCGATCGAGCAGCTGGCCGAGGCGGCGCCCGAGGCGCTGCTTGTCGCCGATGCGGGCGGGATGTATGCCGCCAAGGCGGCGGGGCTGGCGAACCGCTTCGAACTCATGACTCCGGACGTGGGAGAGCTTGGCTTCCTCGCCGATCCCGACGTCACGCACCCCGCCTACGTCTCTCACTACCTCTTCGGCAACGAGGGGTTCGATCCCGTCGTGCTGGCTGCGAGGGCCCATGCGACCGGCGCCGCCGCCCGCGTCTTGCTTATCAAGGGCGTGCGCGACCACATCGCACTCGACGGCGCGATCGCCGAGGTCGTCGACGAGCCGTGCGTGCCCGAGCTCGAGGCCATCGGCGGAACGGGCGACACGGTCACGGGTCTTGCCTCGGCGTTCCTCGCTGCGGGCTTTCCCACGGTGGACGCGGCGCGATGCGCGTGTCTGGCCAACCGCGAGGCGGGCCGGGCGATGCGCGCGACACCCGCGATGCACGCCGCAGATCTGGTAGCGGCCCTGCCGAACGTCCTGCGCGACAACCTCTGCCGGTGGGGTGGCGCTTGCGTGGTCTAGGCTGCTGCGTGGTGTAGCATGAGGCGCGCGCTTATCGGTACGATGATCGCGCACGAGCAGCTGACACGCAGGGAGGGGCTCATGCTCTTCGGCATCGTCATCACCCGCACTATTCTCATCGGCGGCGGTGCCGCGATCCTCGCGCTCATGGTGTTCCAGGTCATGCAGGGCAAGCGCAAGATCAAGTTCAAGGGCCCGCTGCACATGAAGGTCCACCGCATGAGCGCGTACGCGATTGTCGTTCTCGCGGTCCTTCACGCGCTTGCGGGACTCGTCTACGTCAACGTCGTCCGGCTCTAGACACGCCGACCACCGGAGGAACAATGGATACCCCCTCAGACGCGCCGGAGCAGCCCGCCCTCTCACCGCCCGCCGCACCGGTCGCGTTTTCTCCCGCTCCGGCGAAGGCGCCGATGTCGGCCGGCGCTAAGTGGGCCATCGGTCTGACCATCGGCTTTGTCATCCTGACGCTGCTCTCGTGCGTGGGACTCGTGGTGGTGGCTGCCACGGATGGTCCCGTCATTGGATCGTACGGCGACAGCATCGCGCTCATCCACATCGGTGGCGTGATCGCCGGGAGCGGCACGACCTACCAGGGGGTGGCGTCCCCGGAGTACGTCCTCGACCAGCTCGACCAGGCGCTCGCCGATGACAGCGTGCGTGCGATCCTGTTGCGGATCGACTCTCCCGGTGGGACCGTCGCGGCCTCACAGGAGATCGCGCTCGCGGTGCGTCGTGCCGCCGAGGAGAAGCCGGTCGTTGCGAGCATCGGCGATATCGGCGCGTCGGGGGCGTACATGGTGGCGTCGCAGTGCAGCGAGATCGTTGCCTCGCCCGGCTCCTCCGTGGGCAGCATCGGCGTGATCATGGAGATCCCCAACGTCGCGGGCCTGCTCGACAAGCTCGGCGTCGAGTTCACCGTCCTGACGGAAGGCGAGCACAAGGACGTCGGCAACCCCTACAGGAGCGTGACGGCCACCGAGAGCGCGATGCTCCAGGGTCAGATGGAGATCGCCTACGAGCAGTTCATCGCGGATGTGGCCACCGGTCGCGGCATGTCGGAGGCCGAGGTGCGAGAACTCGCCACCGGCTGGGTCTGGCTCGGTAGCGAGGCGATCGAGCTCGGGCTCGTGGACACGCTTGGCAACTACGACGACGCGGTCGACGCGGCCGCCGAACTCGGCGGTATCGAGGGCGAGCCGTACATCATGACGTACGGCCAGGACTACTCGCTCGAGAGCCTGATCTGGGACATGTTCGGGATGACGGCGCGCTCCATGTCGCTCGATGCAGACGCGCTGCGGCGGGTCGGGCTGCCCCGGTGAGCGTGGGTCGCGATGACCACGCGATGACGGTGCGCGAGGCCTTCCGTGCGGTGGTGGCCGACCGCTCGTGGTTCAAGAAGACGGCCATCGGCGTCGGCATCATGATGATCCCGTACGTCGGGACGTTCTGGTTCACGGGTTACGGACTCGCCTGGGTGCGTGCAGCGGCCTGGGACCCTGAGGCGCAACTGCCCGAGTGGCAGCCGGTGGGTCCGCGCTTGCGCACGGGTCTCATCGCGTTCGTGGTGAGCCTCATCTACTCGCTGCCGCTTTCCGCACTCATGATCGGTGGGATCTTCCTGCTCATCGCGCGCGGTGCCTTCGGTCTTGCCGAGATGGCGAGCGTGTGGGACTTCGTGGTCCCGCTCATCGCGTTCACGGTGGGCATGACCCTCGTGTCGGTTGTCTACGGGGTCGCTATCTGGCCGGTGTTCGCGCAGGTCGCACTGTACGACTCGATCGAGGCCGGCTTCGATTTGCGGCGCATCTTCGGCCGGGTGCGCGAGCACGCGATGGCGTATCGCTCGGTGTTCTGGCGGGCTCTCGCGGTTGGGCTGTTCTCCTCGTTCATCGTGCTCACAGGCATGCTGGTCGTTGTCGGGGGCATGGTCTTCGGGGCCGCGCTTCTGCTGCCCGACGAGATGGCCGGACTCGTGTGGATGCTGGTCATGCCCGCGCAGATGGTCTCCTCGGTGCTCACCGGGTTTGTGAGCGTTCTTGCGGCACTCGTGTCATACCGGTTGTGGGCCGGGTACACGAGGACCGCCTACGGCCTCGACAGTCCCGCATCCGTGCCGGACGCGGCGGTCTGACGGGCCGCGAGTGCCCTTACCGCGCCTGTCCGTATCGCCTACAATGCACCCATGACGCGCGGGCAGGGGCGCCCGCGTGCTCTCCCCGCCGTCCGCCCCGCGACGCCCGATCAGAAAGGACGTCTGCGTGCAGCCGATCGATCTCAAGCCGAGTGCTCAGGGTAAGGTCCGCGACATCTTCGACATGGGTGCGGAGCTCCTCATCGTCGCAACTGACCGCATCAGTGCGTTTGACGTGGTTCTCCCCGATCCGATCCCGTACAAGGGCGAGGTCCTTACGAAGATCTCGCTCTTCTGGTTCGACCTGCTCCGCGACGTGGTGCCGAACCACCTCATCTCGGCCGACGAATGCGATCTTCCCGATGCGCTCACCGATCACGCCTCGTCGCTCCGCGGCCGGTTCATGCTCGTGAAGAAGGCGCAGGTCTTCCCGGTCGAGTGCATCGTTCGTGGCTACCTTGCCGGGAGCGGCTGGAAGGAGTACCAGGCGAGCGGTACGGTGTGCGGCCAGAAGCTCCCCGACGGCCTCGTCGAATCGAGCCGCCTGCCCGAGCCGATCTTCACGCCATCGACCAAGGCCGCCATCGGCGACCACGACGAGAACATCAGCTTCGAGCAGATGGTGGAGATCGTCGGGGGCGAGCAGGCCGGGCGGTTGCGCGACATCTCGATCGCGCTGTACTCGGCAGCACGCGATCACGCCGCTTCACGCGGCATCATCATCGCGGACACGAAGTTCGAGTTCGGCCTGGTGGATGGCGAGATCACGCTCATCGACGAGGTCCTGACGCCGGACAGCTCGCGCTTCTGGCCTGCCGAGGAGTACGTGCCGGGCAGCGGCCAGCAAAGCTACGACAAGCAGTTCGTGCGCGACTGGCTCGAGGCGAGCGGGTGGGACAAGACGCCGCCGGCGCCGGCGCTTCCTGAAGACGTGATCGTGATGACCGCCGAGAAGTACGTCGAGGCGTTCGAGACGATAACCGGCATGCCGTTCTCTCCGGAAGGGGACTGAGGTCCCGTGTCACAGCGCAGCTATGGCAACGATCGCTACCGCAAGGGCGCGAAGATCGGCTCCACCCGAAAGAGCGCGGCCGGGGCGAAGCCTGTCCGCAAACAGGGGACCGTGGACGCGGGCACCGTGTCCAAGCCCAAGAAGAAGCCCGGCCAGGACAAGGACTGGAGCGGTCTTCCCACGTCGCCGGAGATCAAGAAGTGGCGCCGGGTGTGGTGGGTGCTGCTGCTCGGCGGCCTGGCGCTGATCGGCATCGGGTGGGCCGTCCCTACGCTTCGCGAGAACATGGCGGTGCAGCGGGTGATCGCCACGACGGTACTCGGCTTCTCACTGGTAGCTGTGAGTATCGACATCTTCGTGATCCGTAAGCTCCGCAAGCAGCTCATCGAGGCGCAGGGCGCCAAGAAGCGGCCGTCCAAGGACGCTGGCGTCAAGGCTGCGGATAAGGACAAGGCCGAAGGAACCAAACCCGGCAAGGACCGTTCGTGAGCCTCAAGATCCTGCCTGCGCGCGTGAGGGCGCATCTCTACCTCTTCTGGTTCGGGATGGCGCTTGCGGGCGCGGGCGTGGTCGGTTTCTTCTTGAGCTTCTGGCGTGTCGCCTCGGCCACCCAGGCAGCCATCGACGTGCACACCGATATCCCGGTGGTCGCCTACGCGTCGATCGGCGCGTGGCTCATCGGTCTGGCCATCATGTGGTACAGCCGGCGGACGCTCAACGCCGCCGTGGCAGAGCGCACCCGGCAGACGCGGGAATCGCTCGCGCACACTGATGCCGATACAGCCGCTGAAGCGCCCGACGGGCGCGACGCGTAAGGGGGAGATCATGGCACGGTTCGAGATCCACGTGACCTACAAGAAGGGCATCTTCGACCCGCCTGGCGCGACGGCCGAGCGGGCGCTTGTCAACCTCGGCTACGAGGAGGTCGCCTCGGTCAAGATCGGCAAGTACATACAGCTCGAGGTGGCTGATGGTACGTCCGAGGCCCGGGTCCGTGAGATGTGCGACAAGCTGCTCGCCAACCCGGTCATCGAGGACTACCGCATCGAGCGGGTCGGGGAGGCTTAAGCGTATGCGCTTCGGTGTGGTGATCTTCCCCGGCTCCAACTGCGAACAAGACGCCGTCCACGCGATCCGGCACCTCGGGATGCAGGCCGACTACGTGTGGCACGGCGATACGGACCTCTCCGGTCTCGACGCGCTCGTGCTGCCCGGCGGCTTCTCCTACGGCGACTACATCCGCTGCGGCGCCGTGGCGCGCTTCAGCCCCGTGATGGCCGAGGTCGTGCGGTTCGCCGAACGCGGCGGCCCCGTCATCGGCATCTGCAACGGCTTCCAGATCCTCGCCGAGGCGCACCTGCTGCCCGGCGCGCTGCTCCGCAACCGCGGTCTCAAGTTCATCTGCACGACGGTCGACCTGCGGGCCGAGGAGAGCGCGTGCCAGTGGCTCGACCTTGCACCCGGTACGGTCCTGCGCGTGCCGATCAACCACAACGAGGGCAACTACATCTGCGATGAGCAGACGCTCGAACGCCTCCAGGGCAATGGCCAGATCGTACTGCGCTACTGCGAACCGGACGGCTCGCGTGCCGCCGGCGGCAGCGCCCCCAACGGTGCGCTCGATGACATCGCCGGCATCTGCAACGAGCGCGGCAACGTGTTCGGGCTCATGCCGCATCCCGAGCGGGTCGTGGACCCGTTGTCAGGCGGCACGGACGGGCAGCACTTCTTCACCGCTATCGCGCGGCACCTTGCGGAGGTGAGCTAGACATGAACACCCCCGAGACGCTCTCCCCCGAGATCGCCCCCAAGCTCGCCGTCGAACTCGGACTCAGGCTCGACGAGTACGAGAAGGTCGTCGAGATCCTCGGCCGCGCGCCGAGCGTGACCGAACTCTACATGTACTCGCTCATGTGGAGCGAGCACTGCTCGTACAAGCACTCCCGCAAGGCGCTTCGCATGTTTCCCACCCAAGGCGACCACGTCTTGCAGGGGCCGGGCGAGAACGCCGGCGTCATCAGCGTGGGCGACGGCTGGGCGGTGGCCTTCAAGATGGAGAGCCATAACCACCCCTCGGCGATCGAGCCCTATCAGGGCGCGGCCACCGGCGTGGGCGGCATCATTCGGGACATCTTCACGATGGGCGCACGGCCGATCGCGAGCCTTGACTCGCTACGATTCGGCACGCTCGACAAGCCGCGGCAGCGCTACCTGTTCGAGGGCGCGGTGGCCGGCATCGGCGGGTACGGCAACTGTCTCGGCGTGCCGACCGTCGGCGGCGAGGTCTACTTCGAGGAGGCCTACGAGGGCAACTGCCTGATCAACGCGATGGCCATCGGCCTCATGCGCGCCGAGAACCTCACGCGTGCGGTGGCCGCGGGCGTGGGCAACCACGTGCTGCTCATCGGCTCAACCACCGGGCGCGACGGCATCGGCGGCGCGTCCACGCTCGCCAGCCAGGAGTTCGACGAGAAGGCCGAGGACAAGCGTCCGAGCGTGCAGGTGGGCGACCCCTTCGAGGAGAAGCTGCTCATCGAGGCGTGCCTCGAGCTGCTCGACGGAAAGCTCCTCGTCGCCCTCGGCGATCTCGGTGCGGCGGGACTCACCTCGTCGGCAAGCGAGATGGCGAGCCGCGGCGGCGTGGGCCTCGACATCGACGTGACCAAGGTGCCGCAGCGCGAAGACGCGATGAAGCCGTTCGAGATCATGGTCTCCGAGAGTCAGGAGCGCATGCTCGCCATCGTCACGCCCGAGAACCTCGAGGCCGCTCAGAGCGTGTGCGACACGTGGGGCCTGCGTTCGACCGTGATCGGCGAGGTCACCGACACGGGGCGTTTCGTGGTGCGTGAGGGCGACGCGGTGGTGGCCGATATGCCCGCCGCAACGCTCGCGCACGACGCGCCCATCTACGACCCGGCCTCCGAGCGTCCCGCCTACCTCGACGAGGTCCAGGCGTTCGATCCCGTCGCATCGCTCGAGCATCCTGAGGGGCGCGAGGCGCTCTCGGCCACGCTGCTCCGGCTGCTGGCGAGCCCCAACATCTGCTCGCGGCGTTGGATATGGGAGCAGTACGACCACCAGGTGATGCTCAACACCGTCGTGTTGCCGGGTAGCGATGCAGCCGTTCTCCGCATCGGCGATACCGGCCGGGGCGAGATGACCACGCGTGGCATCGCGGTCTCCACCGACTGCAACGGTCGCTACTGCTATCTCGATCCCTATGCCGGCGCGCAGATCGCGTTCGTCGAGGCCGCCCGCAACGTGGCGTGCTCGGGCGGGCGCCCTGCGGCCATCACCGACTGCCTGAACTTCGGCAATCCCGAGAAGCCCGACGTGTTCTGGACCTTCCACGAATCGGTTCGCGGTCTGGCCGACGCGTGCACCGCGTTCGGTGTGCCGGTCATCTCCGGCAACGTCAGCTTCTATAACGAGAGCTTCGGCTCGCCGATCTACCCGACGCCCACCGTCGGCCTGGTCGGTCTGCTCGATCACATCGAGGATCACTGCACACTCGCCTTCAAGTCCACGGGCGACGTCATCTTGATGCTCGGCCGCACCAGGCCCGAACTCGGCGGCAGCGAGTACCTCAAGGTCGCTCACGGCATGGTGTCCGGCAGGCCTCCCAAAGTCGACCTGGTCGACGAGCGACTGCTCGGCGAGCTGCTCGTGACGTCCATACGTACCGGGATCGTCCGTTCCGCGCACGACTGTGCCGAGGGTGGTCTGGCTGTCGCACTTGCCGAGTGTTGTGTGGCCGGTGACGTGGGTGCCCGGATCGATCTCGGCGACGGGCTGCCCGGTGTCGTTGCGCTGTTCAGCGAGTCGCAGGGACGGGCGATCGTCACGGTTGATGCGGACCACGTGAGCGCCTTCAAGGCGCTTGCAGCAGCGCACGGGACGGCATGCACGCGCATCGGGACGGTCGGCGGTGACGGGCTCGTTATCGGTGATGAGGCGGATGTCTCGCTCGACGACATGCGGGCTGCGTACGCACCCACGCTCGAGCGGCTGGTGCACGGCGAGGCGTAAGGGGGACGCGTGGAGCTGCTGACCGCACTCGGCCTATCCATCCCCGCGGGCCTGAACGCGTACGTACCGCTGCTGGCTGTGGCCCTTGCGCAGCGGTTCGAGCTGCTCGAACTGGCCAGGCCGTTTGACGTGATGGGCGAGTGGTGGCTCATCGCGGTCATCGCGGTGCTGCTCGCCATCGAGTTCGTGGCCGATAAGGTGCCCGCCGTCGACCACGTCAACGATGTCATCCAGACCTTCGTCAGGCCCGCTGCAGGCGGGATCGTGGCGGTCGCGGCGGCGGGCAGCGCCACCGAGGTGAGTCCGTGGCTGCTTGTGCTGGCGGGTGTGCTGCTCGCCGGGGGCGTGCACGCCGCGAAGGCGACGGCGCGCCCGGTCGTCAATGCGACGACCGCCGGTGCCGGCGCCCCGGTCGCGAGTGTCGTCGAAGACGCGGGCGCCGTCGTGCTATCGGCGGTTGCGATACTCGCCCCTATCCTGGTGGCGGGCGTGGTCGTCATCGTCGGATACGGACTCTGGAGACTCTGGAGCCGACGGGCGGGCGACCGGTATGCTGCCTGACCCAGACGCCCTCGAGGCGCTTCGTACCGATCTGCGTTCGGCGGACCCGGCGATTCAGGCACGGGCCGTGGCGCAACTCGGCGACGTTGTCGGACAGAGTGCGCGGGACATCGTCACCGAGGCGCTCGCCTCGGACAACCCCGAAGTGCGGGAAGCAGCCGAGCGTCTGTTAGCACGGCTCATCGCGCAGGCCCTCCCCGAGTAGAAGCGCCGTTCATCCGCCGCACATGACCGTTCGTCGCCTCGATGTCTGAGCGTAGGTTAAGGACGCCGCTCAGGTGGGTACCCACCCCCGTACTCGTAATTCGTAACCGGCGGTAACAAGCAGGTTCAACGATGACTCGGCACCCCCGGTGTGACGCAGGCTCGGCGCCCACTCCCCATCGGATGATGGGGGTGGTAGTCTCGTTCGCTGTCGTCCTTCTCATGCTCGTGGCACTGCTCTCGAGCCTGCCGTCGATGCACCTGGCTATCGGTGTCGAAGGCGTCGACGCGCTCGACCAGGGTGTGGTGCTGTCGCAGGGCACAACGCAGAGACTGCTGCTCGCGTGTGTGATCGCAATAGCCATCAATCTGTCGGGACTGGCCTGGTCGACCGCTACGACCGCGCGCCGTGACGAGCGCGCTGCCGCTTCAGGCGCCAGGCTTCGGCCGCTCGCCGTTCGCTACCGCCGGGCGCGGCTGTGGTGCGGCGGTCCGCTGCGCGTAGATGACGAGCCGGATAGCTGCATCCTTACCCATCGCACGTCCACCCCGTCCCCCGGAGTCGCATCGCGATATCCGGGGGTCTTTGTTCTCGCAGTCCGCGATGCCGGTCGTGCCCGGCGTGGCGTGAGGGGGGTGTCGCGGGGATAGCATGACGAAGGAGGTTTCGCGGACGCAGCAGTCCGCTCGTGACGTGGAAGGGCCGAGGAGGAGATTGGCGTGAACACACGACAACGGATACCGGCAGCGATAGCGCTTACGCTGACGATCACGATGGTCATCGGGCTGATGCCTGTGGCCGCCTTCGCGCAGACCATAGAAGGTGAGCGGTCGGCGGTCGATGTCAGTCGGGCGGAGCGCGTGAAAGCGCAGAAGGAGCGCAAGATCACGCCCGAGCAGCGTGAGGCCGCGGCCGCGCGCATGGCCGCACAGAAGGCAGACGTGGCAGCCAGCGGCGGTGATGTGGCCGCTGCCGTCACACCCGGTCCGGGCGACACCCCCGACTACATGAGCGCCAACTGGGCCTACAGTCCCGCGCTGCGCAAGTTCGTGGACGGGCTGCCGGGCCTCGGCCCGGACAACGCGAACGATAGAGGCCAGTTCCTCGCAGTTGGTCACCCCGACACGACCACCTACCCCGGGAGTGACTACTACGAGATCGAGTTGCGCGAGTACGATGAGAAGCTCCATTCGGACCTGCCGCCGACGAGACTTCGCGGCTACGTCCAGGTCAACAACGGAACCGACGCCGAGGGCAACAACACGATCGCGCCGGATCCGATTCACTACCTCGGCCCGACCATCTTCGCGAGCAAGAACCGGCCGGTCCGCGTGAAGTTCACCAACATGCTGCCGACCGGTGAGGGTGGCGACCTGTTCATCCCCGTCGACACATCCGTCATGGGTGCCGGAATGGGACCGCTCGGCGAGGCCGGCGGCATGTACACGCAGAATCGCGCCACGATGCACTTGCACGGCGGGAAGACGCCGTGGATCAGTGACGGCACGCCTCACCAGTGGATCACACCCGCCGGGGAGGACACCCCGTATCCCAAGGGCGTCAGCGTCCGGAACGTGCCGGACATGCCGGATCCCGGGGACGGGTCCATGACGTTCTTCTACACCAACCAGCAGAGTGCGCGCATGTTGTGGTATCACGACCACGCCTACGGCATCACGCGCCTGAACGTCTATGCCGGTGAGGCTGCGGCCTACATGCTCACCGACGAGATGGATCAACAGCTCATCGCCGACGGGATCATCCCTGAGGACCAGATCCCGCTCGTGGTCCAGGACAAGACGTTCGTGGACGCCGAGACCATCGGCGACTGGGACCCCACCTGGAACTGGGGCACGACGCCCGGAACGCCCAGCACCGGCGATCTGTGGATGCCGCACGTCTACGTGCCGGCGCAGAACCCGTACGATGTCGAAGGTGTCAATCCGTTCGGCAGGTGGCACTATGGCCCGTGGTTCTGGCCGCCTACAAACGACATCGAGGTCGGCCCCGTACCCAATCCCTACTACGATCCGATCAACGCCCCGTGGCAGCCGCCGGAGATTCCCGGAACGCCGCATCCGTCCATGGGTATGGAGTCGTTCTTCGACACCGCTCTCGTCAATGGAACAGCCTTCCCCACCCTCGAGGTGGATCCGAAGGCGTATCGATTCCGCGTGCTCAACGCGGCCAACGACCGCTTCTGGAACCTGCAGATGTATGAGGCCGTTTCCGCGCAGTACGTGACCCGCACCGCGGGCCCGACCCGATACGAGACCGCGGTCGAGTCGGCCGTGCTCGCGCATCCCGACTGGACCGGCGTGGAGCATGTCATCATCGCGTCCGGCGAGGAAGTATCCCAGCCCGACGCACTTGCGGCAGCCGGACTCGTCGGGCTCTACGACGCGCCGCTGCTGCTCACGCAGCAGGGTTCGCTGACCGCCGTGACGCGCGCCGCTCTTCTGGCGATGCCCGACGGCGTACAGGTGCACATCGTCGGCGGCCCGGTAGCCGTGTCGTCGACCGTCATGGCTGCGATCGCAACGCTCGACGGGATCGGCGGTGTCGATCGCATCTCCGGCGCCGACCGGTACGAGACGGCGGTAGCGGTGGGCGTGCGGATGAAGAGCGTTCTCGGCGCCGAGTTCCCGACGTCCGCATTCGTCGTCAACGGGCAGACCCCGGGCAACTTCTTCGACAGCCTGATCGCCAGTCCGGCGTCGGTGTCGACACACTACCCGATCCTGTTCGTACGTCCCGACTCGGTCCCTGCTGTCACCTCGGCAGCTATCGCGTCGCTGGGCATCACCCGTCCGTACATCGTCGGTGGTCCCGCGGCCGTTGCGCCGCAGGTCGCAACCGCACTCGGCATACCTGCCGGCGACCGTATCTGGGGAGCCAACCGCTTCGCCACCGCTGTGGCTTTTGCCGAGCGGGCGCAGATCGAAGCCTGGCTCGACCTGACCTATGTGGGCGTTGCGCAGACGATCGTCGATGCGCTGTCCGGTGGAGCTTCGGCAGGCGGCCTCAACGGCCCGATGCTGCTGACGAACCGTGACTCGCTTCCCGCCGAGACCCGCGATGCGCTCGTCGCGCATACATGGGACATCGAGCAAGCCTACGTGTTCGGCGGCACGAGCGTTGTGACACCGGCCACGTTCAACGCGATCCAGGCGGCGCTTGCCAAGATGACCGAAGTGAAGATGGTCCCCGCGTCTCCGACGCAGACCAACTTCCCCGCGGACTGGCCGACCGACGGTCGCGCCGGTGGCGTTCCCGACCCCGATACGGCGGGTCCGGCCTTCGTGCAGATCGGCACGGAGGGTGGCTTCCTGCCCGCTCCGGCGGTACTCGAGCAGCAGCCGATCACGTGGTACCTGGATCCGACGGTCTTCAACGTCGGTAACGTCGATTTGCACACGCTTCTGCTGGGTCCCGCCGAGCGCGCCGACGTCGTGGTCGATTTCTCCGAGTACGCGGGCAAGACGCTCATCGTGTACAACGACGCCCCCGCAGCGTTCCCGGCGCTCGACCCGAGGTACGACTACTACACCGGCAATCCGGATCTCACGGATAGCGGTGGCCACTGGGGCACGAAACCCGCGCACGGGCCTAACATCCGCACCGTGATGCAGATCAAGGTCAAGGACGCGGCGCCCGCGCCGGCGTTCGACCTGGCAAGCCTGGAGGATGCGTTCGCATCCAACGACGAGCGCCCTGGCGTGTTCGAAGCGTCGCAGGACCCGATCATCGTCACGCAGGATGCGTACGACTCGGCCTACAACAAGGACTTCGCCGCCACGTGGCCGGACTGGGGTCTCGTGAGGATCCAGGACAACCGGATCGTCTTCAAGACGCTGGCGAGCACCACTGCGACGGTTCCTCTTGAGCCCAAGGCCATCCAGGACGAGATGGGTGAGGCCTTCGATCCCGTGTACGGCCGCATGAGTGGCATGCTCGGACTCGAGTTGGCCTTCACGCAGGCCGGCAGGCAGAACTTCACGCTGCAGGGCTTCGTCGACCCGCCCACCGAGATACTGTTCAGCGCCGTGGAGACCACGACCAACCCGCAGTACGGTGATGGCGTCCAGATCTGGAAGATCACGCACAACGGTGTCGACACGCACCCGCTGCACTTCCACATGTTCGACGTGCAGCTCATCAACAGAGTCGGCTGGGACGGGATCATCCGCCTGCCCGACAGCAACGAACTCGGCTGGAAGGACACGGTGAGGATCAGTCCGCTCGAGGACACCATCGTGGCCATGCGTCCGGTGGCGCCGAAGCAACCGTTCGGTGTGCCGGAGAGCATCAGACCGTTCAACCCGGCGATGCCACTCGGCACCATGGAAGGGTTCATACAGATCGACCCGCTCACCGGGCAGCCAAAGGACCCGCCCACCGTCAACGAGTGGCACAACTTCGGCTGGGAGTACGTTCTCCACTGTCACATCCTGAGCCATGAAGAGATGGACATGATGCGGCCGATGAGTGTGTGGGTGGACAAGTTCCTGGCGACCGCGCCCGTGCTCGATGCGGCCGGGGTGCCGGGAAGTGACATCACCCTTACCTGGATCGACGCTACTCCGTGGGACGGTCTCGGTCCGACGAGTACGGTCGGCGACCTCTCCAACGAGATCGGTTTCCGTGTGGAGCGGTCGGTGTCCGGCGCCGATGACTGGTCGGTTGTCGGTGCGGCGATCGCGAACCAGACCACGTTCGTGGACAGTACGACGGAAGCTGGAACCGCGTACGACTACCGCGTGGTCGCGTGGAACGTCGCAGGTGATTCGGCCTCCGATCCCGTCACGGTGAACGTGCCGTAGCGAGAACAGATGCAGGCGAGGCCTCCCGGTGTCCGAGTGGCGCCGGGAGGCCATCGCGCTGCGAGCTTCAGAAAGGACATCCGCTGCCCGTGAACCCGATACTCAAAGGAGCCGCCCTCGCAGCCGTGTTCGTCGCGGAGGTAGCACTCATCCTCGGGCTCGCCACGTCAGTGTCGGGCAAGCCGACCGACGTGGTCGTCATCGGGGATGGCGATGCGCTGATCGAGGTAGCCGACCAGGAGATGTACGGCGCCGTGTCCATCGCGCGCGTCGTCACGCCGGCCGACGCCTGGTTGACCATCCGCGCCGAAGGGCCGGACGGCGAGCCGGCCGAGTTGATCGGCGCGACGCTGGTCGAAGCGGGCGAGAGCCGCGACGTCGCGGTCGTCGTTGACCGTGACCGCGAACCGTCGTCCCGGCTGTTCGCGGTGCTTGCTGCCGATCTAGGGCAGCCCGGCGAGTTCGAGTATGCGACCGGGTACCCGGAAGACGCTTCGCTTCCGCTCGGCGGCGCGAGCATGGGGATGGCTATCCCAACCGACGAGGGCCCCGACGTCGGCGGTATGGGCGAGTCCGCCGACAAGCTGATGGTGACCTCGGACGGACCGGTGATCGCCGGGTTCGCGGTCAGCTTCTACGACGTGGTGGTCCAGATCAGCGAGGCCTGGATCGGAGACGCGCATACGGTGGCGCCGGGTCGAACGATCGTCGTCGAGCGCGTGATCACGCCGCGAGCCGGATGGGTGGCGCTCATCCGCGGGCCCTTCCTCGAAGGCGACGAGAACGAACTGATCGCAGTCGTTCCCGTGCCCGCCGGGTCTACGCACCGCCTGGAGATCCCCGCTCCGGATGACCTGGCCCCCGGTGGCTTCACCGCGGTGCTCTGCGTGGACCTCGGATTGAAGGGGACGCCGGAGATCGATCCGACGGACCTGCTCGCCAGTCCCGATGCGCCGTACTTCGCGCTCAGCTACTTCGTGCAGGTGCCGGTCCGCGTCATCCGCTAGCCAGCGCGCGTGCCGGTGCGCCGTGCTATCCTACTCGGCGTTCGGCCCCTCCGACGCGAGAAGCGCGGGTCTCCATGAGCGAGCAGCACGTTCCGGCAGATTGGATCTTGAGCGACCGCCCCGAACGTCCCGAAGAAGCCTGCGGCGTCTTCGGCGTGTTCGCCGAGGGTGAGGACGTGGCGCACCTCGCGTACTTCGGACTGCACGCGCTCCAGCACCGCGGGCAGGAGTCGGCCGGCATCGCGGTGGCCGACGGCCACTCACTCATGGTGGTCAAGAACCTTGGCCTCGTGCCGCAGGTCTTCACGGAAAGCGACCTGACGTCGCTTCAGGGCCACATCGCCCTCGGGCACACGCGGTACTCGACGACGGGCGCTTCCAAGAAGTGGGAGAATGCCCAGCCGATGATCTCGTCTATCGGCCCCAACACCATCGCACTCGCGCACAACGGGAACCTCGTCAACACGGCGTCGCTGCGCGAGGAACTGCAGTCGCTCGGTGCGCGCTTCCGCTCCACCACCGACTCCGAGGTCATCGTGCGCCTCGTCGACCACTTCACCCAGGCGCACTCATCGATCCGCGGCGGCATTCGCGACGCGATGCGCATGATGCGCGGCGCGTACGCGGTGGCCATGATGTCCGAGGAGGCGCTCTACGCGTTTCGCGACCCCAACGGCGTGCGCCCGCTGGTCATCGGGCGGCTTCCCGACGAGCGGGGTTGGGTCGTGGCCTCCGAGACGTGCGCGCTCGATATCGTCGGGGCCGAGTTCGTGCGCGACGTCGCTCCGGGCGAGCTCATCCGCGTGAAGGACGGCGTGCTCACAAGCGAGCAGGCGGTTGCGCCCGGCAAGCCGAGCCTGTGCATCTTCGAGTTCGTGTACTTCGCCAGGCCTGACAGCGTGCTGTACGACTGCTCGCTGTACGAGGCGCGCAGGCGGCAGGGCGCGGCTCTCGCAGCTACCGCGCCTGTCGAGGCGGATCTCGTCATCGGCGTGCCCGACTCGGGCGTGCCGGGCGCGGTGGGCTACGCACAGGCGAGCGGCGTCCCGTTCGGGGAGGGGCTCGTGAAGAACCGGTACGTCGGCCGGACCTTCATCTCGCCCACGCAGTCGCTCAGGCAGCAGGGTATCCGCCTCAAACTCAACCCGCTGCGCCACATCATCGCCGACAAACGGCTCGTCGTCGTGGACGACTCGATCGTCCGGGGCAACACGTCCAAGAAACTCGTGCAACTGCTGCGCGAGGCCGGTGCCACGGAGATACATATGCGGCTGACGTCGCCGATGGTCGTGTGGCCCTGCTTCTACGGTATCGACACCGACACGCAGGAGCAGCTGATCGCCGCCACGCACGAACTCAGCGAGATCCGGGACTTCATCGGAGCGGACTCGCTCGCCTACCTGCCGCTCGAGGAGCTCGTGGCCTCCACCGGCCGGCCCGCGTGCGAGTTCTGCACGGCGTGCTTCGACGGTGACTACCCCATCGAGGTGCCCGAGTCGGTGCGGCGCGGCAAGCTCAGCCTGGAGCCCGGCGCGTGATCGAGGCCGGCGCGGCGCTCGCGGCCGCGCTCGAAGGCATCCGGCTCGCCGTGCAGTTCAACCCGCTCGTGGCCATCGTGACCGCGGCGGTAGCCTCCGCGGTCTCGGGTTACCCCCGCGCGCCGCGGGAGCGCCGGCACCGGACAGAGCTGATCGTCGCCGTCGGCTGGCTGCTCGGCGATGGCCTGCGCGTGCTGGGCCGGGCACGTGACGTCTACGACGGGGTCGGCGCGCCCGATTGGTCCGCATGGACCGTCCTCGCGCTCTGGGCGCTCGGATCGCTGTTTCTCGGCTACGTGCTGCCCGTGCTCGCAGGGACCGCAGTGGGCCGCCGTGTCACGCACGGCACCGGTTGGCTTGCCGCGGCAGCCGTCGCGGCGGGTCTGTCGGCGGCGATCTCCGCGGCGGTCGGCGCGCTGTCCTGACGCGGCCCCGCTTCCGCACCTCGGCTGCTACAATGCTCGTGCGCGCAGCCGTCCGCGCCATTCCCGAGGGGAGATCATGGGAAGCGACCACCGCGAGGGTCCCGTAGACTACCGCGCCGCCGGCGTGGACACCGCCGAGGGCGCACGTGCCGTCGAGCGCATCCGCAGCCACGTGCGCGCGACGTACCGCCCCGAGGTCATCGGGGATATCGGCGGGTTCGGCGGGCTGTTCCTGTTCACCCTCGGCGTGGCCACGGTGATCGCCGCCCAC
>JAXMLJ010000089.1:0-10182 GCA_034368805.1 Coriobacteriia bacterium
GAAGAGCGCACCGGTCGCCAGGAACATGACGATCTCGTAGAGGTTGTCCACGTCCGGACCGATGAGTCCGCCCATCGCCACTCGCGCGTGCGGCGCGAACAGCAGTGAGGCGGCGATCGCCGCAACCAGGCCGCCACGCAATCCGAAAGCGAAACCTGCGTACATGATCGGCACGTAGTAGAGCTTGCGGTACAGCAGGTGCATGGTCATGCTCTGCGCGCTCGTGTCGGTCATGAAGTGCAGCGCGGTGATCACCGCGAGCAGCACGATCACGAGGGCTACATCACGGCGGGAGGTGGCGCGGCGACTCCCCGCGTCCAGACCGTTAGTGGGTGGGACGGATCCGCTCATCGCCGCTTCCTGGCCCACGACGGCTCTATGCCGAGCTCCTCCCGATACTTGGCCACAGTCCGCCGGGCGACCCGTACACCCTCGGTGGCGAGCGCCTCGGTGAGCTTCTGATCCGATAGAGGATGACCCGGCTCCTCGGCCAGCAACAGACCCCTGATGCGCTGCTTGATCGTTGTGGCCGCGACATCCATACCGCTCGACGATCGGTACCCGCCGGAGAAGAAGTGCTTGAGCTCGAACAGGCCGTACGGCGTCGCCATGTACTTGCCCGTGACGCCACGGCTCACCGTAGACAGGTGGACGCCGATCTCGCCCGCAACGTCCTCGAGCCGGAGAGGGCGCAGATCGCCCCTGCCATCCTCGAAGAAGTCGCGCTGCACCTCGAGGATGATGCCTGCGATCCGACTCACCGTGTCCCGACGGCGATCGACGTTACGCATGAACGTCTCAGCCTGTCTGATCTTATCCTTCAGGTAGCGCTTCGTGTCCTCGTCGGCCGAGGACCCGGACCGCAACATCGAACGGTATCGCGGACTCACGCGCAGGACGGGAACCGCCTCGTTGTTGGCGATGACGAGCCACTCATCGCCGAACCGCCGCAACGTCACATCGGGCACCACGTAGCCGGGCGCCGGCCCAGGCGAGAACGCGCCTGCAGGACGAGGGTTGAGAGACTTGAGCTTCTCGACTTCGCCTCGCACCACGTCCTCGCTCACGCCGATCGCCCGCGCGATCTTCCGGAAATGATTGACGGCGACGTCGTCGAGATGATTCTCGATGATCGTCGTGAGAACCGGGGATGTCACGCCGATCGTCTCGGCCTGGAGGAGCAGTGCCTCGATGACCGAACGCGCGCCGACACCGGGAGGATCGAGCTGCTGGATCATGCGTAGCGCCTCCTCGGCGGTCTCCTTCGAGACCCCGGTGATCTGCGCGATCTCCGAGCAACTTCCGACGAAGAAGCCATCGTCGTCGAGGAAACCCACTGTCGCCCTGGCGGCGAGCGCTACCTCATCGGGAGCGTCGAGCAGCGTCAGCTGTTCGAGCAGGTAGTCTGCGAAACTCTGAACGCCACCCACGAACTCATCGGCGTTGACGGTCTCCGCGTTGGGGTCGCGCGGAGCGTTCCCGTCCATGCGCTCGAGTTCCTCGTACTGGTCGAGCCACTCATCCCACGCCCGCTCGTCATCGACCTCGTCCCGACGGTCGTCGGCATCCTCGGAGGAGTCGTACTCCTCTTCCTCGACCTCGAGTACGGGGTTCTCGAGCAACTCGGTCTCGATCAGAACCTGCAGCTCGGCGACGGGCATGGCGAGGATACTCAGGCCCTGATAGACCTGCGGGGAAAGGGTTATCTTCTGCCGGAGTTCCGGCCGGTGCGTGAGATCCATGGACTCACCTGCGGGTCGGGTATGCAAGCAAACAACGTACCATACTGATTATGCGCGCCGAGCGCCAGAGGATAACACCGCACCCTCATAGCGCGTCGGGCGTACCGTCTCCTGCGACCACCGGCATCTCGGGCGGTACCGCGGTACGGAACTGCGACAGTATGACTGCCGCGATCACGAGCCCGCCTCCCAGCAATTGCAGTGCGCTCAGGTGCTCGGCAAACAGCACCCACGCCGCGAGACCGGCGATGACCGGCTCCACGGTCGACGTGACCGAAGCCTTCGTCGCCTCGATGAGATGCAGCGCCTTCAGGAACGCGCCGAAGGGGATGACGGTGCTCACAACCGCAAGTACCAGGACCGCGCCAAGAGCGCGCATGTCGGACAACAGCAGCAGGATCGGCCCCGGCCCGCCGAGCACCACGAGCCAGAACACGCTCGCAGCGCCCAGGCCATACGCGAGAAGCGTCCACGGGGTGAACCGGCTCGCGGCGTATCGCCCCATCAGCGCATAACCGGCGAAGAGCACCGCCGACGCGAGCCCCCAGGCCAGCCCTTCCGCCGAGACCGTCATTCCATCCCCGCCGAGCACTCCCACCATCAGACCGCATCCGACAACGCTCAGCCCGACCGCCGATGGAAGCGCCCAGGTCAGACGCTCACCGAGCAGCGCCACCGAGAACACGAGCACGATCACCGGTGCGAGGTACTCGAGCAGGATGGCCGTGGCCACCCCGGTCAGCGAGATCGTCTTGAAGTAGGCGAAGTGCACGAGCGCGAGGCCGAACACCCCGAAGAAGCCGAGGAACGGCAGGTCGCGGCTCCTGACGACGAAGTGGCTTCGCTGACGCGCAACGAGATAGACGGCCACGATGAAGAACGATACGACCGCCCGCGCGGCCGAGAGCAACACCGGGTCGACCGAGAGTCCCGGAGGGGTCACGATCCAGCCAGCCGTAGCGACGCCCGGCTCGGTGAACAGCCACTTGGCCATCAGACCGCCGCACGCCCAGCACGCCGCGGCTCCCAGCACGAGCGCGTACCCTTCGGCGACGCGCGAGGTCACCCCCCGGGCATCGGTCAGCTTCACAGCATGCCACGCTCTTCCTGGGATGCGGTCTTGCCCTTCTGGTACGCGTCGAGCGGCTCAAGATGCGCAATCACGTCGGTGACCTCGTCGAAGGCGTCGTAGACCGCGCGCTCCACGCGCTCGGCGATCTCGTGACCCTCGCCAACAGTATCGCCAGAATCGACCTGCACGTGCAGGTCAACGTAGACGTCGGTACCCGTGCCGCGGCTCCTCACATCGTGGCAGCCGAGTACGCCGTCCACACCCAACACGACGGCGTTCACGGCGGCGGGGCGCACACGTGCCGTATCGGCAAGCGTGCTGCCCGCCTCTCCCAGTACGCGGAACGCAGCGATGATGATGAATACGGCGACCACCATGCCGAGTACGGGGTCGGCAATGGGATATCCGAGACGCACTGCCACCAGGCCGCCGATCACGCCCAGAGTCACCATCACGTCGCTCGCTGTGTGGCTTGCATCGGCAGCCAGAATCTCGCTGCCGAGCCTTCGGGCAGCGCGGCGCTCCACGGTCGTGACGACAAGGTTCACGGCCAGGGTGACCGTCATCACCACGAAGCTCAGGGCGTCGACCGCCGGGCCCGCGCCCGGATCCTGGAGCCGCTCGAAGGCGGCCGAGCCGACACGCCACGCAGCGAAGAGCAGCAGCGCGCCGATCGCTGCAGAGGCGAACGTCTCGTACTTCGTGTGACCGTACGGATGGTCGCGATCGGCGGGACGCGCGGCCAGCCCGAGACCCAGCAGACCGATGATGTTGGATGTCCCGTCAAACAGCGAGTGGAAACCGTCGGCGGTGACCGAGACCGAGTCGATCCACAGTCCGTACACGAGCTTGGCCGATGCCACGGCGAGATTCAGGAACAGAACCCACCAGAGCACCCGCCGAACCGCCCGGATCCTCTCGACCGCCCCCTCACGTGGACGCATGTAGCCCATGAATGCTCCCCACTTGCCGGTACATACCCCCTAGGGGTATATTCGCGTAGACAAACGATTCGATTGTACGCCAGGAACCAGCCGAAACAAGGAGCCGGGCATGACTGACACGCTACGACTGCCGATGGGCACGACCGAGGAAGAGCGCCGGCGGATCATCAACCGGCTCAAGCGCCTCGAAGGCCAGATCCGTGGACTGCAGACCATGATCGAGTCCGGCAAGGACTGCGAGGCCATCCTCACTCAGATCATGGCTGCCAAGTCGGCGCTCAACCAGGTCGGCCTGCACATCGTCGGGCATTCGATGAAGACCTGCCTCGTCGATGACGAGGCCCGGAGCAGGGAAGAGCTGATCGACGAGGCTATCAAGGTTTTCCTGAAGTACTCGAGCTGCGTACAGTAGGAGACCGCTCGCGTCACCTGACCGCGTCGTCGACGATCGCCACCATCGCGACCTCGTCCCCCTCGGCCCGCGGCGCCGCCTCGGGTTCGATGACATTCCACAGCACCGTCGGCCGGATCGCCGTCACCCACACGATCTCACCCTCGGCGTACACGTGCAGCTTGCAGGGATGCTCGTCGTCGTCACCGGCCACCACGTCGAGAACGACGAGCGGCTGGATATCGAAGCCCTTCGCCGCGAGTGTCGCCTGAAGGTCATGGCGCCGGACAACGCAAAGACCGTGGGAGCGCACAGCGCCCTCCACGGCCTCAAGAGTCTCCCGGAATCCCCTGGATCCTTCTCGCCTATACGTGAACTCCACCGGGGCGCTCATATGCCAGCCTCACGGACGGCCGACTACGCTCAAGAGAAACCACCTCTCGGAGCGCACGAGCCGCCAGAACGAGACGGGAGCGCGACGAAGCCGCCGCCCACTCCGCTGTGCACCTTCGTCGAGCCACACTCCGGGCATACCTTGTCGGCCTCCCTGATGAAACGCGTCAAGAACCGGTCGAACCGGTGCCCACACTCCGTGCAGTGCAGTTCGTACGTCGGCATCGTCGATCAGACCAGACCGAACTCGCGACCGAGCGCATCGGCGCCTCGCGCACCCACGACCTGCGTGACCAGAGTACCACGCTCGAACTTCGCGATAGTCGGAATGCTCATGATTCCGTACTTCATGGCAACGTCACGAGCATCGTCAACGTTCACCTTCACGAACACGGCCTTGTCGCCGACTTTGGCCGCGAGCTTCTCCAGCTCGGGGGCCACCATCTTGCACGGGCCGCACCACGGAGCCCAGAAGTCGACGATCACGGGAACCGTCGCATCGAGTACCTCGGCGGTGAACTCGCTCTCACGTATCTCACGTACTGCTGTACTCACCGTGTCTCCTCCCGTACGGGTAGATCTTCCGGTAGTCAGTATACCCCATGGGGTATCTCTGTCAAGCGCTCCCGGTGGCACTCCCCTCACGGTTCATCTATCGTCGCACAGTGGAGGTGAGAACACTCGTGACCGACTGGATCTTGCTGCTCGCCGGAAGCGTCTTGTCCGGAGCGGCACTCGTCGCGGCTTTCGTGCTGCCCTCGCCGGCCTCCTGGCTCTCGCTCGCCGCCGGCGCCCTGGCACTCGGGATCTCCGTCGCCGCTCTGGACGGTGTCATCGCCCGGTACGCCACGTTCCAGGCCGGTCTTGTCGGTGTGTTCTTCATCCTCGCCGGCGCGGGCATCGGGTACCGCGTCGCCGCAGCGGTGCTCCCCCACCTCGGTCGCGAGCTGACCCGACCTCCCCGCATCCCCGCCGCCCTCGGCAACGCCAACGCGGTCGTACTCCTGTCGCACAGTGACCCGGAGCGCTACAGCCCGAGCGCGATCGCGCGCCGTCACCAGCGCCTCGTCGACGGTGCGGGCATCGAGGTCCCTGCGATCGCCGTGCCGTTCGTCTTCCTAGCCGAGAAGGCCCGCTACCGCTCTCAACACGGTCGGGCCCCTGGTGCTCCCCAACTCCGGGCGCTCGCCGAGGGCGTGAGCCACGCCCTGGCCACGGCGGGCCGCGCGATGCCCGTGACCGTCGCGTCGGCCGACGACGCGGGCGCCCTTGCGACCGCTGTCGCCGAGCACGTGAAGGCCGGCGCCGCGCGGATCTCGGTGGTCGTGCTCGGCAATGAGGACAGCGACGCCGTAGACCGTGCAAAGCGCGCGCTCACCTGCGCACGCCCCGAGGATTCGGGGGTCTCGGTCACGTTCGGTCCATCCTTGTGGCACGACACCGCACTCGCGTCGCGACTCACAGAACGCATCCTCGCGCCGGCACACGACCAGAACCTCGCCGATGTCGGCGTCGTGCTCGTCTGCGGCGGCGCGCCACCCGAGTGGGAACGCAACCACGCCGTCGCACGCGCCGACGAGAACTTCTTCAACCAGCGAGTGCGGATGCTGCTCGCCGACGTAGGCCTCGACGAAGGGTGTGTCCGGATCGCGTGGCTCGACTGGCAGACACCCGATGTGACCGAGGCGGTGCGGCATACGGCGGCGCTCGGATGCACGCGGATCGTGGTGGCGCCGTCGACGATCACCACACCGTCGCTCGACTCGGCGTTCGAGCTGGAACGTGCCATAGAAGGCGCGCGACTGCCGGATTCTGTGCGCGTGGTGTCGCTGGACCCGTGGGCCGATGACAGTGGATTCGCGGACGCTGTTTCCAGGAGCGCCCTGGCGGCACTCGGGACTCCCGCGGGGACGCCTACACCCTGACCTTGCAGCGCTCCCAGTTCCACGCCTGGCGACGACGGATCTGCGGGATCTTGAACGCGTAGCGAAGTGCGAGCGCCAGGCCGCCGCGATCGGCTTCTGCCCGGGTCTCAAGCGCCTCGATGCTGGCGCGCAGGTCGGCCGCGGTCGTGCCCTTGAACATCGTGTAACCCTTGCCGACTCCGTGCAGTACGTGCGCGTCGGATCCGCCGACCGCCGCGATGCCCTGGCCGCCGGTGAACATCTTCGCGGCGACCCGGTTTGCCCAACCCAGATACGGGACCGAGTTGTAGACCTCGAGCGCGTGGAACGCAAGCTCGCTCACGGCGGCGGCAAACCCACTGCGTCCGAACGGCCCGAACACGCCTCGGCTCGAGAACGGATGCGGGATGATGGCGATGCCGCCCTGCTCGGAGATTCGGCGGATCGTCTCGGCGGGAGTGAGCCCGGAGGGTATCTCCTCGGTGAGGAACAGGCCGATGACATGGCCTTCTGTAGAGGACACCTCTTCGCCGACGACGACCTCGATGCCGAAGACGTCTTCGAGCTCCTTGGCGAACAGCGCACCCTCGATGGTGTTGTGATCGGTGATCGCGATGACCTTGAGATCGGTCTTGGTTGCCACGAACTCCATGATCTCCGGAATCCTGGCGAGGCCATCACTGTGGTTCGAGTGGATGTGAAGGTCGGCTTTGCTCCAGACCTGTGTGCTCACGTGCACCCCCGGGTCGATCGTAGTCGTACGGCCGGTCACCATAAGCAAGGGCCGTACCGTTATAGATATGTCATCGGCAGTCGAGCGTGGTTCCTGTAGTGTCGGCCCATTGTCCCAGTCTGGCAACTCCTTCATGCAGCCTCTCGAGAGACGTGGCGTAACTGAACCGCAGGAAGCCCTCACCTCCCGGCCCGAAGTCGGCACCGGGAGCCACCGCGACACCGGCCTCCTCGAGCAGCCTGCCCGCCAGAGCCACCGAGTCCGCACCCCACGCGCGCGCATCGGCGAATACATAAAACGCGCCGAGAGGCTCGGTGGCAACGCCGAGTCCGATCTCGCGCAGTGCCGGCACGAGATACCGTCGCCGCTCGTCGTAGACCGCACGCATGCGCGCGACGTCCTCGCCGGCGTGAAGCAGGGCCGTCGTACCGGCCACCTGCACGAAGTGGTTGGCGCACAGGAAGAAGTTCTGCTGGATCTTCTCGGCGGGCCGGACGAACTGCCTCGGGGCGATCATGTAGCCGAGACGCCACCCGGTCATGGCGTACGCCTTCGAGAAGCCATTGAGAACGAACGCACGGTCGGTGAACTCGAGGACCGTGTGGGACCGGCCCTCGAACTGCAGGCCGTGGTAGATCTCATCGCTCACAAGCCACAGTCCATAGCGATCGGCGAGCGCGGCAAGTGCGGCGAGGTCCTCGCCGGACAGTACACCGCCGGTGGGGTTGGACGGCGAGTTGACCATGACCGCTTTGGTCCGTGACGTGATCGCGGCCTCGACATCATCGATGCGGAAGCGGAACCCGTCCTCGGCACGCACGCGCACGGGCACGGGCACGCCCCCGAGGAACGCCACGTAGTTGGGGTAGGCCGGGTAGCAGGGGTCGGCCATGATGACCTCGTCTGCGGGATCGAGAAGCGAGCCGAACAGCAGCAACATGGCCGGCGAGGTGCCCTGGGTCACGACGATGTCGCCAGCATCGACCACGGCGCCGTAGATGTCGTGCATGTGAGCAGCGATCGCGTCACGCAGGTCCGGCAGGCCGAGCGACTGTGTGTACCCCGTCTCACCGGCGTCCATAGCCGCCTCGGCTGCCTTCACGATCACCCCGGGTGTCGGGAAGTCCGGGTCGCCTATCTCGAGTCGCACGATGTCGCGGCCCTGGGCCTCGAGCTCCTTAGCCCGGGCGACCACGTCCATCACGACGAACGGGCGGATCGATTCGGCACGCTGGGACACGTCGGGCACGTCAGGCTCCTGTCAGTCGAGCGGCGTACTGGCGGGCGATGTAGACGGATAGCGCCTCTACCCGGCGCAGATCGGCAAACCCGATGTCGGTCGTCGCGATGATCTCGTGCGGCGGCTCGGGATCGAAGCGCAGGCCGAGTTCGCTCGCACGCTCGTAGAGCTCCGTACCGGGCAGCACGTGCAGTGTGGAGCTCTGGATCTTGCCGGGGTCGAGTGCGAGACAGAATGCCACGCCCTCGAGGAATCCGTCGGCCGAGTCGCCGGGCAGACCCGCGATCAGATCGCACTCGACACTGACACCGTGCCGTTTGAGCGCGCCGATCCCCATCGAAAAGCGCTCGCGGTCGAAGGCACGATGGCACGTCGCGAGCGCCTCGGCACCGATACTCTGCGGCCCTGTCTCCACCGACTCGACCCCCGCGCGCGCCAGAAGCGCGGCCGCCTCGTCATCCACGCGCTCGATGTCCACCTCCACGGTGTGCAGCCGTACCCCTCGCGCCCATGCGGCGCGAGCGCCTCGGCCAGCCACACCAGGCGTTCGGAGGTAAGGTTGAACACCGAGTCGATGAAGGAGAACGACTTCAAACCGGCCTCGCCCGCCAGATGGGCGATCTCGGCCTCCACGCGCTCGCGGCTGAACGAGCGGATGCGCCCGTACCCCTTACCCTCGAAGCAGTAGGCACACCGATGCGGACAGCCCCGGTACGTCTCGATGTACGCAGTGCCCTCGGTAGGTTCGAGGACACCGGTGAGATAGGGCGACGGGATGCTGTCCAGGTCGGCGATGAGCGCGCGGTCCGGAGCCGCCTGCGGGGAACCCGCGGCGTCACGCCCGGTAACGCCGTCGGCACGCGAGAATGGCTTGCCCCGCCGCGCGAGATCGAGCACGTCGGCGAAGGCCTCCTCTCCCTCACCGCGAACGATCGCGTCGATCTCGGAGTGCGCCTCCAGCACATCGGCGGCGATCGTCCCCACCTCCGGCCCGCCGAGGACGATGCGTACATCGGGAAGCGCCCGCTTCACGATCCGGCAGACGTCGTAGACGGCCCGAGCGCTCCAGCAGAAGACGGAGACGCCGAGAACATCGGGTGCGAGCCCGATGGTGCGGTATGCGATCCACCAGGCGTCATCGTCGCTCGACAGGTCGAGCGTCTGGAACGCGACCCGCCCGGCGAGGCGCCGGTCAGCCTGTGCGTAAGCACGCAGATAGCCCAGCGCGAGGGACTGGTAGCCCGGAGCGTTCAGTGCCAGGAGCGCGACTTTGAGCGGCTGTGTCATCGGCCTACCACCCACCTGCGACCAGATGAAGCCGATGTGACTCCGGCAGAGCGAGGGTGGGGTCGGCTTCCACCCACATCCGGTTCACCATGCCCGTGTCGCACGCCGCCGCGACGACCGCGCTTGCCGAGGCGGGCACGTCGCCTGCGGGAACAAGCCTGATGGCGTCGATCTCCCATGCCGAGAGCATCGCGATCGTGGCCGGCAGAGCGTCGAGTGTGTGACGGCACACCGGGACGATCACGGTGACCGCCACGCTCGCACCGGCGCGAGATGCGGCCTCCCGGTACGCCGCAACCCCCGTCGCCACGGCCCGGCCGAGTCCCGACCGGCCGGTCAGCGCATCTGCGGTGGCCTCGTTGGCGGCGAGTACCCGGACGTACAGATGCCTCACCCCCGCGCCGAGCGCGCCGGCGGCGTGTGCAGGGGACGCCACCGCGCCGCCGTCAGTCTCGATGGCGATGCGCTCGAAACCG
>JAXMLJ010000090.1:0-3419 GCA_034368805.1 Coriobacteriia bacterium
CCCCCCCCCCCCCCCGGGGGGGGTCCCCCGAGCCCGCCTACGTACCTACTGCAACAGTGTCCACGCACCGCCGGATGCCACATAACCGACGAGATCGTCGGCCGTCATGCCGTTGTGGTCCGTGGCCGAGAAGGTGAACACGCCACCGATGCCGGCAAACCCGCTCGTCTTCTCGATCTCGTCACGAAGGTCGGCCGAGGTGAAGCCCTCGTCGAGCCTCTTCAGGGCCTCGACCACGAGATACAGACCGTCGTACGCGTGCCCTGCGAAGGTGTTCGTCGGCGCCTCGCCGTACGTCTCGGTGTAGCGATCGATGAATGCGGTCGCAGCCTCATAGCTCTCGCTGCCGACGCCGTACGCTTCCGGTGCCAGGATCTTGCCGGCGAACATCACGACGCCTTCGGCAGCATCGGCCGCACTGTCGACGAACTCCTGCCGCGCGATACCATGACTGCCCACGAGCGGTATGTCCATACCGAGCTGCGCCATGTTCTTGGGCACGATCGACGACGCGGCGACCGACGACCACATGAGCACCACATCGGCACCGGCGCCCTTGATCACAGTGAGCTGGCCGGTCATGTCCGTGTCGGCCGGCTTGAAGACCTGGTCGCTCACGACCTCGAGGCCGTAGTCGGCGGCCGTCTCATTGACGAGCGCCTGGCCGTCCTTGCCGAAGCCGGTGTCCTCGGTGATGAGACCGATCTTGGTGTGGCCCTCGGCCTTGAGGTACTCGAGGGTCGTGTCCACCACGAGGGCATTGGACCACGGCGTCTGGAAGACGAGCGGGTCGAAGTCCTTCGTGATGACAAGGCTGCCTGCCAGCGACACCTGCGGAATGCCCGCCGCGTCGATGACGTCACGCATCGCCATGCTCTGGCCGGTACCGGTCGAGCCTATGATGGCCACGACACCGTCCTGCTCGATGAGCTTCGTGGTCCGCGCGATCGCCTGGTCCACGTCGCTCGCGTCATCTTCGATGATCACCTCGAGGGGATGACCGTTGATGCCGCCCTCCTCGTTGATGCGCGCGACCTCCATGTCGATCGCGTTCTTCTCGGGCCCGCCGAGGCCGGACTGCGCCCCGGTAAGCGACAGTACCGCGCCGACGACGTACGGCTCCTTCGGTTCGTCTCCCGCATCCGCTGTCGGTTCGTCCCCGTCGCTCGTTGCCGTGCAGCCTCCCAAAGGCGCACTGACGAGCGCGAGAACGAGCGCCAGCACCAGCATGACCCACATCCGCTTGTGCATGTCCCTCACCCTCTCCGTTGTCATGCGCCCGCTCCGCCCCCCAGCGATGCGATAACGGGCCCCTACCCTACAGATGAACCGCGGTGATGTCCTCCTGGGACATCAGCTTCACCGGCCGGTCGCCCAGCAGGTGTAGCGCGCGATCCACGTCCGCAACGTTGATCACGACGAATGTCGAGACCAGCGAGTAGACGTACTCTATGTTGACGCCGGCCTCCGAGACGACCTTGAGCACGCTCGCAAGGCCGCCGGGGCGATCCGGCAGATCGATGCAGATGACGTCATCCTCTCGCACGGTGAAGCCCGCGTCCCGCAACACCGTAAACGCATCCTCGGGCCTGTCGACCACGAGCCGCAGGATGCCGTACTCGGCCGTGTCCGAGACCGAGAACCCGCGGATATTGATCCCGTGATCGCCGAGCAGCCCGGTGACCTCGCTCACCCTCCCCGATTCGTTGGCGATGAACACCGACAGTTGCCGGACGACCGCACGAGCGCTCATAACTCACAGACTCCTTCCGCGCAGGCGCGCCTGCCGAGCGCGAACGCCCGCAGGTTGGCCTCCACCGTCTTCGGCGGCACACGATCCTCTATAACCGATGTCCACGTGGCCTCGGCGAACGGCAGCCCGTATGAGGCAGCGCCGAGCAACACGACGTTGGCCGAGCGCGGACTCCCCGCCTCGCACGCGAGCGCCTCGGCATCGAGCAACACTGCGCCCCCGGCGATCAGCGCCTGCTCCAGGTCTTCCGGAGCGGGCAGATCGCCGATGAGCACGGGCAGCGGCGCCACCATGCGCCGGTTGACCACGAGACGGCCACCGGGGCGCAGGTACGGCAGCGTGCGCGCTCCTTCGATGATCTCGAACGCGATGAGGTGATCCGCCATCCCCCTGTCGATCACCGGAGAGAAGACCTCCTCGCCGAAGCGCACGACGGTATCCACGGAGCCACCCCGTTGCGCCATGCCGTGGACCTCCGAGAGCTTGACCTCGTGTCCCTCGGCTACCGCCACTTTGGCGAGCACGTCACCGGCGAGGATGGTGCCCTGACCGCCGACGCCGGCGAGAACGACCGTCGTCGCGCCCATCAGACACCTCCGATGTCGCACGACGGACCGACCTGCACGATCGCATCGAACCTGCAGACCTGCACGCACTGCGCGCAGCCGACACACAGGGTGGTGTCGATGACCGCCCGCCCGCTCTCGTCATACGAGATGGCCGGGCAGCCCAGCCGCACGCAGGCGCCGCACTTGGTGCACGACTCCTCGTCGACTGCGTAGGGATCCTTGTGTTCCTTCACGATCAGCGCGCACGGCGCCTTCGCTATGATGACGCTCAGGTGATCCTCGGCTACCTCGTGCTTGAGCACGGTCAGCGTAGCGTCGAGGTCGTGCGGGTCCACGACGCGCACCGATGCGGCACCAAGGGCGCCGCAGAGCGCCTCGAGGTCCACGGCCGGGGCCGGATCCCCGCCCAGGGCGACGCCACTCACGGGATTGCCCTGATGCCCGGTCATGGCTGTTGTGCGGTTGTCGAGCACGACCACCGTGGCCGAGCTCCCCGTGTACGCCATGTGCAGAAGACCCGTGATGCCCGAGTGCGCGAAGGTCGAATCGCCGATCACGGCGACGACAGGACGGTCGGCCGAGCCGGCGAGCTCCATCCCCCGGGCCATGCCGATGCTCGCGCCCATACACACGCAGCTGTCCATCGCCTTGAGCGGCGGCAGGGCGGCAAGCGTGTAGCACCCGATATCGCCGATGACGATGGCGCGCATCTTTGCCAGGCCATGGAAGATCCCCCGATGTGGACAGCCCGGACACAGCAGCGGCGGTCGTGGAGGCAGATCGGGGATCGGCTCGCGCGTCTCGGGAACCTCACCGCCAAACGCGACCGCGATGGCCATCGGCGAAAGCTCGCCCATCGTCGGCAGCCCGGTGTCTACGAGGTCGACGCCCTGCGCCTTCAGCCTGAGGGTCAGGTAGGGGTCCAGCTCCTCCACGACTGCGATACGCTCGACTCTCGACCTGAAGTCGAGGAGGAGACGGTCCGACAGCGGGTTGACGAGTCCGATCTTCAGGACCGAGGCATCAGGGAGTGCCTCGCGAACGTACTGGTAGGCGACGCCTGAGGTCACGATGCCGAGTGACGCGTCACGCATCTC
>JAXMLJ010000091.1:0-6756 GCA_034368805.1 Coriobacteriia bacterium
GCCACGAAGATCGCGATCAGCACTGCGAAGTACACCGCGGCGTAGACACCGCCTACTCGCGCCATCAGCGCCGCGATCACCGCGATCTGTGCAGAGCACGGAACCGCGATCGCCATCAGCGCCGTGGCGATGAAGCGCTCACGCTTCGAGCCGAGGATCCGCGTGGTGAGGGTACCCATCGTGACGCACCCGAGACCGAGGATGAGCGGTATGATGGCTCGCCCGTTGAGTCCCAGGCCTGTGAGCGCGCGGTCGGCCAGCGCCGCGATGCGCGGCAGGTAGCCTGAGTCCTCGAGTAGCGCCATCAGCAGGTAGAAACCCGCGACGAGCGGGAAGATCACGCCGACAAGATACGTAGCGGTCATCGTGAGCACGCCGAACTCACCTGCGAGCAGCGTGTGCACCACGGTTCCGTCGGCGAAGACGCGCTCGACCAGCCCTCGAACGAACGGCTCCCAGACGCCCTGCATGAGCGTCTCCTCAGTCAGGCCCACGATGTCACCGGCGACCCACACGCCAAGGACCTGATAGACGGCGGCGAGCAGCACCGCCAGGAGAGGAAGACCTGTCGCCGGACGAAGCATGAACCGCGAGAGGCGCGTTGCGAACGTGACGCCCTCGTCGGTGGTGGTGAGTACGTGACCGACGACATCGTCGACCCGTATGCGGCGTCGGGTGTAGATGGCGTCACGTGCGTCCGCCGGCTCAAGGTCATGGCGGGCCGCGACCTGCTCGTCACCCTCAAGGACCAGCAGTGCCTCGGCGCGCGAACCGGTACGGACAGCCATCTCCACGATATCCGCCTCGAGCGTATGGTCCGCGTGCCCCGGACGGGCCTCGGCCACTCGCGCGATGAGCTCGTCCAGCCCACGCCCCTCAACGGCGACGGTCTCGATCACGGGCACGCCGAGCAGGTCCTCGAGCAGGTCGCGGTCGATGACCACACCCTGACGCCGCGCCTCATCGACCATGTTGAGCGCAACGACCATCGGCAGGCCGAGATCGATGAGCTGAAGCGTCAGGAACAGGTCCCGCTCGGGATGTACCGCGTCAACGATGTTGACGACCACGTCGGCGCTCAGGATGACATCGCGCGCCACGGCCTCCTCATCGTTGAACGAGCCGACGCCGTAGACGCCCGGCGTATCCACGATGTCGTAGTCGGCGTGGCGCCCGCGAGTGATCTCCACGGTCGTCCCGGGGAAGTTGCTCACGTCGACGTACGTGCCTGTCAGCGCGCCGAAGAACACGGACTTCCCGACGTTGGGATTACCCGCCAGAACGAGGCTCGGACGGCGACCGCCCTCGCGTGGAAGCGACCGACCCGGTGCGCCGTGGCATCTAGCGGCGCTCATCGGCCGTCTCGATCCTTATGCGGCGCGCCAGACCCCGGCCGACGGCGATCTCCTGTCGGCCCGACCGCAACACGACGGGCCCACCGGGCAGCGTGGTGACGCAGTGGACAGTGGCACCGACACCCATCCCAAAGCGCACGGCCTGCGCCCGGGCACTGTCGTCGTGGATGCCGGCGATGACCGCCTCGTCTCCCGCCCGTAGCACAGCCAACGTACCGGGGTCTTCGCCCCACCGTCCGCCGAAGCCTCGTCCGTGTCCGTTGCGTCCGCGCATGGCAACTCCTTGCAGGTGGTGTGTTAGTAGGTGCTAACTCTGATGCACTACGCATACTAATCACGTTTGGGACCAGCGTCAACACCCTCGGCCGTTTCGATGTTCCGGACATCGGCGCACGGTCGGGACGCGTGTCACTCCCCTCGGCTACAATCAGTCACGTCAGCAATCGGAGGCATCATGGCGTACGCGACCTATGCGGGACTGGCCGAGGCGGCACGCGCGCGCGGATCCCTCGGCGCGGCAGCCCTTGCGCGCGAGGTTGAAGACAGCGGGCTGTCGCCCGATGCGCTCAACGCCCGAATGGGCCGGGAGCTCGACGTTATGGCCTCCGCGATCGCCGTCGGCCTTGCGGGTGCCGAGCGATCACGATCGGGCCTCACCGGCGGTGACGCCGCGCGCGTGATGGCCGGCCCCTCGGTGCTCGGCCCCGGGTTCAGGGACGCGCTGGCCTCCGCGATCGCCGTCGGCGAGACCAATGCCCGCATGGGCCGGATCGTCGCCGCCCCTACGGCCGGAGCCTCCGGAGTCGTTCCCGCGGTGCTTCTGGCGATCGGACGACTCCGTGGGTCGTCCAGGGCAGACATCATCAGCGCGCTGTTCGCGGCAGGCGCTGTCGGCGCGGTCATCGCCGCCCGGGCCACGCTCTCAGGAGCAGCCGGCGGCTGCCAGGCCGAGATCGGCGCCGCGTCAGCGATGTCGGCCGCAGCAGCAGCCGAGATGATGGGAGCGGACCCGGAGACCTGCGGGCACGCCGCCTCGCTCGCGCTTCAGGGACAGATGGGCCTGGTGTGTGACCCGGTCGGCGGTCTCGTCGAGCTGCCCTGCGTCATGCGCAACGCCACCGGAACGGCCGTGGCGTTCGCGGCGATCGAGATGGCTCTTGCTGGCGTCCGCTTCCCGATACCACTGGACGAAGTCATAGTCGCCATGGGCCAGGTCGGCCGCAGTCTGCCTCCAAGCTTGCGCGAGACCGCTCTGGGAGGCCTGGCGGCAACTCCCACAGGACGCTCGCTCGGCCGTACGGCGTGCACGCCCTACGGATCACCTGCCCCTGACGGGGACGGCGACCTTGATGCCTGACCGCCGCGATCGCACGGCCCGCAGGTGGCGCGTCCTGCCCCCACGCCTCTCGACCAGGCTGACACTCACCACGGTCGTGACTGCGATCGTCGTCTTCGCACTGTTCGGGACTGCCGTCAGCATCGCCTTCGCCTACCACGTCCGGGCGATGACCAGAAGCGACCAACTGAACCATCTCTCCGAGGTGGAGTTCGTGCTCGAGCTCAAGGCCAGAGAGCTGGACTCCCACCTCATGGGCTTCACCGAGTGGCAGGAGTTCTACGATCGCACCGTCGCACCGGATCCGTCCTTCGCCGCAGACGAACTAGACCCATGGCTCCCGGAGCGTGCGGGTGCGACCGGCATCGTCTGGCAACGTTCCGACGGTGTCGTTCTCCACGAGCGCGGCAACGCCGCGGATATCGAGCAGCTTCTCTCCGTAGCAGAGCACGGCGATGCGGCGGGTCTACTGCTCATGCCGTCCGGCCCCGCGATCGTGGCCGTCCGGCGGATTATCGGCAGCCCCGAAGGAGACCCCGTAGGGATCCTCGCTATCGCCAGGCCGGTCGACCCCGCCGACCTCCCTGCGACAGTCCTCGAAACCGAGACCAACTCTGCCGAACCGAAGCCGCTCCTCTCGGCCAGCGGGTGGACCGAGCTAAGCGCACCGCGAGGCTACTCGGCAGCGGTCGCTGACCTCAGAGGCGGCCGCATGGTGACCCGCGGCACCCTGAGCGGCATAGATGGCAAGAAGGCGCTCGTCGTCGAGATCTCTCAGCCGGATCCGTGGCTCGGTGAGGGCCGCGCGTGGGTCGTGGTCGTGGTGCCCATCGCCCTTGGCCTCAGCACGGCCGCCGCGGGGCTGGTGCTCGGCGCGGTGCTCTCCCGGAGCATCGGGGTACCCCTCGCACGGTTCGTCGCGTACATGCGAGACCAGGGCTACTACGCGCTACAGGGCCTCCCGGTCAGTGATGAGCTCGTCTTGGATCCCGGACTGCCCGACGACTTCAAGGAACTCGGGCAGGTCATCGTCGATCTCATGACCCAGCTGCGGGTCAACCAGGCGGAGCTGATCGACGCCGGGGAACAGGCGCTGGCTGCCGAGCGCGCCTTCAGGTTGGTCGTCGAGGAGTCTCCCGAGGTCAAGATCCTCGTCCGTGAGGGCGTCGTGGAGATCGCCAACCCTGCGGCGGCCCACTTCTTCGGCTTACACCTGGGCGATCTGGTCAGAGCAGATCCGAGCGGCATCTTCTCAGGAGTCACCCTCACCGACGAGCAGGGACAGGCCATTGACCTAAGCGGCGTCGGCACGATGGCGGCGGCGGCGCCGGTGGTCGCGCGCTGCGAAATGCCCGACCAGCCCGACCGGTGGGTGGAGATCAGCGTCGCCACGATCGACAGGCTCGGTCGCGACTACGTCATCTCGGCACGCAACGTCACTGAGGAGCGTCGGCTCGAGGCCCTCCGTCAAGAGATCCTGTCGCTCGTCTCCCACGACCTCCGCAGTCCGCTGACGGTCGTACGCGGATACCTGGACATCCTCGACCGGCAGTTCCCCGCGGCTGGCGAGCACGAGGCTATCGCCGGAGCGCAGCGCGCGGCCCGGCGCATGGAGGGCCTCCTTGAGGATCTGCTGAACGCGACGCGCGCCGAGCGCGCCTTCGCGCCAACAGTGATGCGCACGATCGATCTCGGCGAGCTGGTGGATACGCTCGTCACCTCGATGCGGCTTAGTACCGAGCAGGAGTTGCGGGTGTACGTTGACCATGACGTGACCGTACTCGGTGACGCTGCCCGACTGGAACAGGCGGTCACGAATCTCGTCGGCAACGCAATCAAGCATGGGGGATCGTACGGCGCCATCGACGTGCGCGTGTTCCGGCGGGGCGAGCGTGCGTGCGTCTCCGTGAAAGACAAGGGACCGGGTGTGGAACCCGCGCTCGTGGAGCATGTGTTCGACCGGGGCGTGCGTGGACCGGCGGCGGACGGTCTGCCCGGTCTGGGCCTGGGCCTGTATATCGTGCGTATCGTGGCCGAAGCACACGGGGGCTCGGTGACGGTCGAGGAGCACGGCCGACCCGGCGCACTGTTCGTGATGGACCTGCCACTCGAACATCAGGCGACGTCCGGCTAGAGGTCGAGCGCAAGCCCCACGAGCCGGTCACACAGCTCCGGGAATTCGATTCCTGCCGCGCGCGCCGCATCCGGGAGCAGACTGGTGCGCGTCATGCCCGGGATCGTATTCAACTCGAGAACGAAGACCTCACCCGCAGCCGTGACGATCATGTCGGTGCGCGACATGCCCCTGCAGTCAAGGGCCCGGTGGGCGGCGACCGCGACAGCCTGGCATTCGGCACGCGCGTTCTCGCTGATGCGCGCCGGGATGATGTGACTGCTCATTCCGGGAACGTACTTAGACTCGTAGTCGTAGAACTCGTGCTCCGGAACCACCTCGAGTGTGGGCAGCGCCATCAACTCGCGATTCCCGATCACTCCGACAGTCACCTCGGCCCCCGCAACAAACGACTCCACGAGAACCGTGTCGTCGTGCTCGAGAGCACGTGCCACGGCCGCCGGCAGCTCGCCGGGCTCGTGGACGATGGACATTCCCACCGACGAGCCCTCGCTCACCGGCTTGACCACGAGCTTTTCGCCGAGCGAGCCGGTGATCGTAGCGTAGTCGACCGGCGAGTCGGCCCTCAGGACAGCGAACGCCGGAGTCTGCAGGCCCTCGGCAAGGAAGATGTGTTTGGACATGACCTTGTCCATGGCAAGCGCACTCGCAAGCACACCCGACCCGACGTACGGCAGGCCAAGCAGCTCGAGAAGTCCCTGGATCGTGCCGTCCTCCCCGAACCTGCCGTGCAGGCAGACGAACACGGCGTCAAATCCACCGGTGCGCAGCTGCTCGATGAAGCCGTCCTCGGCACTGTCGATCTGCGTGACCGCGTGACCGCGATTTTCAAGCGCGGAGACCACCTGCGCACCCGTGTTCAGCGAGACTTCTCGCTCGGCCGAGGTACCGCCTGCGAGAACAGCCAGCGAGAGACTGCCGGCGCGACCTGCAGCAGGCATCACCATACCCCGCTCCCGGTGAGTACCTCGAGCATGTACAGCGTCACTATCCACACCATCGCTCCGAAGAACGCAGCGAGTGCGCCACGCGTGAGCGCGGAAGCCAGCAGACCCCGACGCCGGTCCGCCGAACGTCGCGAACGCGCCACGAGCCAGACAGCCAGTGAGAGCAGCGGGCCGAGTACGGCGAGCGCGAGGCCGGCGAACACGAGCGGCGCGTAGACCGGCAGCCACCGTGCCGGCTGCTCGGGCGTGGCGGAGTCGAGAAGGTACGCCGACAGGCCCGAGAGGGCGATCCAGGCACCCAGGTAGACCGCATACGGTACCCAGGTGAGACCGCCGTCCACGGCTTCCACGAGAACCGCGTCGGCTGCGGTCCCGTCCGAAGGCTCGTCATCGGAAACGCCCGGCTCGGGTTCGACTTTGGGTGCCTCCGCCTCATCGAGCACGGGCTCGACCACGGCCTCATCGGTAAGCCCCCCGGCGACCTCGCTTGCGGGCTCATCGATCGCCGACGGGTTCAGCTCTTCGGCGATATCGTGGTGATCTGACACGCGCGCCCTCTTCCCGGGAATGTCCTCCGCGTCAGTCTAGTCGAGCCTTGGGAGCGCGACAACGCCCGCCGCCGAGCTGTGGAGCTTTCGTGGATTCGCCTCGGCAGGCGCCCGTTGCCCGCCTCGGCATCGTACTATGTGAGCGCTGCGGAAGAGTCCGCACGGAAAGGATGCCTGCGATGGAGAACACTGGAGCACCGGGGTCCGACCCCGTTCATCAGACCAACACCCCGGCCGAGGCAACCTTCCCCGCCCCGGCCGAGGCAACCTTCCCCGCCCCGGTCGAGCCGACGCCAGCGCCGGTCGTGGAGTCTGCCGCAAGCCCGAGCCGTACCCGCTCACTTCTGCTGGTCATGGCGGTAGTGGTCGTTGCCGTACTCGCAGGCACGATCGCCGGCTTCGCCGGGGGCTACGCGGCCTACCGGTTCGCGCCCGC
>JAXMLJ010000092.1:0-11303 GCA_034368805.1 Coriobacteriia bacterium
AGGGGAGTCGATCCGAATGTGCGACGCGAGGTCCGCCGAGGGTGTGTCCTCCGACATCATCGCGGTCGGCAAGAAGGCGATCGGCTACCTGCGGTACCGGGGCATCGAGCCGGTGGCAGCGTACCGGGACATCTCGGACAAGCCGACGTTCGCCGACGCGCGGTCCATCGCGGCCAGCATCATCGGCAGGTACACCGCCGGCGAGATCGATGCCGCCTACATCGTGTTCAACCGCTTCAAGAACGTGGCCGAGCAGAAGGCCGAGACCTACCAGCTCCTGCCCGTAGAACGCCGGGTCATGGAGTCGGACGAGGACGAGAACAGCCTTCGAGCCGAGTACCTCTTCGAGCCCACGGCTGCCGAGGTCCTCGAGCACCTGCTCCCCACGTACGTCGAGACGCTCGTGTACCGCGCGCTCATGGAGTCGGCCGCGTCCGAGCACGGAGCGCGCCGCACCGCCATGAAGTCCGCGTCGGACAACGCGAGCGAGATGATCACCACCCTGACACGCAGCTACAACCGCGCCCGGCAGGCAGCCATCACCACCGAGATCGCCGAGATCGTCGGTGGCGCCGCAGCGCTAGAGGAGGCGTAGTCCCGTGGCAGAGACCAAGGAGAAGTCGCCCATGAATGTCGGACGCATCGTTCGCGTCGTCGGCCCGGTCATCGACGTGGAGTTCGCGCCCGACGCGATCCCGGCGATCCACACCGCGCTCACCGTCGACGGCGAGACCCCGATCGGCACGGTCCATCTGGTAGCCGAGATCCAGCAGCACCTCCCCGGCAACCTCGTGCGCGCCGTCGCCATGTCTTCCACCGACGGTATCACCCGCGGTATGGACGCGGTCGACACCGGCGCCCCGATCCAGATGCCCGTGGGTCCGTCGACCCTCGGCCGCATCTGGAACGTGATGGGTGAGCCTGTCGACGGCAAGCCCATGCCGGAGGTCGAGGCGCACTACCCGATCCACCGCGAGGCCCCGGCGTACAAGGACCTCGAGCCCAAGACCGAGATCTTCGAGACGGGCATCAAAGTCGTCGACCTGCTCGAGCCGTACATCCGCGGCGGCAAGACCGGACTGTTCGGTGGCGCCGGCGTTGGCAAGACGGTCATCATCATGGAGCTCATCAACAACCTCGCCATGCAGCACGGTGGCACCTCGGTGTTCACCGGCGTCGGCGAGCGGACCCGTGAGGGCACCGACCTGTACCTCGAGATGTCCGAATCCGGCGTCATCGAGAAGACGGTGCTCGTGTACGGTCAGATGAACGAGCCTCCCGGAGCGCGCCTCCGCGTGGGCCTTGCCGGCCTGACCGCCGCCGAGTACTTCCGCGACCAGGGCCAGGACGTGCTCCTGTTCATCGACAACATCTTCCGCTTCACGCAGGCGGGCTCCGAGGTATCGGCGCTTCTCGGCCGTATGCCGTCGGCTGTCGGTTACCAGCCCACGCTGGCCACCGAGATGGGCGAGCTGCAGGAGCGCATCACGTCCACCAAGACCGGCTCGATCACGTCGGTCCAGGCCATCTACGTCCCCGCCGACGACCTCACCGACCCGGCGCCGGCCACGGCCTTCACGCACCTTGATGCCACCACCGTTCTGTCGCGCGGTATCGCGGAGCTCGGCATCTACCCGGCGGTCGACCCGCTCGCGAGCACCTCGCGCGCGCTGTCGCCCGATGTCGTCGGCGAGGAGCACTACCGCGTGGCGCGTGCCGTGCAGCAGGTCCTCCAGCGCTACAAGGACCTCCAGGACATCATCGCGATCCTCGGCATGGACGAGCTGTCCGAGGAGGACAAGCTCGCGGTGGCCCGTGCCCGCAAGATCCAGCAGTTCCTCTCCCAGCCGTTCTTCGTAGCCGAGCAGTTCACGGGTATGGCGGGCAAGTACGTCAAGCTCGAGGACACGATCCGCGGCTTTGCCGAGATCGTCGAAGGCAAGCACGATGACGTCCCCGAGGGCGCCTTCCGCTATGTCGGCGGGATCGAAGAGGCGCTTGAGGCTGCCGAGAAGATGAAGGCGACGGCGTAACCATGGCCCGTACCCTCCTGTGCGAGATAGTCACGCCGGAGCGCATCGTCTACACCAACGAGGTGGAGATGGTGATCGCCCCGACGCTCGACGGCGAGATCGGCATCCTGCCGCTCCACGCCCCGCTGGTCACCGTGCTTCGTGCGGGGGAGCTTCGCGTGCGCTACAACGACAACAAGGACGTGGAGTGGTTCGCGATCTCGGGCGGCTACCTCCAGGTCCATGAGGACAAGGTGATCGTGCTGGCCGATGCGGCCGAGCACTCCTCACGCGTCGACGTGGAGCGCGCGCACACAGCAAAGGAGTTCGCCGAGCAGCGCATGGCCGAGATGAAGGACAAGCCGCTCGCGGAGCGCGAGGGGATCGACGAGTGCGAGGCCGATCTCAAGTGGTGCGAGATCCAGCTCCAGGTCGCCGAGCGCCGCTCGTAGCAGTCCATCCTACCGTTTCAGACCGCCGGGCGGCTGGCCGACAAGGCCGGTCGCCCGGTGTCGCTCCCGCGGCCCGGTGACGGTTCGGTCACGGCTCGCGGTTTCGTTGCTCTCGTGACGGCGCCTCGGCTACCCTTGTCGGGTCCGGTCTGCGAAGGGAACTATCTCCGCATGTCCTCCATCCTCGTCACAGGTGGCCGCCCACTCGGCGGCACGGTCCGCGCGAGCGGCGCCAAGAACTCGGCGCTCAAGCTCATGGCGGCCGCGCTGCTCGCGCCCGGGCGAAGCGTGCTGCACAACGTGCCCGACATCAGCGACGTCTCGGTCATGGCCGAGGTGCTGCGCCATCTCGGTGTTGACGTCGAGCGCACCGGGGGTTCCCTGACGATCGACGCATCGGAGGTCACCTCGCTCGAGGCGCCGTACGAGCTCGTTGCTCAGATGCGCGCTTCGATCATCGTCCTCGGTCCGCTCATCGCCCGCTTCGGCCGCGCGCGTGTTGCGCTGCCCGGCGGCTGCAATATCGGTTCGCGCAAGATCGACATGCACGTCCGAGGGCTCGAGCGCCTCGGCGTCGAGGTGGTCTTCGAGCACGGCTTCATCGAAGCCAGCGCACCGGACGGCCTGACGGGTGCCGATGTGATCCTCGACTTCCCGAGTGTCGGTGCCACGGAGAACCTGCTCATGGCCGCCGTGCTCGCCGACGGCGTCACCACGGTGGACAACGCGGCGCGCGAGCCGGAGATCGGCGACCTCGTCGACATGCTCGTCGCGATGGGTGCCCGGATCGAGGGGCGCGGCTCTTCGACCCTCGAGGTCACCGGCGTCGGCGCGCTCGCCCCCGCGGAGCACACGACGGTCGGCGACCGCATCGAGGCAGGGACGTTCCTGGTCGCCGGCGCCATCACGGGCGGTGACGTCACCGTCACCGGCTTCGATCCGGCTCACCTCGAGATGGTGCTCACTAAGATGACGCTCGCCGGCTGCGAGTTCGACCTGCACCCGGACGGCGCGACGGTGCGCCGCCGGGGTCCGCTTGCCGCGATCGACGTCGCAACCCTGCCGTTCCCGGGTTTCCCGACCGACATGCAGGCCCAGTTCATGGCGATGATGGCCATAGCCGAGGGCAGTTGCGTGATCACCGAGAATGTCTTCGAGAACCGCTTCATGTTCGCCGACGAGCTCAAGCGCATGGGCGCGGACATCGACATCGAGGGCCATCGCGCACTCGTGCGCGGCGTGCCGAGGCTTGAAGGCGCGCCGGTACGCTCCCCGGATCTTCGGGGAGGAGCCGCGCTGGTGCTCGCGGGTCTGGCGGCCGAGGGCGAGACGCGCGTCGGTGACGTCCAGCACATCATGCGAGGCTACGAGGGCTTCACGGACAAACTCCGGTCTCTCGGCGCCGATGTCCAGACCGTCGAGGAAAAGGGGTGAGTGGCATGCTCGACCGCGAAGCGATCATGGGCGTGATACCGCATCGGGATCCGTTCCTGCTCGTCGACCGTGTGAGTGAGCTCGAGCCCGGCGTGCGCGCGACCGGCCAGCTCGACGTCCGGCCGGACGCGTTCTGGGTCCCGGGTCACTTCCCCGCCCACCCGGTGATGCCCGGGGTGCTCATCGTCGAGGCCATGGCGCAGCTCGGGGCGGTCGCCTTGCTCTCGCTGCCCGAGAACCAGGGCAAGCTCGCGCTGTTCGCGGGCATCGACAAGGTGCGTTTCAAGCGCCAGGTCGTCCCCGGCGACACGCTGATGATGGAGATCACCATCACCAAGGCCCGGGCTTCGATCGGCTTCGGCGAGGCAAGGGCGTTCGTCGACGGTGCGCTGGCGTGCTCCGGCACGCTGATGTTCGCCATCGGGTAGGCCCGAGCCGACAGCGTCACTACGGCGACGTGGCGGGTTGTTCTGTAGACTGTACGGGTCACTGTCGTGGGGCGTGCCGGCTGGTACTGCCCGAGAGAGAGAAGCGAGATGGGACTGAGAGAGCGCATCGAGAGCGGGGAAGCGGTCCTGGCCGTCGTGGGCCTTGGCTACGTGGGGCTGCCCCTTGCTGTCGAGATGGCCAAGGCCGGGCACCGGGTCGTTGGTATCGATGTGTTGGCCGAGAAGGTCGAGCTGCTCAACAGCGGCACGAGCTACATTCCCGACGTACCGACCGACGAGCTGGCGCCTCTGGTGGCGCGAGGCCTGATCGAGGCGACCACGGACTTCTCCCGCGTGGCCGAGGCGGACGCCGTCGCGATCTGCGTGCCCACACCGCTCAACGAGACCAAGGAGCCGGACACCTCCTACATGGAGGACGCCACGCGAGCGATCGCGCCGCACTTGCACCCGGAGATGCTGATCACGCTCGAGTCGACCACCTATCCCGGCACGACCGAGGAGATCATCCAGCCGATCCTGGAGTCCGGCGGTCTCAAGGTGGGGGCGGATCTCTTCCTCGCGTTCTCGCCCGAGCGCGTGGATCCCGGCAACCCTGTCTTCCAGACGCGCAACACGCCCAAGGTCGTCGGCGGCGTGACGCCGCAGTGTACTGAGCACGCCGTCGCCCTTTACGCGCGCTACATCGACACCATCGTGCCGGTCTCCACCACGCGCGTGGCCGAGATGAGCAAGCTGCTCGAGAACACCTTCCGCGGCGTCAACATCGCGCTCATGAACGAACTGCTCATGCTGTGCGAGCGCATGGACATCAACCTGTGGGAGGTCATCGAGGCCGCCAAGACCAAGCCGTTCGGCTTCATGCCGTTCTACCCCGGTCCGGGTCTCGGCGGGCACTGCATCCCGATCGACCCGTTCTACCTCTCGTGGAAGGCGCGCGAGTTCGATTTCCGTACCGAGTTCATCGACCTTTCGGGTCGCATCAACGAGAACATGCCCTACTACGTGATCACACGGCTCATGGACGCCATGAACGGGCAACGCAAGCCGCTCGCCGGGTCTCGCGTGCTCATGCTCGGCGTGGCGTACAAAGCCGACATCGACGACATGCGTGAGTCGCCCGCCATCAAGATCGCCGAGCTGCTTCTCGACAAGGATGCGGACCTCGTCTACCACGATCCGTACGTCGACCGGTTCGTCGTGAGTGGTGCTGAGGTCGGCAGGGTCGGGCTGACCGCCGAGACGATCGCCGCCGCCGACGTCGTGCTGATCGTGACCGCGCACACGTCGGTCGACTATGACCTCATCGTCAACAACGCGAACCTCGTGTTCGATACACGCAATGCGCTTGCGGCGTACGAGAGCGGATCGGTCGTACGGCTCTAGCGCCGTGCTCGCTGCAACTGACCCGGCGCGGTCCTTGCAGTCACTCCGAGGCGGCGCAGGCGCCGCATGCCGATTCGGGTGTGGTTTGAAGGCCGCCCGCTGACGGTCGACAGAAAGGGACTTCGTGGCACGTTCTACAAGAGGTAGCCGACGCAGGGCCGCCCGCAGGCGACTCGATCCGCCCGCGCAAGGCGCGCGACGGCCGACCGGCGTCGTTGAGAGTTCGCCTCGGATGCGCGTGCATCACGAGCGGCGTCGGCGCATGATCAAGCGCATCACGATCGGCGTCGCGCTCGTACTGGTCGCTGCGGTGACGGCTGTGGGAGTGTGGGCGTACTCCATGCTCAACTCGGCAGGCAGGACGATGAACCAGCAGCCCGGTATCGACGACAGCCTCACCGAGGCGCTCGACGAGCGGGTCAAGCACGAGCCCTTCAACGTGCTGTTGCTCGGGAGTGACGCACGTCCGAGCGATGACGATGCGCGGGCCGATACGATCATCGTGGCGCGGGTCGATGTCGCGTCGGGCAAGGTCTGGCTCGTCTCGATCCCGCGCGACACGCGCGCCGAGATCCGAGGCCACGGCACGGGCAAGATCAACGGTGCCCTGTTCTATGGCGGACCGTCGCTGATGGTCGATACCGTGAGCGACCTGCTCGACATCCCGATCCACCACTACATGGCCGTGGACTGGATCGGATTCCAGAACGTGGTCGACGCCATGGGCGGCGTATGGATCGATGTCGACGTCAAGATCGACGACCCCAAGGCGGCGAGCCACAGCCCCGGCCTTCGCGCAAAGCGCATCGACCCCGGCTACCAGTTGCTCGACGGCGAGCATGCGCTCACCTATGTCAGGAGCCGGGACTTCCCCGACGCCGACTTCACGCGCATGAAGCACCAGCAGACGTTCTTCAAGGCGCTCGCCGACCAGGCCACCAAGGCGGGCAACGTGCTCAAGATCCCGTCGATGGTGCGAGAACTCGCCCAGTACACCTCGACCGACATGCGTGTCGGCGACCTGATCGATCTCGGCAACGCGTTGCGCGGCGTGGGTAGCGACAGAATGGAGACGGCGACGCTCCTCGGCGAGTGGCGTTCCCCGTACGTGTGGACCGATGAGGAGAACAAGGCGTTCCTGATCGACGCGATGATGAACGGCCGTTCGTTCGAGGACACCGCGACGCCGGGTGGCGGAGCCGTCAGTCCGGGATCGGTGTCGCTTTCGGTCCGCAACGGCGCCGGCATCGACGGGTGTGCCACCGAGACGGCCGACATACTGGAAGCGGCGGGCTATACGGTGACCGAGGTGGGTAACGCCAACCAGTTCGTCTACGACGAGACACTCGTCGTCTACAAGACCGGGCGTGCGGCGGCCGTACAGGTCGCGGAGGCGCTCCCCAGGGCGCGCGTTGTCGAAAGTCGCGGGATGTATGCTTTCACCACCGACATCCTCGTGGTCGTCGGCAAGGACTACGCCACCTGGGACAGGACGTCCGGCGGCACGCGGTGAGCGCCGGAGGACACGATCTTCCCCGTCTGCTCCTCATCTCCAATATGTGGCCGAGTGAGGCCAACCCCGTCTACGGGGGGTTCGTCGCCCGCCACGCGGCGGCTCTGACCGCTCTCGGCGTCCCGGTGACCGTCGTCGCCAACACCGACCCGCGGACCGGCGTGGTGCGCAGCCTCGCCAAGTACCGGCGCCTCGCGCGTCGCTCGCGCGCTGCAGGACGTCCCGGCGCCTTCGATGCGGTCGTGGGGCACTACGTGTATCCGACCGCGGGGATGGCGCATCAGGCGGCCCGGCGTTCCGGTGCCGCGCTCGTGCTCGTCGTGCACGGGACGGACGCTCGCTCGGTCATGCGACGCGATCCTTTCGCCGCGGCGGCGAGGCGTGCGCTTGCCGAGGCGGACCTGGTCGTCGCCGTGTCGGCCGCTCTCGCGGACTCGCTGCGCGCCGACGTCGGCGTTCCCGAGAACGTCCCGATCGCCACGGTCCACATGGGCATCGACGAAGCGGTGTTCGTGCCCGATCCCGGCGCGCGCGTAGCGTTGGGGATCCCGGAGCACGAGCGCACGCTTCTGTTCGTCGGCAACCTGGTCGCGGTCAAGGGTCTCGAGACGCTGCGTGCGGCGTTCGAGATGCTCCTCGAGCGGCAGGCAGCCGATCGCCTTGTGATCGTCGGGGATGGCCCGCTTCGGCAGGAGTTGACCGAGTGGTCATCGGCGCCGGAGCTCAAGGAGCGCGTCACGGTCACCGGCCGGCTCGCCCAATGCGATGTAGCGCGGTGGATGGCAGCCGCCGACGTGTTCGTGCTGCCGAGCCACAACGAGGGTCTCGGTCTCGTCTTGCTCGAGGCGATGGCGTGCGGCACGCCGTGCGTGGCCAGCTCCGTGGGCGGGGTACCGGAGATCCTCGACGAGCGGACCGGCGCTCTCGTGCCACCCGGCGATGGCCGGGCACTTGCTGACGCCATCGACGGTGTGCTCTCGGCTGGCCGGGGCGCATACCGCGAGGCCTGCCTGGCCGCAGCACGTGGACACGGGGCGACGGCGCAAGCCGAGGCCTTCCTCGATGCGGTTCGCAGGGTTGTGCGCGCGGGCTGAAGCGGCGGGCGGACGAGCGCGTCAGCCTGGTATAATTGCGCGGCGATCGGCCCGTCGGGCTGGTGGCGTCAGACAGCCGTGGTTTGCGAGAGGCGGACGGATAGCCGGTGCGCATCTGGATCGATATCACCAACTCGCCGCACGTGCTGTTCTTCGAGCCCATCATCGACGATCTCACGCGGGCGGGACACGAGGTCGAGGTCACGGCGCGTGACTTCGCTCAGACCCTCGGTCTGCTCGAGAGCAAGGGCATCGAGCACCATCTCATCGGCAGGCACCGCGGGAAGAGCCGCTTCAAGAAGGCATGGGGCCTCGTGAGCCGTTCGTTCGCGCTCCTTGCGTTCGGGGCACGCAGGCGTTTTGACGTGGCGTTCAGTCACAATTCGAACGATCTTGCCGTGGCCGCGTGGCTGCTGCGGGTGCCGCACCTGGTCGTGCACGACTACGAGCACGCGGACCTGTCCTATGCGGTCAATGCCCGCCTCGCCTCGCGGATCCTCGTCCCGGAGTCGATACCGCTCTCCGCGATCACCGCGCATGGCGCCCGCGCCGAACGCGTCGGCCACTTCGCCGGACTCAAGGAGCACGTGTACCTGTCGCCGGACATGCCGCTGGCCGAGGACAGCAGGGCGCTTCTCGGCATACCCGCCGACGCCGTGCTTGCCGTGGTCCGTCCTCCGGCGACGATGTCCGCGTACCACCTGTTCGGGAACCGCCTTTTCACCGAGGTCATCACGCGGCTAGGCGCCGATCCGCGCGTGCGGATAGTCGTGCTGCCGAGGACGCCTTCGCAGCGGGCCGAGCTCGAGGGCTCGCTCCCGGCCAACGCGCAGATCCCGGAGGGCGTCGTCGACGGTCCGTCCCTCATCCGTGCCGCTGACCTTGTCGTCTCGGCCGGGGGGACCATGAACCGTGAGGCGGCGGCTCTCGGCACGCCCGCCTACACCGTCTTCGCCGGCGAGATGGGGGCCGTCGACGAGGATCTCATCGCGCGCGGATACCTCATCCGGGTCGAGAAGCCGGACGACATCGAGATCCGTGCCAAGCAGCCCAGTGCGGGCTACTGGACCGAGAACCGCGCATCCGTTATCAACGAGCTGCTCCGTCTCGGACAGCGATAGCCCGGAGGTCGTTTGTGAGTCGATTCCGCACGCTGATCGCATACGTCGTCGTGTTCGTCCTCGGCTCGGCGCCGGGCGCGTTCGCCTGGAACGCCGACTTCTTCGAGAAGGACGCTTCAGGTGCCGCGACCTACGAGGAGATGGCTATCGCGCCGCAGGCGGTCTACGATGACGCCTCCGAGCGCACGTTCATCGCGTATCAGGGGTACCTGATGGACCCCTACGTCATGGCGTACGACCACAAGACCGCCAGGTGGATCGGGCCGCAACGTGTGGGCGGGAACACGCTCGGCCAGAATACGCACGGCGCTCCGTCACTCGTGATCGACGCCGCGGGACATCTCGTGGTGTTCTACGGCGGCCACCTCGGTGCGCTCAGCCACGCCCGAAGCAAGCGGCCCGGCGACATCGGGACGTGGGTCGACCTCGGCCCCGTGCGTGTAGGCTCCGAGGAGACGACCATCAGTGCGACGTATCCGCAAGCGAGTCTCGACGCGAAGGGCGCGATCCGTCTGTCCTACCGGCGCGATGGTGCTGTGCCCAGTAGGGGGGACTGGGAGTCGGTCGTCTCGACGCCGACGGCCGGGGCGGTCTTTGGTTGGACCGAGCCGGAGATCCTGATCGACGGGTCCGTCTACAACTCGGCCGAGCCGACCACGACCGGCAGCTACTGGTACGCGAACGTCGACCATGACGCATCGGGTGGGACCGCGTTTGCCGCCGTGCGCCGGGACCTCGTGGCCAGCGAGACCGACTTCCGGGTACGCAAGGGTGTCTACTATCTCGAGCGCTCGGCTGAAGAGACGTGGACGAGCGCGGCGGGCGTGCCCGTCATGTGGCCCCGGGGCTTTGCCTCACTTGAGGTCACGGCTGCCGTTCGTGCCGAGGAGGAGACCGTCTTCACCAACCAGGTGGTCCTTCGTCGCGATCAAGATGGCGTGCCGGGTGTGCTCTACCTCGCCGGGAACCACGACACCGCCAAGTACGAATGGTGCTTTGCCCGCTGGGACGGCTCAGAGTGGGTCGACCGTGCGATCACCACCACAGACAACTTCTTCGACGCGGGCACGTTCGAGTTCATGCCCGACGGTACGATCGAGGCGTTCCTGACCACGGGCGGCGTTCCCGATGACCAGTGGCTCGACGATCCGGCGACGGCGTTCGACGAGTCGACCTCGGCCAGGCGTGGCGGGGACATCTCGTGGTGGCGTTCGGAAGACGGCGTCTCGTGGACGAAGGTCCGGGACATCATCAAGTCGCCGGGCGCGCACGCTCGCTACAACAACCCGCAGATCGTGCGGAACCACGCCGATGGTGCGTGGATCGTGTTCAGTGAGTGGAACAACGACGCCGCGAGCTTCATCCACAAGGTCTACCTGTGGGGCGAGGAGGGCTTCAAGCAGCAGGCCTTCACGCCCAAGGTCCACAGACTCGCCGGCGATGACCGCATCGCCACGGCAGTCGAGATATCCGCTCAGGGTTTCCCGTTCGGTGCGACCACTGCCGTCGTAGCCGCGTCGCATGACTTCCCCGACGTGCTGTGTGGTGTCCCGCTCGCCCAGGCGCTTCGGGCGCCCGTGCTGCTTTCCCGTGCCGGTTCGCTGGATTCGGCCCTTGCCAACGAGCTGCGTCGTCTGGGTGTCACCAACGTGGTCATCCTCGGCGGGGAGAACGCGGTCTCGGCCGATGTCGAGCGCAGCATCAGGGCCCTTCGCGCCCCGAGTGGCGCCTACGTCCGGACCTCGAGGATCGCGGGGGAGAACCGCTACGATACGTCGGCAAGGATCGCGAGGCGTGTCGTCGAGCTCCGCGGCACCCCGAAGCGCGTCATCCTGGCGTCGGGCG
>JAXMLJ010000093.1:0-3585 GCA_034368805.1 Coriobacteriia bacterium
GCAGGAACGTCGTCTTGCCGGAGCCCGACGGGCCGACGACCTCGGCGAGCGTTCCTCCGGCGAGCACGAAGTCCACGCCGTCGAGCACCGCCACGGGGCCGTGGTCGCCTTCGCGCACCGCGTACACGTCGCGCGCGGCGAGCAGCGGAGTACGGCTCACCAGCGGTCCCGATGGACCCGGGCGGCGTCGAAGCGATCGGCGGGCGGCTTGGTCTCGGCCGGGTGCCCGACCGCGAGCACGCAAAACGGCTCGATCCCCGCAGGAAGACCGAGCACGCCACGCAGGGGCTCCACGCGCTCCATCTTCGGCCAGAAGCCGAGCCACACGGCCCCGAGTCCGAGTGCGTGGATGGCCACGAGCGCGTTTTCGGTGGCCGCGCCGCAGTCCTGCTGCCACATCACGTCATGCTTGAGCTCGCGCGTATCGGCGCAGACCGTGATGGCGAGCGGCGCCTCGCGGAGCATCGTGCCGTACGGCGTGGTCTCGGCCATGCGCTCGAGCTGCTCGCGATCGGTCGTGGCCACAAAGCGCCACGGCTGCTGGTTGCCCGCCGAAGGGGCAGCCATCGCGGCCCGTAGGATCGTCTCGATGTCGGCCTCGGACACGGGCTCAGCGGTGTACTTCCGGATGCTGCGTCGGCCCAAGATGGCCTCGAGCGCTTCCATGGGATCACTCCTCGGAGTCGGGGATGGCAGGTCCTGCGTCGCGCGCACGCACGCGCCGGGCATCACGGTACACGACGGGGCTCGTGCCGAAGAGCAGGTCGTTCTCGAACCCGATACGCTCGAGGCCGACAAGCTCCTCGGCGATCGTCGTCACGTTGCGGAGCACCTCGGGCGAACGCACCGAGAGGTCGTGCAGGTCCACGCCGTCGAGGCGCCCGTGCTCGACGTGGTGCACGTACGTCTTCCACAGTGCCGCCTTCGCCCGCTGCGGCGTGGTGGGCACGCGGAGCACGTCGAGCATACGCGTCCGAAGCGCCTCGAGCGTCGACTGTGGCGCACGCTTCGGCAAGCCTGCCAGCTCACGCCCGATCGAATCGGCCCCGGCCCGCTGTGTCTCCTGCACGATGAACTTGACCACGTGCCAGGCGCCCGTGAGGTCGCCGTTGCTCGCGATCGGCCGGTCCGAGAGCCACAGCCACGCATACAGGCGGCGGCGCCAGTCCCACCAGGTGAGCGCCGAGTCGAACGCCGTCGACGGGACGAGGAAGCACCCGGTCTGGCCGAGCATCGCCGCGAACACCCCGCTGCCGAGCGTGCTCTCGCGCCTCCGCGCACCGATGCGCGCCTTGGCCAGGCCACAGCTCGGCGAGGACTCCTTCAGGATCACCGCGCGTACGCCCGCGCGCTCGAGCCCCTCGACGCACGCACGGGATCCCGCCGCGAGCTGCCCGGTCACGTCGCGCCCGTGGCGGTCCTTGACCTGCGCGTCACCGGCCAGCACATCGGCTCCGCTGCCGGTCAGGTGGATCGGCTCGCGCGGCACGCCGAGGCCTGCCATGCACTCGGGACACACCGGCGTGAACGCGAAGTCCGCTCGCTCGCGACCGAGCTTGGCGACCTCGTCGAAGCGCTTGCCGTTGTAGCGCACCGGGCAGTCGAAGATGCACGCCGAGATCCCGATACGGGGCCGGTCGGTGATGACTTCGGTCACGGGACCTCCAGCGGACGACGCACGACACCTTGCATACGATTCTACCCGTCGGCGCGCTTGCGCCCCGACGCCTTGCATGGGTACCGTGAGTCAGACGACCGGCAGGAGATGGCGCCCGTGCCCGCTGACATAGCGCTTCTGTGGCTACGGCGCGGCCTGCGCCTGGCCGACAACCCCGCGCTCGCCGCCGCGTTCGAGCGCCACGACTTCGTCGCCCCGGTCTACATCGACGATACCGGCAGCCGATGGGACCCCGGCCCCGCGGCGCGGACGTGGCTGACGCTCTCTCTCACATCGCTCGACGAATCGCTCCGCGCACGAGGCTCCCGACTGACGATCCTGTCCGGTCCCGCGAGCACCGCCCTCCCCCGTCTTGCGACCGCCGTCGGCGCGCACGCCGTCTACGTAGACGGCTCCCACGTCGCCGAGATCGAGGAGCGCGACGCCCGGGTCGGCGACGCCCTCGCCTCCGCGGGTGCGGGGATGCATACCTTCGACACGCACCTGCTCCGCGACCCGTCGACGCCGCTCACCACCGCGGGTCGCCCGTACACGGTCTTCACGCCCTACTACAACGCCTGCAGGAGGCTCCTGCTCGCGCGTGACATGCTGCCGCTTCCCGGCCGCATGACGCTGCCCCCGCACCTGCCATCCGGCATCGCACCCGCAGACGTGTCCGCTGGCGTGATCGGCCCGCCGTTGCTGGCGGCGCACTTCACACCCGGTGAGGCGGGAGCCGTCCGCGCGCTCGACAGGTTCATCTCCGAGGGTCTCGAGGGTTACGCGACCGACCGCGACCGACCCGACCTTGTCGGCACATCACGCCTCTCGCCCCACCTCGCCTTTGGCGAGATCTCGCCCGCCCGGGTGCACCAGGCCGTCCGCGCGGCAGTCGGCGCAACCGCCGACACCTTCGACAGGCAGCTGTACTGGCGGGAGTTCGGCAACTACCTGCTCCACCACTTCCCGCACACCGCCACGCGACCCCTGAGGGCCGAGTACGAGGCGATGCCGTGGGCCAACGACCCCGGCGGCGTGGCCGCGTGGCGCGAGGGGCAGACCGGCTACCCGATCGTAGATGCCGGGATGCGCGAGATGGCGGCGACAGGCTGGATGCACAACCGCGTGCGCATGCTCGTGGCCTCGTTCCTCACCAAGGACCTGCTGGCTCCCTGGCAGACCGGCGAGCGCACCTTCTGGCAACACCTGACCGACGCAGACGCGGGCAACAACACGCTCGGCTGGCAGTGGGTGGCCGGCAGCGGCGCCGACGCGGTGCCGTATTTCCGGGTGTTCAATCCTGTGACGCAGGGAGACCGTTTCGATCCCGATGGCACGTACGTGCGGACGTGGCTACCGGAGCTCGCCGACGTTCCCAACCAGTGGATCCACCAACCCTGGGAGGCGCCGGACGACGTGCTCGCCGCAGCTGGCGTGACGCTCGACGGCACGTACCCCGCGCCGGTGCTCGACCACCCGGGCGCACGGCTGCGGGCACTTGCCGCGTACGACTTCGTGCGCGCTGCCCGACGCTAGCCGCCCTCCGGCCCGGCGATGCCGAGGACCCGCGCGATGTCCTCGCGCTCCTTGAGGCTCAGCAGCCACTCGGCAAGCTCCCTGCCCGAATCGCCGAGGAGTTGAAGATACTGGATCGCGCACTGCGGCTCGGTGGTGTCTCCACCGAAGTGCGACCAGAACAGGCACTGTCCCTCGTCACAGGCGAAGCCGAGATTGCGAACGTGCCGTCTCAGTATGCACTCGTCCAACGTTACTCCTCACCGATGGTCCGGCTACGGCACTCCTACTCGTTGTCCACCAGGTCCGCTATGAGCACGTACCGGTCCGGAGCGCTGCCGACGAACTGGAACGGATAGCACGTGCTGACCGATAGAACGGCATGGTCTGTGGGCACGACGACGGTTCGATCG
>JAXMLJ010000094.1:0-3020 GCA_034368805.1 Coriobacteriia bacterium
TTGTCTGACCACTTGACGGTATTCAGCGCCAGGTCCCAGTCCCACGTCCCCATCGACGCGGCGTCTAACGCAAAACGAAGCCGCTCCTCGCTGCGGCGCGCAGACTCCTCGGTGCGGGTGCGCTCGACGTGTGGCAGACTCCCATCGTCATGAAGAAGGGCCGGGCCGCGACCATGCTCTCGGTGCTCGCCGCCGAGAGTGAGGCCCCGCGGCTGGCCGAGCGCATGATCGCCGAGACCGGCACGCTCGGCGTGCGCATCACACCCGCTGACCGCAGGCTCGTCGAGCGTGACGTGACCGAGATCGCCACCTCGCTCGGCACTGCGCGGTTCAAGGTTGCCCGCATGCCCGACGGCACGCGGGCGCTCAGGGCCGAGAGCGACGATGTCGCGCGCATCAGCGCCGAGCGCGGACTGGCCACCGACGCGGCGGCCCGGATCCTTGAGGCCGACGCCGCCCGCACGACCGGCGTTCAGCCGATGCGCCAGCACCCGTCCTCGGAGGAGACGAACCCCTCCGACTGAAGGGCGACGAGCGCGGCCGCCACCCGGGCGGGCTCGAAGCCGGCCAAGGCGGCAAGCTCGTCGGCGGTACGCCCCGGCCGCTCGGTAAGAAACGCGAGCAGCCGGCCCCGGAGCTGACGGTCGGACCCTTCGAAACGCCCCTGCCGCACGTGGTGTCTGCTACGGCGCGAAGGGTTGGGCAGCGTCGCCTTGAGATGCGTACCGTAGTCCATGAGCGCCCAGAACCACTCGCGCGGGCGCTCGTGGTCAAGCGTGGCCGCAACCAGCGGGAGGATCGCCGAGTCCGGCACGCCCTCGGCATCACCGAAGTATTCGTGCAGGTAGACGCTGCGCACGTTGGTCTCGATGAACGGCACGCCGACGCCAAAGGCGAAGCTCAAGATCTGCGCCGCGGTCGCGTGACCGATCCCGGGAAGCGCCGTGAGCCCTTCGAGCGTATCGGGGACCCGGCCGCCATGCTCGGCCACGATCGTCTCGGCCGCGCGCTTGAGCGCGAGCGCGCGCCGGTTGTAGCCGAGTCCCTGCCAGACGCGCAGCACGTCGGCGAGCGCCGCGTCGGCAAGCGCGCGGACGTCGGGAAACGTCTCCAGGAACTCGGCGTACTTGGGCAGCACACGCGAGACCTGCGTCTGCTGGAGCATCACCTCGGAGATCAGCACGCGGTACGGGTCGGTGGTCAGGCGCCAGGGGAGGTCGTCGCGTGCGTGCGCGTCGTAGTGCTCCCACACGCGCCGCACGAAGTCACCCGCCTGCGCCCCCATCACACCCGCCCTCCGTCTTGTTGCTCGACCCCGACGTACCTCCGGCCGATAGTACGGAGTATGCACACCTCGCGCCATATAGCCCGGGCCGTGATCGCCGTTCTCGCAGCGGCGCTCCTCGGCGCGTCGCCCGCCTCTGCGGCGGTCGTCGGGTACTTCGTACGTGATGGCGCGCAGGAGGCCATCCTCTCCGAGATGGCGATCCACCCCGCGGCTCTCCGCGTGGGCGGCGTCACCTACCTCGGCTATCAGGGGCCCGGCTTCGACCCGTATGTCGCCGCGTACGACGAGGGCTCGGCGATGTGGCACGGGCCACGGCGCATCGGCACGAACCCGCTGCGCCTCGACGCGCACGGGGCGCCGTCCCTGTACCTCGACCCCGCCGGGCGCGTGCACGCCTTCTTCGGCTCGCACTGGACGCCCATGCTCCACGCGCGCCAGGTGCGTAGCGCGCCGGACTCCGCGTGGGAGTCGGCCGCCTCGCTGCCCGCAGGCACCTACCCGCAGGCGGTGCGGATGCCCGACGGCGACCTTGAGCTCTACTACCGTGACAGCGGCGGGAACTGGGTGTTCACGGCTTCGGCGGATGGCGCGGCGACCTTCGGCGCACCGGTCCGCGTGCTCGCCGCCGACTCCTCGACCGGCTGGTACGCCGACTTCCGCATGGCCGGGAACGGCACGCTGCACGCGGTGTTCACCTGGCTCGACCTCGACCTCCAACGCGCCGGGCGCGAGTTCGTGCGCCGCAATCTCTACTACGCATCGCGCGGCACCGACGGCGTATGGCGCGGCGCCAGCGGCAGTGCCCTCACCCTGCCGATCACGCGGGCGCAGGCCGACGCGCGCTGCCTGCTGGTGGACTCCGGCACCCGGTTCGTGAACGAGATGTCGGTCAAGGCCGACCGCGACGGTGCCCCCTGCGTCATCTACCTGCTCGGCAGCGGAAGCGGTCCGGGGGCCTACGAGTGGCGATTCGTGCGGCGGGGCGACGCCTCGTGGCGCGATGCGGCGATCACCACCACCGACCACTACTTCGACGCGGCCGCACTCGATCCACAGCCGGACGGCACGCTCGAGGCCTTCGTCGTGACGGGCGACAGCGATGCCCGGGGCTCGGTCGACGGCGACTACCGCGGACGCGGTGGCCGCATCGAACGTTGGACCTCGGCCGATGACGGGGGGACGTGGGCGCGCGGCGAACGGGTCTCCCCGATCGAGAGCGGCGTCCTGTACTCGGATCCCGTGCTCGTGAGCGACGGGTCTTCCGCGGCGCGTCTCATGTTCACCGACTGGACCGACGATGAGAGCGCGGCGTTCCACCGCCTGTTCCTCTGGGGCGACGACGGGCTGGTCGCTCGCGACACGCCCGCGGTCACCGCGCGGCTGGCCGGACCCGACCGCCGCGCGACCGCCATCCAGGTCTCCCGGACCTCGTTTCCCGAGGGCTCGCGAGCGGTCATCGTAGCCACCGACAGCGACTTTCCCGACGCGCTTTCCGGTGCGCAGCTCGCAGCCGCGGTCAACGGTCCGGTGCTGCTCACTCCCACCGACGCGCTGCCAGCAGCGGTCTCGGCCGAGATCACACGACTTGGCGCACGGACCGTATTCGTTCTCGGAGGCGAACGGGCGCTCACCGCACGCGTCGCGACCGCACTTCGCACACTGCCCGGCGTGACGTCGGTCGAGCGACTCGGCGGCGCCGACCGCTACGCCACCGCACTCGCCATCGCGCGGC
>JAXMLJ010000095.1:0-5875 GCA_034368805.1 Coriobacteriia bacterium
CGCGCGAGGATGAGCGCGTGGCTGCACAGCTCGAGGCCCTTATCGAGGTCATGGCTGATCATGACGAAGGTGTGCTCGTCGCGGATCTGCGCGATGAGACCGTCCAGTATGTCCATCGCATGCGGATCCAGGCCGGAGTACGGCTCGTCGAGAAAGAGCACCTCCGGCCGATGCAGAAGCGCACGCGCGATCGAGAGCCGCTGCAACATGCCACGCGAGAACGTACGCGTGAGATCGAGCTTGCGATGGTCGAGTTCGACGGCCTCCAGCAGCTCCGCCACACGACCCTGCGGATCCTCGATGCCATACATCTCCGAGAAGAACAGCAGGTTCTCCTCGGCGGTGAGATCCGGATACAGCAGCGGGTTGTGGCTGATCAGGCCGATACGCTTGCGCATCTCCACCGCGTCGGCCACGACGTCGAGACCGAGGACCTTCGCCACCCCGCTCGTCGGGTTGAGCAGTGTCGTGAGCACCTTGACCAGCGTCGTCTTGCCCGCGCCGTTAGGCCCGAAGATCGACAGGAACGCACGCGGCGGCAGGTCGAAACTCACAGCATCGAGCGCCTTGCGCACGCCAAAGGCCCGGGTCAGTTCCCGGACCTCGAGCGCGTTCGCTGAGCGCTGCTCGTCCCCCATACGCTCGCCTACGCCGCCCGCTGCTTCTTCGGCCACGCGGCAAGACCACTGCCCAGGATGGTGATGACGAAGCCGACCCACACCCAGCTCTGGAGCGGGAAGAACTTGATGGTGAGGTTGGCGTTGTTCGCCTGGTCGAGGCCCGAGAAGGACATGAACACGTCCTTGAACGGCTCGATTATCAGCGCCACGTGCTGCGTGGACTGGTTGCGATCGGCCAGCTGCTGCGGGAAGCGGATCTGCGGGCGCGCCGTGGCTACCGCGCGCCCATCCTTGGTCACGTCGGTGACCAGCGTGTAGACGGTGTCGCCCTGACCGCTCCCGCGCACGTTCTCCCGGGTCTCCTCGACCGAGACGAACGTCAGCGTGTAGCCCTCGGCCTCATAGGTGGCACCCGCCTCCTGCGGGAACACCGCCTGGTGCGTACGCACGAACATCGTCGAGCCGACAAGCCCGATGAGGATGATGCCCATGCCGAGGTGGGTCAGGTAGCCGCCGGACTGCGTACGCGCTTTGGTGAGTACCCAGCCGAACGCGGCGCCGATCGACGTCCCCGCGGCTGCGGCGCGCTTGCGGGAGCCATCGATGAACAGCCAGATCGGCAGCCCGATCGCATAGCCCGCGGTCACGACACCGGCGATGGCGAGGAAGTGGTGCCACCAGTCGGGCGTACTGCCGTCGGGCGTGAAGAACGGCAGCATCACCGTGAAGTAGAGGCCGACGAAGGCCGCGGCGAGCACCGTGCCGATGATGACCGGCATCTTGCCGCGTTCCCAGAGCTTCTTCCAGTCGCCGCCGCCCCAGGCAAGGATCGGGCACGCGGTCATCACAAGGATGTAGAAGATGCCGAGCGGGCGCGCGAGCGCATCGAACGCCGGCGGCTTGATGGACTGTCCGCCGAGCGGCATCCAGCTCGGGAACGCCGAGGTGAGCGTCATATACGCCACGAGCACCGACGCGATAAGCATGATGACGTTGTTGAAGTAGTAGGAGCCCTCTTTCGAGACGATGCGCTCGAACCCGTCGCTGTCGCTTATGAGACTCTTCCAACGCATCGCCACGCCGATGAGGACGACGGACAGGGAGCCGACCATCATCGTCAGGAACAACCAGAACGACAGTGGATCCTCGTTGAACGCGTGCACCGACTGGACGATGCCCGAACGCGTGATGAACGTGCCGAGCAGCACGAACACGAAGGTCACCGCGGCGAGCACGAACGTCCAGGCCTTGAAGCCGCCGCGACGACGGTAGACGGTCATGGAGTGGATGAGGGCAACACCGGTGAACCACGGCAGGATCGACGCGTTCTCGACCGGGTCCCACGCCCAGTACCCGCCGAAGGCGAGCTCGATGTAGGCCCAGACCGAGCCGAGTCCGATGCCGATGCCGAGCATCAGCCACGAGAAGACCGTGATGCGGTCGGAAAGCACGACCCAGCGCCTCGAGACGTCACCGGTGATGAGCGCCGCGAGTGCGAACGCAAACGGCACGGTGAGGCCCGCGTAGCCGATGAAGAGTGTCGGCGGATGCGCGATCATCGCCCAGGTCTGCAGGAGCGGGTTCATCGCGGCGCTCGTGAGCAGCGCTCCGGTGTTCGGATCCACCATCCCCGCGGGGGTCAGCTGGAACGGGTTGTTGAGGTCGATGAACAGAGCGGCGAGGAAGAACAGCTGAACGAAGTTGATGACCGCAAGACCGGTGGCGCCGAGGCGATCGCCGTCCTTGAGCATCTTGCCCGCAACGAACGCCGCGAAGATCGCGAGCACCCACTCCCAGAACAGCAGCGAGCCCTCGCGCCCTGCCCAGACACCGGACAGGCGGTAGAGCCACGCCCACGGACCGGTGAGCGTCGGGTGGTTGTACACGACGTACAGCAGGTTCCAGTTCTCGGTCAGGAACGCCACCGCCAGCAGGAGCGTGGCGAGCGTCGTGAATCCGAGGACGCCGAAGGTAAGGATGCCGCCGAGCTTGCGAGCGTTGGTGCCGTCCTTACCGCCAGCAGCGATGCTGACGATGGAGGCTATCGCCGCCACACTCGCAAGTGCGAGAAACGAGTTACCAAGGATCCCCAGGTTCATGCGCCAACTCCGTTCGGGTCGAAGAGGTCCGCGAGTCTACTTTGCAGCGGTGTCGAGCGCCACTTCGGTGGCCTGGAAGATACCGTCGGCCTCGATCGAGCCGGTGATGACGACCTTGGCGCCATCGGCGAACTCATCGGATAGCCCCCCGCCGTACGAGATGGGAAGCGTCTCTGTGCCGGTAGCGGCATCCGCGATGCGGAAGCGCTCGGCTCCGCCCGCAGCCTGGATGGAGCCGCTCGCAACGAGGCCGGTGACCTTGAGTGTGGAGCCGAAAAGCTCCTCGGAGCGGCTCAGCACGTCATTCACGGTGAGGGCGCCCGTGGCAGACTCGTACTTGGACGGGCACTTGGTGACGAGGTACTTGGCCTCGATCTCCCCCGCCTCGTTGACGATGCCGGTGACCGTGGCCGAGGTGCCGTCACCAAACGAACCCGGGACGACATCGTTCCACAGCACGCGGACACGGCCGGAGTCCTCGGCCGAGGCGTCCTCGATCTCGAAGACGAACGGCTTAGCGCCGGAGACCCAGGAACCGGCTACGACCTCGCCGGTGACCTCGATCTGCCGACCCTGAAGCTCGGAGTCGGTAAGGATGGCGTCGATGCTCACGGGCGTCGCCGCGGCGTTGCCGAGGCGCGTGAAGCCGATGAGGGCACCGATCGCGACGAAGATGAGGATCGTGACACCCATGAGGCGCTGCTTGGCGCGCTTGTTCACTCCGCAACCACTCCTTGCGACCCGCGCTTAAGCGCACGGATACGGATCGTGGCAGGCGTGCGGAGCGGCCGGTCTCGGCCGGGAGGCACCGCAAGAACACCTGCTTACCTGAACGTCTGGCATCGTACCATTCTGCGAGGCGGTTCGCCAACGACGAACGAGTGAAACGTCGCCCGCGTCCGCGCACGTTGTTTGAGCAAAGCCCGTGCCGTCACACCTCGGCTGATGAACGGACATGATTCGACCGTTCATCTCAAGTCAGATACCGTTCACCCGATTGTGACTGCATTCACAGGGCAATATCCCGCCACGTGCCCGATATTCATTATAGGCCGCAACACATGCACGTACCGTTTGGTTGCGGACCGCTGAAAGGGGGCGGGTGAGATGGGCGAGATCATCGGAGCCGTCGTGTTCGGTCTCATCGGAATCGCGGTGCTGGGCGCCGTTCTTTACATCTTGGGCATGCTGCTCACGGGGCCGTTCATCCTCGTACACAGCATGATCAAGGGAGTCCATCTCCCCGACCACGAGCGTGGACCACGTACCCACGGCGGACTTGCACTGCACAGCTGAGGTACGAACGACAGACAGAGGCGGCCACACGGACCCGGATGCAAATCCGGGTCCGTGTCCTTATGTGACATACAGTTTGCTCGTGCGTCCGCTAGCGATTGAGCTCCCAGATCCGCAGCAACCCTCGCAAAGTAAGGTCCGGATCCACCGGACCAACGGTCTCGCACAGCGGGGCCATGACGCCTGCGAGTCCACCCGTAGCGAGCACCGGACACTCGGCGCCCATCTCGGCCCACATGCGCCGCACGAGCCCGTCGACCATCGCGGCCTCCCCGAGGAGCAGCCCCGCCTGCACCGACTCGCGCGTGTTGCGACCGATGGCGCGCTGTGGCGGCTCGAGATCCACGGCCGAGAGCCGCGCGGCCCGGCTGAACAGCGCGCTGGCGCTCGTCTCGACACCCGGTGCGATCGCCCCGCCCACGTACGCACCCGACGCGTCGACGACGTCGAAGGTGGTCGCGGTGCCGAAGTCGACGACTATCACGGGCGCTCCGACCGCGCCGACCGCCGCTACCGCGTTGACGATCCGGTCCGCCCCTATCTCGTGCGGGTTGTCGTAGGCCACCGGCAGCCCGGTCTTGGTGCCGGGACCGACCACGAGTGGCGGGCGGCCGGTGGCACGCTCGGCCAGTTCCGCATATGCCGAGGTGAGCGCGGGGACGACCGACGAGACCACGACGCACTCCACGTCCGGCCAGCCCTGCCCGTCCAGGCCGAGTAGGCCGGCGATCTTGACCCGGAGTTCGTCGGCGGTGAGCGTGGCGTCGGTCGAGACCCGCCAGTGGCCCGCGAGCGCACCGTCCTCGATCAGGCCGAGCACGGTCTGCGTGTTGCCGATATCGACAGCCAGTATCATGCCCGCTCCTTACGTCTACGACCGTGACGGCCCGGCAACGGCGGTCGGGGCGGCTCGATGCCCCGGTGCTATCATCGCAGATGAACTCGACTTTACGGAGGACACCCGTGAACGCCGAACCAGCCCGCATCCTCGTCGTTGATGACGAGGAATCGATCCTTCAGTTCGTATCGTACAACCTCCGCAAGGAGGGGTACGACGTGACCGTCGCCGCCGACGGCGACCAGGCGCTCGAGCTCGCCAGCTCGACGACCTTCGATCTCGTCGTTCTCGACATCATGCTTCCCGGCACCGACGGCTACGAGGTGTGCCGCCGACTGCGCGCGAAGTCCGACACCCCCGTGCTCTTCCTCTCGGCGCGCGACACCGAGCTCGACAAGGTCGTCGGGCTCGAGATCGGCGGCGACGATTACCTGGCCAAGCCCTTCGGCGTGCGCGAGCTGATCGCCCGCGTCAAAGCGCTCCTCCGCCGCAGCGGACCGCGCTCGGCCGAGGCGCCGCGCGACGACGCCCCGGTCAAGGCGGCCGGCATCGTTCTCGACGAGGGCGCGCACGTCGCCCGTTTCGGCACCACCGACATCGACCTCACACCGCGGGAGTTCGAGCTGCTCGCGTGCCTCATGCGCCACGCCGGCCGCGTGCTCTCCCGCGAACACCTCCTCAAGGAAGCCTGGGGGTGGCAGTACGTGGTCGAGACCAAGACCGTCGATACGCACATCAAGCGACTGCGCGACAAACTGACCCAGGCGGGCGCCGACCCGTCCGTCGTCGAGACCGTGCGCGGGTACGGATACCGCCTCGGTAGCTAGGCCGGCCGTGCGCACGTCGATACGGACCAGGCTGCTCGTGGCCTTCCTGATGGTGGCGCTCGGCGCCGCAGCAGGCCTCTCGGCGTACTTCCTCACCGAGCTGGAGAGCTACGGGCTTCGCAAGCTCGAGGAGCGGCTCCACAGCGAGAGTCTCGTGCTCGCCGCCATGATCGCGGGCCAGGTCTCCGCATCCGG
>JAXMLJ010000096.1:0-4611 GCA_034368805.1 Coriobacteriia bacterium
CGATGAGCATGACGGCCGCCAGGCCCCAGAGAAGTCCCCACACGAACGTCATCGGTCCACCTCCCCGAAGACGGGGTCGAGCGAACCGAGGATCACGATAAGATCGGAGAGCGTGTAGCCCTCGGACACGAGCGGAAGGAGGGCGAGGTTGGAAAACGCGGGCGATCGGACCTTCATGCGGTACGGACGCACGGAACCGTCGCTCACGAGGTACACGCCGAGCGAGCCGCGTGCGCTCTCGATGTGGTCGTACGCGTCGCCGGGACGTGGCGCGAGAAGGCGCGGCATCCCGTCGGCCTTGATCGTTCCCGGCTCGAACTCGGCCAGCCCGTCGAGCGCCTGGCCGATGATCCGGCAGCTCTCAACGGCCTCCCACAGCCGCACGCGGGTGCGGTCGTAGACGTCACCGTTGTCACCAATGGGAATCGAGAAATCGAAGCGCGGGTACACCGAGTACGGATCGTCGCGTCTCAGATCCCAGTCGACGCCCGAGCCACGCGCCACAGGCCCCGAGGCGCCCCACGAGACCGCGTCATCGGCATCGAGGACGCCGATGCCCTTCGTGCGTGCGCGGAAGATCACGTTGCCGAACAAGAACCGGTCGATCTCGAGCATCGCGGCAGGATGCTGGGCCACGAACTCACGACACTTCTCGACCCAGCCGTCGGGCAGATCGAACGACACACCGCCCGGACGTACGTAGTTGTAGGTGAGCCGCGCGCCGCACAGCGACTCGAACAGGTCGACGACGAGCTCGCGCTGCCAGAACGTGTACATGAACGCGCTCGTCGCACCGGTGTCGGCGCCGGCCGGACCGATGGCCATCATGTGGCTCGCGATACGCTGCAACTCGCACACGATCACGCGGATGTACTCGGCACGCTCGGGCACACGGATCCCGGCGAGACGCTCCACGGCGCGGCAGTACGCCCAGTTCGCGTACATGGAGCCGACGTAGTCGAGACGGTCGGTGAGCGGCACGACCTGCACGTAGGTGCGGTTCTCGGCCATCTTCTCGATGCCGCGGTGCAGGTGCCCGATGACCGGCTCGGCGTGCCTGACGATCTCACCATCCAACTCCACGATGACGCGACACACGCCGTGTGTCGACGGATGCGACGGGCCGATGTTGACGATCGTGTTGTCGCCCTCGCGCACGACTTCCGGCGTCACGACGTCGGGAACGGTCGCGCCCTCGAGGTCCGGCAACACGGGTGCCGCCTGGTCTGCGGGTGTGTCCTGAGGCTCGATCACAGGTAATCAGGCCTCCTGATAATCGTCGGGTTCTCGTAGTCCTTGCGCAGCGGGTAGCCGACCCAGTCGTCCGTCAGCAGGATCCGCCGAAGGTCGGGGTGACCGTCGAACACGATGCCGAACATGTCGTAGACCTCGCGCTCCTGCCAGTTGGCGGCGGCCCAGAGGTCGTTGACGCTGTCGATCCTGGGTTCCTCGCGCGGCACCCGGGTCTTCACGAAGATCCCGGCGCGCATCTCACGCGACTGAAGGCGGTATACGAGTTCGAACTCCTCGCCGAAGTCGACCGCCGTCACCATGCCGAGCCGATCGAAGCCGAGGTCCTTGAGATCGCGTGCCGCCGCGTGCAGCCGATCGCTACCGACAAGCAGCACGCCATCGCCGAACTCGATCGAGAAGAGCGGGCACAGATCCGGGTACTGGCCGCACAGGTGCTCGCGGAGCTCCACGATGTCCACTACACGTCACTCCCTTCGGAAGCCGCGGCGGACTCTCCACGAAGCGGATCACCGGGCAGCGGCAGCACGCCTTCTACCGCACGCACCCGGGAGGGCGAGATCGACTCGGCACGGACCTTCTCCCGCAGTCTCAGGATGGCGTCCTGAAGGGACTCCGGCCGAGGGGGGCAACCGGCGATGTAGATGTCGACCGGCAGGAACTCGTCCACGCCCCGCACAACCGAGTAGGTGTCGTAGTAGAAGATGCCGCCCGAGATGGCGCAGTTGCCCATCGCGATGCACCACTTGGGATCGGGCATCTGAGCCCAGAGCCGCTTCACGGCGGGGGCCATCTTGTGGGTGATCGTTCCGGCGACGACCATGACGTCGGTGTGCCGTGGATCCGGTCGCGGGATCGAGCCGTGACGGTCGAAGTCGAACTTGGAGAACGAGGCCGCGATGAGCTCCATCGCGCAACACGCCGTGCCCATCGGCATCATCCACAGCGAGTAGCCACGTGCCCAGTCTGCGATTGCGTCGATGCTCGTCAGAATGACGCCGCCGCCCGGAGTGTGCTCCAGTGCTTTGGCGAGGTCGTCTACACCGGCCACTTCAGACCGCCCTTCTTCCACTCGTAGAAGAGCCCGAGCGTGAGGAACGCACCGAAGATCGCGACTGCGATGCCGTCGGCAACCGATCCGCGGATCTGCGAGCCCACTGCGAAGAGCAGAACGGTCTCTGCATCGAAGATGACGAACAGGATGGCCACGGTCGAGAACCTGATGTTCACCGGTCGCCACGGCGATGCGGCCTGCTCGATGCCGCACTCATATGCGGATGACTTAAGGGCGTTGGGGTGCTTTGGCGCGAGGATGGCGTTGGCGCCCAACATCACGAGAAGGAACACGATGGGCCCGGCCGCAAGGCCGATGACGAAGAGCAGACTCCCTGTCGATGCCATCCATACCCCCATGTAAGCAGCCGAAGCACTTAGTAACTACTAGTTACACACTGCGGATCGCCAGCGATCGCGCACCCTGCAGATGCGAACGGACTCATACCGCCCCGAAGTCCGCCGCACTTCCGGCTGTTATAGCAGACCCGTCCGACATTGTAAACATTGTTACAATACCTTCCCGACCTGCTCACAGATCGGTCCTCAGGTCATGCCTACAGCGCCTTGCGTTCGGCTTCCGTTCGCTCGATCTGTTCGGACAGCCCGATCCACTCCGCCTCAAGATCCGCCAACCGCCGCTTGATGACCGTGTACTCCCCCATCGCGGACGTGAAGCGGTCCTTGTCCCCGTAGAGCTCCGCATCCCCGAGCAACGTGACGAGGTCGTCATGGCGCGCCTGTGCAACGCCGAGTTCGCGCTCCACGGTCGCAAGGCGCCTCCGTGCATCCCGCGTCCCCCGGTAGAGGCGATTGCGCGTCTCTGCCTCGACGCGCCGCTCCTCCTTGGACTTCCTCGATCGGGGTTCCTCGGGATCGGCAGGCTTCGCATCGTCGGCCGATCCCCGGGCAGGCTGCCCGGGGATAGCCTCGAGCGCGTCTGTCTTGTCTCGGAAGTAGTCGTAGCCACCGGGGTAGACCGTCACTCCGCCGCCACGGACGTCAGCGACCTTGTCGGTGACCGCCCGTATGAGGTGCCGATCGTGTGTGATGAGCGCGATCGTGCCCGTGTACTGCGTGAGCGCCGCCTCCAGCACGTCGCGGCCCTGGATGTCGAGGTGGTTGGTGGGCTCGTCGAGACAGAGCAGCGACGCCGGCTTCACGAGCATCTTGGCAAGCGCGAGGCGCGCCCGCTCTCCGCCGGAAAGCACGCGAACGAGCTTGTGCACGTCGTCGCCTTTGAACAGGAACGTGCCGAGCAACGTCCGTGCCTGCTCCTGCGTCCAGCCGGGAGCCGCCGCCATGAGCTCTTCCAACACGGTGTTCTTGAGTCCGAGCGCCTCGAGCTGGTGCTGCGCGAAGTATGCGACGGAGACCTTGTGTCCGAGGCGCCGCTCCCCCGCATCGGGCGCCAGATCGCCGGCGAGGATCCGAAGCAACGTGGACTTGCCTGCGCCATTCGGGCCGACGAGCGCGACCTTGTCTCCGCGATACAGCGTCAGCGACAGGTCCTCGTAGACCACGTTGTCGCCGTACGCCTTGCGGATCCCGTCAAGGGCGATGACCTCGTCACCCGTGCGCGCCGGCTGCGGGAACTGGAACCGCACCTTCGTACGCTCGGGCGGGATCTCGATACGCTCGACGCGCTCGAGCGCCTTGATCCTGCTTTGGACCGCTTTGGCCTTCGTGTTCTTGTACCGGAAGCGCTCGATGAACCGCTCCTGCTGCGCGACGTAGCGCTCCTGCTGCTTGTGCGCAGCGACCAGACGTTCCCGGTCTTCGGACTTGTGCTGCTCGTACGCGGTGTAGGTCCCGTGATACACGGTCAGGCGCCGACGCTCGAGTTCGGCCACGCGTGACACCAGCGCGTCCATGAAGGTGCGGTCGTGACTGACGAGCACGACGGCGCCTTCGTACGATCTCAGGAAGCTTTCGAGCCAGGTCACGCTCTCAAGATCGAGGTGGTTCGTCGGCTCATCCAGTAGCAGCACGTCCGGCTCGGTGAGCAGCAGCTTGGCAAGCGCCACGCGCATGAGCCACCCACCGGACAACTCGCCCACGTCCCGTGTCAGGTCGCGCTCCTTGAAACCGAGGCCGGTGAGGACCGCGCGCGCCTCGGCCTCCACGGTGTATCCGCCGAGATGCTCGAACCGGTCTCTGAGGCGACCGTACTCGGCAAGCAACGTCTCGAGGTCCTCGGCTGCGGCAGTCTCCAGCTCGGTCTCGAGCAGGTGCATCCGGTGCTCGATACCCTGAACGCCGGACGCCTCCGAGAGCACCTCGGCGAGTACCGTCCGGCCGCACATC
>JAXMLJ010000097.1:0-31736 GCA_034368805.1 Coriobacteriia bacterium
CCCCGAGATTGTCGCGCACGACCGGGTCGAGGACGACCGCTTCGATCCCGAGTTCGTCACAGACGGTGACGGCAACCTCATCCGGCGCCGTAGCGGTCACTGCGAGCACGACCGGTAAGCGCAGGGTGGCAAGCGCGCGACCAAGCCGCGCGTACGCGGGCCGGTGTCCGGCGCGTGCGAGTCCGACGTGGTGCGCTTCGTCGACGACCACGAAGCCCACACGGCCTGCCGAGGCGAAGCGCTCGGCATGGTAGTCCAGGAACTCCGGGGTCGTGAGCACGGCGTCGAGTGAGCCGTCCGCAAGCGCAGCGAACGCGTCGTCGCGCGATCCGGGGGAGGTCTCGCCGGTCACCGTGCGCACCGCACAGCCGATCTCGGCGAACCGTTCCTCCAGGTGGAACGCCTGGTCGGCCACGAGCGCACGGAGCGGATAGACGAACACCGACGCTCGACCGTTCGCGATCGCTTCGCGGGCGGCGTGCAGGTGGAAGATGAGCGACTTGCCTCGTCCGGTAGCCATCACCGCAAGCGTCGAGCGCCCGGCTCCGAGATGGCCGAGTGCCTCGGCCTGCGCGTCGTGCAGCGGCAGATCGCCGATGAAGTGCCGCGTGAGCTCTTCGAGGAGCGCGTCTCCAGGCAGCGCCGCCAGGGCTGCACGCCGCTCGCCGGCAAGGCGCGCGGTCTCGGCGTCAGCCACAGGTGATGCTGCCCGCCGGGAGACGACGACGTTCACGCCGAGACTCTCACCCTCGGCGCCGCCCGTGATGTCCGCCACCTCGATGTCGTACTCGACGCCGGCGTCTACCACCGGCGCGAGTACCGCCGCCAGGCGCTTGTTGAGAAACCCGACCTGCGCCCCGTGCGGGTCATAAACGGCGCACGCGTTGACGTCGTACTCGTTGTCCGATCGGCGCTCGAGCCGAAGCGGTATGCCGGGCTCGAGGCGAGCGACCACCTCCTGCCGCCCCTCGAACGTGACCCCGGCAAGCTTCGTGTGGAAACGCTCGGCCTCGCCGATGCCCGCGTACTCACCGCGAGCGAGGATCTCCTCGGCATGCTCGAACAGGTCGTCTACAAGCGCGGCGGCGGGCGCGTCGGCAGGTGCCCGACGCACCCGAACGTCCCGCGCGAGCATCTGGATACGCTCAACGCCCCGCCACTCATCGCGATCGAGTTCGAAGGCGACGTCGACCGCGGCGTCGGCGATCATGAGCCCCTCGATGTCGGGCGCGCGGAAGGCGATGGCCGGGACCTCGGCCACCCCGTCGTACGCCGTGAACTTGAGGTGGTCCTCGGACTTGCCGACACGCTTGCGACCGGTCATGAACACACCGCGTGCAGCGAGGAGCGGCCGACGGTTACCAAAGCCGAACGGGCCGAGCAGCGCCAGCTCCGTCGCCAGCTCCCGCGAGAGGGTGTCGAGCGGTACCTCGGCGTCGATCGCCAGGCGCGCGATGAACGTGTCGTCAGGCAGCTCGGCAAACCACGCCGCCAGCGAGTCGCGGAGCTCCCCGAGCCGGACGGCGGGCAGCGTCGCTCCGACTGCCATCGCGTGCCCGCCGAAGCGGGTGAGCAGGGGCGTGAGTGACTCCAGCGCTGCGTGCAGGTCCGCGCCCTCGATACTGCGGCCTGAGCCCTGCGCTTCGTCGCCGTCGACGCAGAACACGAGCGCCGGAACGCCGAAGCGGGTGACCAGCCGCGACGCGACGATGCCACGCACGCCTTCATGCCAACCCTCTCCCGCGACGACGAGCACCCGGTCGCCGGCTGAGAACAGGCGCTCCGCCTCGGCCATCGCCCGGTCGAACAGATCTGCTTCAGCCGCCTGCCGGAACCGATTGTGCTCATCGAGCGCCGCCGAAAGGTCGGTAGCCCGCACCGGGTCGTCGGTCATGAGCAGTTCGAGCGCCAGCGCGGGGTCGGCCATGCGCCCGGCGGCGTTCAGGCGAGGTGCGAGCCCGTACGCGACCTGGTCGGCCTCGATCGTGCCTGTTGAGATGCCGGCCACCGCCGCAAGCGCCGCCACGCCCACCCTGGCTGCCGCCCGCACGCTGGCGAGACCCTCGGCTACGAGCGCGCGGTTGGGACCGGTGAGCGGCACCACGTCGGCAACGGTGCCGAGCATCGCGAGGTCGGAGTACTCCCGCCACGCATCGGGCCGACCCAGGAGCGCGCCACACGCACGCACGAGCTCGAGCGCCACACCGGCACCGGCGAGCGCAGGGCCGCCGTCCTCGGCGAGCTTCGGGTCGGCAACGGGAATCCCTGAGGGTACGTCACCTCCGGGTTCGTGATGGTCGGTCACGACCACGTCGATGCCGTTCTCCCGAAGCTCGGCGATCTCACTGGCGCTCGATATGCCGCAGTCGACGGTCACGATGAGGTCCGGCGCCAGCTTGATCAGCCGCGCCACAGAGACTTCTCCGAGGCCGTAGCCCTCGCGGAACCGATGCGGCACCGTCCCGTCCACGATCCCACCGAGTTCGCGCAACCCGAGCGTGAGCAGCGCCGCCGACGAGATGCCGTCGAGATCGAAGTCACCGAATACCACGATGCGCTCGCCACCGTCGATGGCGCGGGCCACCCGGCTGGCTGCCTCGGCCATGCCGGGGATATCACCTGGGCTCACCCAATCACGCTCGAGTGAGGGCTCCAGGAACCGACGCGCCGCCTCCGGCGTGGTGATGCCCCTGCCCACGAGGATCCCCGACGTGACGGCCGACAGTCCGGTCTCCGCCATGAGCGCAGCCGCGAGGCGGGCATCGACGGCGGCGACGTCCCACCGGCGTTGTGTGGTCACACTCGTGTCTGCCATGGTCCCATTCTATCTGTCGGGGCCGACACCCCCTCAGGTGTCGGCCCCGGATCACACATGATGACGGGTGGGCTCTACTTGGCTGCGTGCGCCTCCACCTTGCGCTTGAGTGCCTGGAAGCGCGGCTCGCGCTCCTTCCACAGCGCGTACAGCGGCGCAGCGACACCTACGGAGGAGTACGCGCCGAGTGTCAGGCCCACGACGAGCGCGAACGCAAAGTCCTTGAGTGTCGAGCCGCCGAACACGAGCAGGCATACGACGGGGATCAGACTCGTCAGCGTGGTATTGATCGAGCGCGCCAGCACCTGGTTGTTCGAGTCGTTGGCCATCTGCTGGAAGCTGCGCCGGACGAGGTTCTGGCTGTTCTCCCGGATGCGGTGGAAGACGACCACCGTGTCGTAGAGCGAGTACCCGAGAATCGTGAGCAGCGCGGCCACCGTGTTGGGCGTGACCTCGTGGCCGACGAGCGCGTAGAACCCGAGCACGATGAGAACGTCGTGCGCGAGCGCGACGACCGCGGTCACGGACATCTTGTACTCGAACCGGATGGAGATGTAGCCGAGGATCGCGATGATCGAGACCGCGAGGGCGATCAGCGCGGCGTTCGTAACGTTCTGGCCCCAGCCCGGACCGATGGTCGTGACGCTCGCATCCTGGTCGGGCAAGGCGAGCACTCCGAGGACCGCCTCGGCCTGAAGGCTGGCTGCATCGGCGTCCTGCTCGGAGGTGCGCACGATGAAGTCGCCCTCGTCGGTCTGCTGGATGACCGCTGCTCCGGCCCCTTCCACCCCGGCCTCATCGAGCGCCTCACGCATGCGCTCGACCGAGATGTCGGCGGTCCCGGTGAAGGTCATGACCGAGCCGCCCTGGAACTCGATGCCGAACACGAGCCCATTCACGAGGAGCGCCGCGATGCTGATGACCACGAGCGCGCTCGAGAAAGCGAACAGGTACTTCTTGTTACCCATGAAGTCGATGGTGATCCTACGCACGGTCATCGCCCCCCTTCATGCCGAAGAGCGCGGGCGCCTTGGCCACCACCGACTCTGCGAGCAGCACGATGGTCGTGCGGGTGAACAGCGTCATCACGATGATGTCGATCGCGATACCGATCATGAGCGTGAGCGCAAACCCGCGGACCGGGCCGATGGCGAACAGGTAGATCGCGGCCGCCGAGACGAGTGTCACCACGTCGGCGTCGATACTCGTGCCGATCGCGTGACGGGTCCCCGACTTCGCGGCCGAGCGGAACGTCTTGCCCAGGCGCACTTCTTCCTTGAACCGCTCGAACTGCAGGATCGAGGAGTCGGCGGCCAGGCCGATCGTGAGCACCATGCCCGCGATTCCCGGCAATGAGAGCGCAAACGCGCCAAGCCGGGACATGAACGCCAAGACACCGAGGAACAGTGCGGCGAACGTGAGAAGCGAGAACCAGCTGATCACACCGAGTCCGCGGTAGTAGACCGCCATGTAGAGTGCCACCAACCCGAGCCCGATGAGCGCGGCCATGAGCCCCTGCGTGAGCGAGTCCTGGCCAAGCGTCGCGCCCACTTCCCGCGACTCGTCGATGCGGATCTCGACCGGCAGCGCGCCCGACTGCAGCACCGCGGCAAGCCGCTTGGCCTCGTCGAACGTGAAGGTGCCGGTGATCTGCGTGTCGCCGGTGAGAATCGGCTCCTGGACCGACGGGGCCGACTTCGCGATGCCGTCGAGCACGATGAGCACCTGACCCCGGGTCGGCGCCAAACGCGTCGTGACCTCGCCCCAGATATCGGAGCCGGCTGAGTTCATCGTGATACTCACGGCGGCGTTGTTGTACTGGTCGGTCGTGACCTGCGCCGCCGTGATGACCTCGCCGGTCATGAACGGCTCGTAGGCGTTCTCGTCGAGCCTGGGCAGATCGGTCGTCTCGGTAGATGTGTCAGTCTCGAGATGCCGGGACACGAGATCGATCGTGGCCGTGTCGGTGATGCTCCCAAGGTCCACGAACTCGAGCTTGCCTGGCTCGCCGAGGATGGCGAGCGCCTGCTTGGCGTCGCGCACGCCGGGCAGCTGCACGAGGAACGCGTTCGCCCCCTGGCGCTGCACCGTGGCCTCGCTCACGCCGAAGCCGTTCACGCGCTCGACCAGTATGGTCTCGACGCGGTCGATGGCTTCCTCGGTCAGTGGCGCGGCACCGAGCGGCTCGGCGGTCAGGATGACCGACAGTCCACCTTTGATGTCCAGTCCCTGGGTGATCTTCTGGTCGAGCGGGAGCGCTTGCCACAAAGACAGCGCCACCAGGACCGCGATCACCACCAGGGCGAGTACGTTGCGTGTCTTCGGGTCCATGTCCTCGGCTCTCTCCTTGTCCTTGCGCCCCGCGCGACATCAGGGCGGTTGCTCACGTGTATCCGGATCGGCCGGTTCGCCGCCCCGCCCTACAGCAGCCGCGTCTCATTTATCACGAGACTGAACGACGCGTCGAGCACCTCGGCAGCCTTGCGGCAGATCTGCATCCGCGAAAGGAAGATCTCAAAGTACTCCATCACCTGGCTCACCGCAGTGTCGATGTCGAGCTCCAGCGTCACGACACGCGTAGCCGAGTCCACACGCAAAAACGACCGCTTGGCAGCGTAGTTCACCCGGTCGTGGATGTCGAACTGCGCCGGATCGAGGCATCGCACGCGTGTGTGGTGGACGTCGGCCTTGTCCGCCATGATCGCCGCCGCCCCGATGGGCGTGGCCGGCGTGCCGATCTCCTCCTCGTGATTGCCGAGAGCGTTCATCACCACGGCCAACTCACGCGGTTCGATCCCGAGTTCCACGAGGGGGTCCTTGGCGAGCAACGCCGCCGAGACACCATGGAACTCGCGCGAGATGCAGTTGCCGATGTCGTGCATGAACCCGGCGATCGACGCGAGCTCGGCCTCCCGCTCGGGGTAGCCGAGCCGGTGCATGAGGTTCCCGGCGATGTGCGCTGTCAGGTTGGCATGGCGCAGGCCGTGTTCCGTATAACCGAGCGCGCCGAGGTAATCGTCGCCCATCTCGAGGTACGCGAGTACCGCCGGGTGGCTCTGGACGTCCGCCAGCGTGACGAGGCCCTGCGGTCCGGGCATGCTGCTAGTCCTCGAGCTTCCGCGCGATTGCCGAGCGAGCGACCTCGATCACGATACCGGCCGAGACCTCGAGCCCGACGCGATCGTCGTCGAGGCTGCGCACTGAGCCGTACAGCCCGCCGATCGTGACGACCCGATCGCCTTCAGCCAGCGACTCCATCAGCGACCGATGGTCTTTCGTGCGCTTCTGCTGGGGACGGATGATGAGCAGGTAGAACGCGGCTGCAAGCACCACGAGGGGCAGCAACTGATTCAACTGATCCATGGATTCGACCTCCGGGTCTTCGAGCACGCGAACTGCGCGCAGAGGCGCCGCGCGCATCAACGAATCATACCATCACCGGGCTGGCGCCACCGCCGCACGACTTCAGTAGTCGTCCGCACCCGGACCGTCGCGCCATTCGGCGAGGAACGCGCCGTAACGGCCGGCCTCGATCGCAACCCGCGCGCGACGCGCGAGGTCGATCAGCACATGGAGATTGTGGATCGAGAGCAACGTCGCGCCGAGCATCTCCTTGACGGTGACGAGATGACGCAGGTAGGCACGCGAATACGTGGTACATACCGGACACGAACACGCCGGATCCAGCGGCCCGAAGTCCCGCGCATACTTCGCGTTCTTGAGGTTCATACGCCCTTCCGAGGAGAATGCGGTCCCGGTGCGCGCGGTTCGCGTGGGCAAGACGCAGTCGAAGAGGTCCACGCCAAGGGCGATGGCCTCAAGCATCGTGGTCGGGTTACCGACGCCCATGAGGTACCGCGGGCGGTCGGCTGGCAGCAGCTCCGTGACGGGAGCGAGGCTCGCGAGCATGAGGTCGTGAGGCTCTCCGACCGAGTAGCCGCCGATGCCGTAGCCCGGGAAGTCGATCTCGGCCAGACGCGCCACACTCTCGGCACGCAGGTCCTCGAAGACGCCACCCTGCACGATGCCGAACAGCGCCTGGTCGGTGCGGGCATGCGCCGTCTTGCAGCGAGCCGCCCACTCGGCCGAGCGCCTGACCGCCGTGGCCACGAACTCCCTCTCCGCAGGATAGGGAGGGCACTGGTCGAGCTGCATGATGATGTCGGCGCCGAGCTGCTCCTGTATGCGTATGTTGTCCTCTGGCGTCCAGAAGTGCTTCGCGCCGTCGACGATCGAGCGGAACTCCACGCCGTCATCGGTGAGCTTGAGTGTGTCGGCGAGGCTGAAGACCTGGAAACCGCCCGAATCGGTCAGCATCGGCCGGTCCCAGCCCATGAAGCGATGGAGTCCGCCGGCCTCGGCGATAAGGTCGGAGCCCGGCCGCAAGAACAGATGGTACGTGTTGGCGAGCACCACCTCACACCCGATCTGCCGAAGCTGATCGGGAGTGACGCCCTTGACGGTCGCGCGGGTACCCACCGGCATGAACATCGGTGTCCTGATGGCGCCGCGCGGTGTGTCGAAGGTGGCGGCGCGGGCGGCGGTCGTGGCATCGGTTGCGCTCACCGTGAAGTCGAAGTGGGACATAGGAGGATTCTACCAGGCCTGAGAGGGTATGCTTTCACAGACGAACCGTACCCGCGTGGCGTGCGTCTGAAGAGGAGTGAAGGATGGTCACTCGCGCGATGAGCGACCCGGGACTTGTGGCGGCAGCCGCCACGGGCGACGAGCAGGCGTTCGCCTCGCTCGTCCGCCTGCATGCGGACGCCGTGTATGGCCACGCGTTCCGCTTCTTCGGCGACCGACAGACCGCTGAAGACGCGACGCAGGAGGTGTTCGTCAAGGTGTTCCGTACCATCACGACGTTCGACGGAAGGGCCAAGTTCAGCACGTGGCTCTACCGCGTGACGCGCAACGTGTGCCTCGACATGGCCCGCGCCGGAAAGCGCGTACCGCAGCCGGTGGATCCGGTAAGCCTGGAACCGCTCTCGACAGCCGACTTCGCTGACGATGTCGTGCTCGCCGAAGCGATCGAGCGTGCGATGAGGGCGCTCGCCCCGGAGGACCGGGATGCCCTCGGCGCGGTCACGCTGTTCGGTTTGTCGTACGCCGAGGCGTCCGAGACGCTCGGGATCCCGGTCGGAACCGTGAAGTCGCGCGTGTTCCGGGCACGGCGCCTGCTGACAGCCATACTCCAGGATGCGGAAGGAGGTGTGGGAAATGGACTGCCTGCGAGCAGCTGAGATCCTCTCGGTGGCGCACGACGGTGAGCGCATGGACGCTGCGGATCTTGCGGAGGCGCACGAGCACCGCGCGTCGTGCGCGGAGTGCCTCGCGCTGGAGGCCACCCTTGTGCGCCTCAACGCCGTTCCCGCGCCCGCCGCGCCGGACGAACTCGTGGAGCGGCTCGTGGTGCTGAGCGCGCAGGCCGCTGCCGACATCCGCGAGTCTGCGCTTGCCGCACGTGTACTCGCCGACAGTGGCATCGCCCTGACCACACCGTCCGACGAGGCGGGGGCGCGACGCGCCCGTCTGCTGCCCGAGTGGTGGGCGCCCAGGTTCACGGCGTTCGCTGCAGCTGCCGTCGTCATGGTCGTCGCGCTCGGAGTGGGTGCGGCCGGGATCATCGGAACACTCGGTTCGCAGCGAACGGGCGACGACACGGTCGTGTTCGAGTCGGTCGAGGCGCCGACCGACGGGACCGCGGACGACTCGGCCGCGCTGTCCTCGCCTTCGGCCGAGGCCGACCGCGCCGCGGCCGGGCAGATAGCGCCGTCCTACGTCGCTCTCGACTCGGTGGTATGGCACCTTGACGGCACCGCGATCGCAGCCCCGTCGCTGGTCACGACCGCGGGCGTCGTCGCAAGCAGCCTCTCCGCGGCCGACACCGCCGCGTCGACGTCGCACACCGCGTTCGTCTCGAACGACGGCGCCACGCTGTGGCTGGAACGCGACGACGGCTCGTACCTCCAGTTCTCCCGCGTGACCCGCACCCTCGGCCTGAGTCCGTACGTGCTCACCAGCGACACACCGCTGGTGCGCTTCGGCGTATGGCCGGGGCTGCCGGGACGCTTCCAGCCGCCCGCATCCGACGACGGTTCGCCGACGTTTGCGTACTACGGGTTCGACGACCTCGGCCGCAGCGTGTACGTCCCTGTGGCCGGGCGGCCGACCGACGGTTTCGCGATCGCGCCGGGAACCCCGACCGACGACCCGGCCGCAGGCAATCCGAACTGGACCTGGTGGGAGCCGCTCCGGTAGCGCTCGCCTACAGGATCAGCATCGCGTCGCCGAAGCTCAGGAAGCGGTACTTCTCCACGCGCGCCGCGTCGTACGCACGCATGATGAGCTCCCGGCCGGCAAACGCGCTCACCATCATCAGCAGCGTCGAGCGCGGCATGTGGTAGTTGGTCACGAGCGCATCGACGACCCCGAAGCTGAAGCCCGGCAGGATGAACAGGTCGGTCAGGCCCTCGGCAGCCTCCACGAGCCCGGTCTCCTCGTTAAACGCGCTCTCGAGAGCGCGGACGGTGGTCGTGCCGACCGCGATGACGCGACTGCCGCGGGCCCGGGCGTCGTTGATGGCCTCGGCGGCATGCGCGGGGACGCGGAAGTGTTCCGAATGGATGTGGTGATCGTGAGGGTCCTCGGCCGCCACGGGCCGGAACGTGTCGAGTCCCACATCGAGTTCGACCGTTGCCAGATGCACCCCGGCGCGCTGGACCTCGTCGAGCAACTCAGACGTGAAGTGCAGCCCGGCAGTGGGCGCCGCAACGCTGTGCTCATCGGTGGCGTAGACGGTCTGATACGCGGATGGATCGCGCAGCGGCTCGGTGATGTACGGCGGCAGAGGCAGCTCGCCTAACCGATGAACGGCGTCGAGGAAGCTCCCCGATCGGGTGTGGAACTGGATGAGACGCGCACCGGAGTCCTCGAGCACGTCCACGACCAACCCGGTGAGCTCACCATCGCCGAAGACGACCCGGGCTCCCGGCTTGAGACGACGACCCGGCTTGACGAGACACTCCCACGCGTCCTCGTACGCGCGTCGGAGCAGCAGGACCTCCACCGCCCCGCCTGTCTCGTCCTTGGCGCCGTGAAGACGGGCGGGTAGCACGCGCGTCTGGTTGACCACCAGTACGTCGCCGGGGTGCAGGTACTCGAGCACATCGCGGAACCCGCGGTGGTCGAGCTGGCCGCTCGCGCGGTCCACGACCATGAGACGGCACGCATCACGCGGCTCGGCCGGGTGCTGGGCGATGAGCCCGCTCGGCAGCTCGTAGTCGAAGTCATCGGTCCTCACCGCTGGTGCCTCCCACGGTCGGCGTCTTGAGGCAGTGTATCGCGTCGCTGTGACGCGCGCGCGGAGGAGCGCGCGGCTCTTCGTTCGGCTCGGTCACGATCCGCCTCGGCAGCCGACGGAGCGCACCCGCAGTAGTTCTGGCGGTACATACCGAGTTCGCGGGAGCGCCGCGTCGCCTCGGGATATCGCCCGCGGAAGTCCGTGGGAAGGAAGCGGATGCCGGCCCGGGCGCAGGCCGCCTCCCCCGCCTCGCTGATCGCGACGGGATCCTGATACGGGCTCACGGTGAGCGTGGTGGCGACGGCATCGTAGCCGAGGCGCGCCGCCTCCGCCGCGACCATGCCGATGCGCAGCTCGTAGCATGCCCGGCAACGCGCGGCACGATCGTCACCCGCGCCCGCGACCGCCTCGGCCCAGCGCTGAGGTTCGTACGGCAGCTCGGTGACGGCGATGCCCGCCTCGGCGGCGTAGGCGCGCAGGGTGTCCCGTCGGCGCACGTACTCCTCCGCAGGCGCGATGTTGGGGTTCGCGTAGCACACCGCGACCTCGGCGCCTTCGGCAAGCGCGTCGTACGGCTCGAGCAGGCACGGCCCGCAGCACGCATGAAGCAGGATCCGCATGTCATACCTCCGACGACAGTCTAACGCGCCCGAACGCCGAGCGCGTCACCCGCCGACGAACGCCGATGCGAAGGTCACGAGCCCGAACAGCACGAACACGACCGCCGAGAAGCGGCCGATGAGATGCGCCGGGAGCCGAGTGCCGATCATGGCGCCCACGACGATGGCGACGGCATCCGCCGCAAGCATGCCGAGCGCGGAGCCGAGCCACACCCCGACCGCAGTGGTGACGGCTCCGGCGTCCGGCGGCACCACGCCAGGGGCGAGCGACCCAAGCGCCCGCAACGCGGCGGCGGGATCCGCGGCGATCGAGACGGTCACGAGCTGCGTCTTGTCGCCGAACTCGGCGAGGAAGAACGCTGCTGCCACGGTGAGCACGGGACCCAGTCGCGCTACGGGCCGCGCCTCCTCGTCCACGGAGCCATCGCCTGACCCGCGCCAGGTCATGACTCCGAAGCCGATGAAGAGGAGCCCGGCGGCCACCGCGACGAACCGCATAGGCACGAGCGCGCCCACGGCGCGACCGAAGAGGACGGCCACCAGCTGCAGGGCGAATACCGCGATCGCCGCTCCCGCAAGTACCTTGACCGGCCGGTAGCGCGCGGCGAAGCCCACAAGCAGCAGCTGGCTCTTGTCTCCCAGCTCGGCCAGCGCGACAAGCACGAACGCTATCAGCGCCGCAGAGAGCACCGGCCACCTTCCACGTGTCGCCGCTTTGGAGCTAGACGTCCCCCGACGTTGACGCCCGGCGCGCACGGGTTCGCTCGCGCGCTATCACGACCACGAGCGCAAGAAGTGCGACCGCAAGCGCGCCAAGGAGGATCGGCAGCAGCGGCGAATCGGACGCCGACCCGCCGCCACGACGCCATGAGGCCTCGATCACGTACGAGCCGTTCTGCATGAGACGCACGCCACCGAGCGGGTGGAGCGTCTCGCCGACGGAGTTCTGCTGGACCGCCCCGGCGACAGCCGGGGTCGTCTTCACGTCGGCGGCACCCGCCTCGGCCACGAGCGAGGCGCTGACGAGCACCTCATCGCCCGGGTTCGTCCACGTCATCGCACCGGAGACGCGGTTGCCCGAGATCGTCGGCGCCCCGAGGGACACCTCGAGCTGGCCGAGGCCCGACTCCTCGACCGTGAACGTATACAGATCCATCGTGCCGACGGTCGTCTTGGTGGTCTGACGGAACGGGTCCGCATCAGGACTGCCGCCGAGCAGCTCACCCGACCAGAGCAGCGTCGCGCCCGTGGGGACCGGGACGGTCACCGATGCGGGGAGCGACTCGGCGGGATCGAGTATCGCGGTGACGATGAGCAGCGACTGAGAGACATCGCCGGCGGGAGCGTACTGGATCTGGTACTCCCGCACCACCGCGGCGTGCGCGGCTCCCGGAAGCAGGATGGCCAGGCTGAGTGCGAGTAGGACCAGGCGCGCGATGCGAGTCATGGGCGGACCTCCGAAGTTGCGTGCTTGAGGCAGCATTCTAGCGCATGTGTGCTCGCACCGGACCTGCCGGATGCCACACGGCTTCAGGCCGACGCGGCCTGAGCAGCGGACACGGTGTTCACCATGAGCATCGCCCGCGTCATCGGACCGACGCCGCCGGGCACGGGCGTGATGGCCGAAGCGATCCGCTCCACGCTCTCGAAGTCGACGTCGCCTACCATGCCCTCGTCCGTACGGTTGATGCCGACGTCGATGACCACGGCACCGGGCTTCACATACGAGGCATCGATCATCTTCGCCCTGCCTATGGCGGCGACGAGCAGGTCGGCCTCCCGGCACACCGCAGGCAGGTCGGCCGTCCGGGAGTGGCACACCGTCACCGTGGCGTTCGCCTCGAGCAGCAGGAGCGCCATCGGCTTGCCCACGATCGTGGAGCGCCCGACCACGACTGCGCGCATGCCCGTCGGATCGATCTCGTAGGCGCGGAGCATCTCCATCACGCCGGCAGGCGTGCACGCGCGGAACCCGGGCAGCCCGCGCACGAGCATCCCGAGGCTCTCGGGGTGAAAGCCGTCGACGTCCTTGTAAGGCGAGATCCTCTCGATGACCGACTCGGCATCGAGGTGGTCGGGCAACGGCATCTGGACGAGGATCCCGTGTACCGCCGGATCGTCGTTCAGGGTGTCGATGAGCGCGTCGATCTCGGGTTGCGTGGTGGATGCCGGCAGCCGGTGATCGAGACTACGGATGCCGACCTCCTCGCAGTCCCGCTCCTTCATGCGCACGTAGCTGGCCGAGGCGGGATCGTCGCCCACGAGTACGACCGCGAGACACGGCGTCACGCCCGCGGACTGCAGCTCGCGCACCCGCTCGGCCGCGCGCGCGCGAACCGCCGCCGCCACCTTCACGCCATCGATGATCGTCGCCATGCGCTCTCCAGCTCCCACTGTCCTTCGGATGCTTCACCGCGCCACCCGACGGGCGACGCGGTGACAGTGTACCGAAAGGGCGGTCTCCCGGTCACTTCACCCGAGCGGACGCGCCTTCACGAGTTCGAGGACCGCACGGAACTCGGGCGTGCCCGCCTCGCCGAGGGCCTCGTAGATGATCGACTCGGCCACCGTCACGGTCACGCCGGCGACTCGCAGCCGCTCGAGCGCGACGTCACGGTCCACGTCGCAGCGCGAGCACACCGCGTCGGCGACCACGTGGACGTCGTAGCCTGCCGAGAGGAGCGCAAGCGCCGTCTGCGCGATGCAGATGTGCGCCTCCATGCCCGTGAGCACGACCTGACGTCGACCGGTCGCCCGAAGCTGCTCGGCGAACGCCGGCTCGCGCAGGCAGTCGAACGCCATCTTGTCCACCGGCGAGTGGAGTCCGACCGCGTCGGTGAGTTCGGGCACGGTGTCACCGAGCCCTCGCGGGTACTGCCGCGTGACGATGACCGGCATGCCGAGCACGCCGGCGACCCGCGCCAGCAGCGCCGAGGTGCCGACCACGCCGTCGCGTCGTTGCATCACGTCGGCGAGCCGGTCTTGCATGTCGACCAGCACGAGAACAGCGCTTTCACGCGAGACTATGCCCGATGACGACATCACATCCGCTCCCTTCGACACGTCGGATAGTGCCATTCTACCCGCACTGGCCGCCGCCGCATGGGGTATGTTCAGGTGGACGCACCACCGAACCGACGAAGGAGGACCCGATGTCCGACGCTCCGATACTCGGCCCCGTCAACCACGTCACCGACCTCGACGCCGCGGGCGACTTCGAGAAGAAGCACACCCCCCACATCGACATCGATGAGGTAGACGGCGGGCTGCTCGTCACCATCACCGTGGGCTGGGATGTGCCGCACCCCAACCAGCCGGACCACTACATCACGTGGATCGAACTCCTCGCAGGCGACGCTCCGATAGCGCGCTTCGACCTCTCGCCGATCGCCACGACGCCGGTCGTCTCGGTCGTGGTCAACGTCGATCCCGGGACCGTCCTGCGCGCCGTGGAGCACTGCAACCTGCACGGACTGTGGGCTGCCGAGATCACCGCCTGAGCACGCCCGATCAGCTCCGCTGGAGAAGACAGGGCCCGCCCCAAGGCGGGCCCGGGCTTATCCCGCCTCCGGCCGCTACCGCTCGGCTTCCTCGCGCTCACGCCGGCGGTGGGCGTTCACCCCGATGAACGTCCCGCCGGCGATCACCACGAGTCCGATCAGCATGCCGATCACGGTCTGCGGGTCGCTGAACACAGGTCCTCCTCTAGCCGCCGCGTGCGGTCACATCGTCTGCCATCGCATCAGAACAGCCCGTCCTGCCGCGCGGGCTCGCTCGGGACCTCCATGCCGAGATGCTCATACGCACGCGGCGTGGCTTGCCGGCCCTTGGGTGTGCGTGCGAGGAAGCCGAGCTGGAGCAGGAACGGCTCGTAGACGTCCTCGAGCGTGTCCGGCTCTTCACCCACGGCGGCCGCGAGTGTGTTCAGTCCGACGGGCCGACCGCTGAACGTGCGCGCCAGCGTTTCCAGTATCGCACGGTCCATCCGATCGAGGCCCACATGGTCCACCTGGAAGAACGCGAGCGCCTCAGCGGCGATGTCCTCGGTGATACGACCATCATGGCGCACCTGCGCATAGTCGCGGACCCGTTTGAGCAGCCGGTTCGCCAGGCGTGGCGTACCGCGCCCGCGGCGCGCGATCTCCTCGGCGCCTTCGTCGTCTATCGCCACACCGAGGATGCCCGCCGAGCGCCGCACGATCGCCGAGAGCTCCTCGACCGTGTAGTACTCCAGCCGGAACGCCATGCCGAAACGGTCGCGCAGCGGTCCGGTGAGCAGCCCGGTACGCGTGGTGGCCCCGACGAGCGTGAACGGCGGCAGATCGAGCCTCAGGCTTCGTGCGGCCGGCCCCTTCCCGATGATGATGTCGATCGAGTAGTCCTCCATCGCCGGGTACAGGACCTCTTCCACCACCCGGGTCAGCCGGTGGATCTCGTCGATGAAGAGCACGTCCCTCGGCTCAAGGTTCGTGAGGATCGCCGCAAGGTCGCCTGCCCGCTCGATCGCCGGCCCGCTCGTCTGACGCATCTGAACGCCGAGCTCGGCGGCCACCACGCCGGCGAGCGTCGTCTTACCGAGCCCGGGTGGACCCGATAGCAGCAGGTGGTCGAGCGCCTCGTCGCGAGCCCGTGCAGCATCGATGAGTACGCCGAGGTTGTCCTTGACGCGCGTCTGACCGAGATACTCGTCGAGCTTGCGAGGGCGCAGGCTGCGATCTATCTCAAGATCGTCTTCGGTGAACTCGGCCGCAACCAGCCGCTCGCTGTCGTCGGCCGCATGCGGGTCGTGTTCCCAGTTGGTGCTCACGCGCCACCTCCGAGCCGCCTGAGCGCGTACTTCAGGAGCGCCTGGGCCTCGTCCGGGCCGTCATAGCCCTTGAGTGCCACGGCCACCTCGGCGGCACTGAATCCCATCGAAGCGAGTGCGTCGGATGCCTCGGCTCCGGCACTTCCCGACACCGCGACCCGCGGACCGAGCCCCGGCGCGCCGACCTTGTCCTTGAGTTCGATGATGAGCCGCTGCGCCGTCTTCTTCCCGATTCCCGGCACCGTGGCGATGAGTGTGTCGTCCTCGCGGGCGATCGCCTCCACGAGCGCCGCGGGCGCGAGCGCCGAGAGGGCCGAGAGGGCTACTTTGGGTCCCACGCCGGAGACCGTGATGAGCTTCTCGAACAGATCCTGCTCCTCGGTGCTCTCGAATCCGAACAGCGTGAGCTCGTCCTCACGCACGTGCAGGTAGGTCAACACGGTCACTTCATCTCCCGCAGCGGGAAGATGCGCGAGCGAACGCGTCGACATGAACAGTCTCAGACCGATGCCGCCAACCTCGATGACGCAGGAACCTGCCGTCCTGGCAGCCACGCGGCCGGTCACGTGAGCGATCATCGACGACCACCGCCAACCGCCGGGGAGGTGCGCATGTTGACGTGACAGATCGCGGCCGCTAAGGCGTCGGCGGCGTGATCGGGATGCGGCTCGGCGGACAGGCCGAGGATCGCCTTCACCATGTACTGGACCTGACGCTTCTCGGCGCCGCCGGTTCCGACGACCGCGAGCTTGATCTCTCCGGGACCGTACTCGCCCACCCTGAGCGCGGCCGCGGCCAGCAGCGCGACGCCCCGGGCCTGCCCGGTCGCAAACGCGGTCTTGGCGTTGTTGGAGAAGTAGACGCTCTCCACGGCCGCCTCGGACGGCCGGTAACGCTCGATGACCTCGGTGATGCCGCTGTGGATGCTTGAAAGACGCTCAGCGGTCGGGATGTCGGCGCCAGTGGCAATGCACCCGTATGCGAGGCACCGCATCCGGCTACCCTGCTGCTCGATCACGCCCCACCCCGTGTTCTTCAGACCCGGGTCGATGCCGAGAACGATCACGCAGGCTCCCACCGCCGACAATCGAACGTATGTTCAGGATAGCGCGAGGCCCCGCACGCGTAAAGCGCCACGCGGGGCCCGTGTGCGGTTCGTCACCGCCCGCGCTACTCGTCGAGCGCCGCTGCGATCTCGTCGGTCAGCTCCATGGTGTGGTACACGGTCTGGATGTCGTCGAGCTCCTCGAGCCTGTCGACCAGGCGAAGTACCTTCTTGGCGTCCTCGACCGACACGGTCGTGGCGTTCACCGGCTCCATCACCAGTTCAGCGCCCTTGACGGGGAGACCCGCCTCCTCGAGCGCGGCCTTGACGGCCATCATGTCGGACGGCGCGGTGTAGACCACGAATCCCTCGTCCAAGGTCTCCATGTCCTCCCCGCCCGCATCGGCCACGAGCAGCATGATCTCGTCCTCGTCGGGCGCGCCCACACCGGCGATCGCGATCTCACCCTTGCGCTCGAACTGGAAAGCCACGGACCCGGTCGCGCCGAGGTTGCCGCCCGCCCGCGTGAAGGCCACCCTCACATCGGCAGCCGTGCGGTTCCGGTTGTCCGTGAGCGCCTCGAGGTAGAGCGCGACGCCTGCCGGTCCGTACCCCTCGTAGACGACCTCCTCGTACGCCGCCTCATCCGCGCCGGCGCCGAACGCCTTCTTGATGGCGACGTCGATCTTATCCTTCGGCAAGGAGTACGACTTCGCTTTGGCGATCGCCGCCGCGAGCGAGGCGTTGTTCTCCGGGTTCGGGTCGCCGCCCGTCTTGGCCGCCACGGTGATTATGCGCGTCAGTTTCGAGAACAGCGCGCTGCGCTTGGCGTCGACCGCCGCTTTGCGATGCTTCGTGGTCGCCCACTTGGAGTGTCCGGACATGTCGCGGTTCCCTTCTAACGTGCGCCGACGACGCGGTCGAGGAAGTACCGGTGCACACGCGGGTCACCGGTCAGCTCGGGGTGGAAGGTGGTGGCCAGAAGATCGCCCTCGCGCGCCGCCACGATAAGGCCGCCATGACGCGCCAGCACCTCGGCATCCTCACTCACGGATTCGATGAGCGGCGCCCGGATGAAAACGCCACGAAACGGCTCGCCCAGGTGAGCGACATCGAGGTCGGCCTCGAACGAGTCCACCTGCCGGCCGTACGCGTTTCGGCGAACGACGCTGTGCATGAGGCCGAGCGGCTCCTAATCGCTGGCGGCATCCACGATATCGCTCGCGATGAGTATCGCGCCCGCACACGTGCCCCAGACGGCCATCCCGTCGGTGTGACGGGCACGGACAGCCTCGTAGAAGCCGTAGGTGCGCATGAGTTTGGCGATCGCAGTGGACTCGCCGCCCGGGATCACCAGGCCGTCCACATCGTCGAGCTGAGCGGGTAGCCGCACGGCCCGAACCGAGGCGCCGAGCGCTTCGAAGGCGAGGATGTGCTCGCGAAACGCGCCCTGCAGCGCGAGGACGCCGACGCGCACGTCTACCAGCCCCGCTCCTGCATGCGCTCGGCGTCGGGGATGTCCGAGATGTTGATGCCGACCATGGCCTCACCGAGGTCGCGCGACACCCGCGCGATGATGTCGGCATCCTCGAAGTGCGTGGTCGCCTCCACGATAGCCTTAGCCCGCTTGATCGGATCGCCGCTCTTGAATATGCCGCTGCCGACGAACACGCCATCGCAGCCGAGCTGCATCATGAGCGCGGCGTCGGCCGGCGTCGCGATGCCACCCGCCGAGAAGTTCACGACCGGCAGTGTCCCGCTGTCGTGAACCCACTTCACGAGGTCGTACGGCGCCTGGAGGTCTTTGGCGACCGTGAACAGCTGCTCCTCACGAACGCCGGCGACCCACGCGATCTCCTCGAGCATCGTACGCATGTGACGGACTGCCTCGACGACATTGCCCGTGCCGGGCTCGCCCTTCGTGCGGATCATCGCGGCGCCTTCGCCGATGCGGCGCAGCGCCTCGCCAAGGTTGCGCGCACCACAGACGAACGGCACGGTGAAGTTCCACTTGTTCACGTGATGCTCTTCATCGGCCGGGGTGAGAACCTCGGACTCGTCGATGTAGTCCACGCCGAGGGACTGAAGGATCTGCGCCTCGACGAAGTGGCCGATGCGGCACTTCGCCATCACGGGAATGGACACCGCACCGACGATCTGGTCGACGATGGTAGGGTCTGCCATCCGCGCGACTCCGCCGGCGGCCCGGATGTCAGCGGGGACGCGCTCGAGAGACATGACGGCAACAGCACCCGCGTCCTCGGCGATCCTCGCCTGCTCGGCGGTGACGACGTCCATGATGACGCCGCCTTTCAGCATCTCGGCAAGCCCGGTCTTCACACGCAGGGTGCCGGTGGTGGCGTTATCGCTCATGGGATCCGATCGCTCCTCGGGATAGCGGGGACGGCGGAGCCATTCGTCCGCCGAACCAGTGACCTAGAGATTCTACCCGCGCCCGCGGGTACGGACAACCGGCACGGGCGTGTCTACTGCATGGTGATGTTGACGTCGGTGGCAACGACCTGGTACCAGGTGTTGCCCGGGCCCAGCTTGACCTGCGTGCCGTCGGCAGCTTTGAACACCGGGGGAGCGTCTTTCGTGGCCTCCCACGTACCATCGAAGCGCTGTCCGTCCCTGAACAGCGACATCCTGCCCGAACCGGCAAGCTCGATATCGTAGGTGGCCGATCCCACCTTGTCACGGCTCTGGGGGATGTAGCGGGCCCAGATGACCACGACGTTGCGCGCCGAGAGCTGCTTTCCCGCCAGTGCGTCGTTGTGAACGTTCCCGTTGTTCCAGCGCAGGTATGCACCTGAAGCCTCGTCAAAGCGCCACGTCACCCGGTTCGCCGTTGAGAACGGGATGTCTATCTCGGTCACCTGCTGCCCCTCGGTCACAGCAGGGAGGGAGCGGTCGAACGCCAGCGGCTTGGGGTCGGCGGTCAGCGACATGTTGCGGCGGCCTGCCTCGGCTCGCGCCTCCTCCAGGTGCAGGTAGAGGTTGTGCGGGGCGGACCGCTCACGGGAACGGTAGTAGGGCTTGCTCACGCCGGCGTCCTGGCTCAGGTTCTCCAGTCGGGCCCGAGCGACTGCGGCGTCCACCGAGTCGCTGCCTCCCGAGAAGACGAACAGGGCGCCGTACTGGGGCACGACCGTGATATCGGACAGGCGCGCGCTGCGCACCGGACCGATCGGATCGGGGCTCTGGGAGTGGAACATCGCGTTGAAGCGGGAGATGCCGCCCTCGGCGATCGTCTCGTAGACCACGTCGGCCTGCTGCAGCCCGGACTGCGGACGCGCGGCGGGCGAGTTCTCTATCTTGACGGAGACCACGCGCTGAGCGATCGCCTCCTCGGACGGCGCGTCCAGACCCGTGAGTGGCCAGCGCAGGGGTTCCGAGGGCTTCGGCACGGTCCGCTCGGCCTCGGCCGAGGGCCAGCCGGGTACGACCTCAGCGGTGGTGGAGCAGCCCGCCACGACTCCTACAAGGAGCACGGCGATGGCGGCGATAGCGGTGCGGACGTGGATCATTGGTGTGTCCTCCTTCGGTCCCCGACAAGGATAGGGACGGACGCCAGGGGGGTCAATGCGCGGGCGTGGACCGTCGACAAGCCGACAGGAACGTCCGAACAGCGGCTACAATAGGGGCGGATACGGAGGCCCGCGTGACGTGCACGCTCCTACATGTGGTAGAGACGCAGGACCAGCGACCGTACGACGACCCTGACGTGAAGGATGTCGTCGGAGCGATGCCGCAGTTCTATTGCGCCTACTGCAACCCGATCAAGCGGTTGCGACCCGGAGAGGCGATGAAGTGCCTCACGCGCAACGAGCCGTGTTGGATGCCGGCCGACCGGATCTGCGCCGATCGGGCGTGAGACCGCCCGGTCAGGCATCCGCATCCTCGGGCCGACCCTCGGCCCCCGCCCGCATCGCACGCCACACGAGCCATCCGCCGAGCAGAACCATCGGCACACTCAGCAGCTGGCCCATGGTGAACGAGCCGGCGATGAAGCCCAACTGCACGTCCGGCTCGCGGAACAACTCGGCGACGATGCGGAACACACCGTAAAGTGCGAGCAGCGTCCCGATCATGAAGCCATCACCGCGCTTCTTGCGCGAGAGCACGAAGAGCACGGCGAACAGCACGAGTCCCTCGAGTCCCGCCTCGTACAGTTGTGAGGGGTGCCTCGGCGCGCCCCCCGGAGCGGACGGGAAGACCACGCCCCATGGCGCATCGGTCACCCGACCCCACAACTCGCCGTTGATGAAGTTGGCGACGCGGCCGAAGAAGAGCCCCGCGGGCGCACCGACCGAGCCGAGGTCATACAGGCGCAGAAGCGCGATGCCCTTACGGCGCGCGATGAAGACCCCGGCCAGCATGATGCCCACCAGCCCGCCATGAAACGACATGCCGCCGTCCCAGAACGCGAAGATCGAGGCCGGGTCACGCCAGTAGCCTCCGACGCCGTAGAAGAGAACGTAGCCAAGACGCGCGCCGGAAACGAGTCCGATCACGCCCGCCAGGACGGTGTCCAGCAGGTCGTCATCGGTCAGCCCGACGGCCCATCGCCGGTTGAGGGAGCGGAACACGAGCGCGGCCACGACGAAGCCTGCGACGTAGGCCAGACCGTACCATCGGACCTCGAACGGTCCGAGCGCAAAGGCCACAGGGTCGATCGCCGGAAACGCCAGAGCGGCCATCACATGGCCTCGAGCAGGGCGACGCGCTCCTCGATGGGCGGATGCGTGTTGAACAGCGCGTTCATGCCGCTGCGCCGATGCTTCAGCGGGTTGGCGATGTACAGCGACTCGGTGGCCTTGTTCGCACTCCGCAACTCGTGCGGATCGGCCGATATCTTCCGCAGCGCGCCCGCAAGACCCGGCGGGTAGCGCGTCAGGAGTGCCGCGCTCGCATCGGCGAGGAACTCGCGCCTGCGCGAGATAGCCATCTGGATGAGCACCGCGACCAGTGGCGCGAGCAGAGCCAGCACGATCGCCACCACCATCATGATCGCGCCGAACTGGCCATTCTCGCTGCTGCGCCGTCTGCCGCCGCCCCACCAGAAGCTGCGCAGCATCCACTCGGAGACAAGCGTGACCGAACCAGCCAGCACGGCGGCGAGCGTCTGCACGAGCGTGTCGTAGTTCTTGATATGCGAGAGTTCGTGCGCGATCACGCCCTCAAGCTCTTGCCGACTCATCATCTGGACGAGGCCGGTAGTGACCGCCACCGCCCCGTGCTCGGGGTTGCGCCCTGTGGCGAACGCGTTGGGTGCGGGGTCGTCGATCACGTAGGCCTTGGGCACCGGTAGACCGGCAGCGATCGCCAGCCCCTCGATCGTGTTGACAAGGTATGGCTCGATGTCCCGGTCGACCGGACGCGCCCGGCTGATCGAGAGCACGATCTTGTCCGAGTACCAGTACGAGCCCCAGGCCATCACGAACGCCACGGCGAGCGCGGCAACCAGACCGAGGTAGCCCCACTCGGTGGCCTGCCCGAACACGTAGCCGATGAGCGCGACGAGGAGCACGAACACCACGATGAGTGCCGTGCTCCTCAGCTTGTTGGCGGTTATCTGATCGTACACGGCGTCAGAACTGGACCTTGACCGGCTCGGCGGCAGCCTCTTCGATCTCGAAGTAGTCTCGCTGCGTGAATCCGAACATCCCCGCGAGGATGTTGGACGGGAACGTCTGGGTCGCCGTGTTGTAGCTCATGACCGAGTCGTTGTAGAACTGCCGCGCGTAGGCGATCTTCGATTCCGTACCCGAGAGCTCCTCCTGGAGCATCATGAAGTTCTGGTTCGCCTTGAGATCCGGGTACGCCTCGGCGACCGCGAACAGACTCTTCAGCGTCGAACTGAGCATGTTCTCGGCCTCGCTGTGCTCGGCCACGGTCTCGGCGCCCATTGCCGCGGTGCGCGCGGCAGTGACGGCCTCGAACGCCTCGCGCTCGTGAGCGGCGTACGCCTTGACGGTCTCAACGAGGTTGGGGATGAGGTCGTAGCGGCGGCGGAGCTGCACGTCGATCTGCGACCATGCGTTGTCGACGCGGTTGCGGAGCGTGACCAGGCGGTTGTAGATGCCGATGACGGCGGCGGCGATCACCACTACCAACAACCCGACCGCGCCTATGCAGGGAAGGATCCAGCCCATCGAGTTCCTCCTTCGTGTGCCGCCGGCGTGTGCCGACGTGTGTTCCTACCCAAGATACCCCAACGCACGAGTTGCCTGCGCCCGTGCGCTACACTCGTTCGGACCGCGTGCGCCAACTCCGTTTGATGCCGACCGCCGAAGGTGCGCATGATCCCCATCCGAGATGAGAACCCGACCCGGCGCTTCCCATGGCTGACGATGCTGTTCATCGTCGTCAACGGAGCGGTCTTCGCGTACGAACTGAGTCTGGGACCTGTCGCGCTCCAGGAGTTCTGGATGCGCTGGTCGGTCGTTCCCTCGCGCCTCCTGGCCGATCCGTTCTCGCCTGCCGAGATGATCACCCCGGTCACTGCCATGTTCATGCACGCCGGGTGGGTCCACCTCATCGGCAACATGCTCTACCTGTGGATCTTCGGCAACAACATCGAGGACCGGTTCGGACCGCTCGGCTTTGGCCTGTTCTACCTGGTGTGCGGGCTGGCCGCTGCCGCCGCACAGACGCTCGCCTCGCCCGAATCGGCCCTGCCGATGCTCGGCGCGAGCGGCGCGGTGGCCGGTGTGCTCGGTGCCTATCTGCTGCTCTACCCCGGCGCCACGGTGATCACGGTCATCCCGATCTTCATCTTCATCGAGGTGGCGCGCATACCGGCGTTCCTCGTCATCGGATTCTGGTTCATCCTCCAGCTGGGTAGCGGCCTGGCCTCACTTGGCGCAGCGACAGCGGAGACCGGGGGCGTCGCATGGTTCGCGCACATCGGCGGGTTTGTGGCCGGACTCGCTCTCACGGCGCCTGTGGCGATAGCGGGTCGGCGCCGAAGGATCCGCCGTTAGGTACCCGGTTTCTCGATCTCGGCGAGCAGGTCCTCCACACACTCGATCCCGGCAAGCTGCCGACGGAAGTACTCGCAGTAGGGCTCGCCCGCACGCTCGCGCGCCATGCGCTCGTTCGCCTCGGTCTCGCGATCCTCTACCGAGCGGCCCTGGGCATCACGACTCTCAAGGGAGACAACGGCGTCACGTGCATCGCCCCCGAGTTCCTCTGCATAACGGGCGAGTTCCATCGCTGCAAGCATGAGGTTGGGCACGTGGAGCGCGGCCCTCAGTGTCGAGCCGCAGTGAGGGCACTCGAACACGACCTCGACTGACTCGGGACCCCGGAACACCACCGCCGAGATGTCCTCGAGCCCGAGGTCGATACGCCCGTCCGTCGGACATAGGAGCGTGAACTCCACGTCTCTCGCCTCCTCGACACCTGGTGCTATTGTACCCCGGATCGTGACGTCGGCTGTGCTAGTATCGCCGCATGCCGACGACCGAAAGTAAGCAAGCGCCGTGCCCGCCGCGTCGGGCACGCTTTGCGCGGGGCCTCAGATTGGGGCTCCCGATCCTCCTTGGATACATGCCTGTCGGTGCCGCGTTCGGGATCGTCGCGCGGGATCTGGGCTTCACTCCCCTGCAGGCGGTGACGTGCTCGGCTACCGCGCTTGCCGGCGCGGGACAGTTCATCGGCCTGGCACTCATGAAGTCCGGCGCTACCGCGCTCACCGTCGTGGCGGCGACCACCGTGGTGAACCTCCGGTACGTGCTGTTCGGCGCCGCCATGTCGCCTCATGTGTCACGCGTGCCGCTCGGGGGGCAGGCGATCCTGGCCTTCACGCTCACGGACGAGACGTTCGCGGTGAACATCGACGACAACCGCCGCGGTAGCGCCGACGCATTCTCGATGGCCGGCGTGGGCGCCATCGCCTGGGTCGGCTGGGTCGCCGGCACCGCGCTCGGCGCGCTGACGGCCGGACTGATCGGCGACCCGAGCGCCTGGGGCGTGCAGTTCGCGATGCCCGCGATGTTCTCGGCGCTGCTGGTGGCACAGGCCGAAGACCGCCGACACGTCGTGATCGGAGCCGTGGCAGCCGCCCTCGCGATCCTACTGATGCTCACCCTGCCCGCCGACTGGTACGTACTCGTCACGCCAGTGCTCGCCGCCACCCTCGCGGCGGTGGTCTACCGATGAGCGAGACCTACATCTGGACCGTCGTCATAGGTATGGCCGTCGCCAACTTCGCCGTCCGCTTTCCGCCGATCGCCGTGCTGTCCCGGGTGGCCTTGCCCGGCTGGCTTCGACGGTGGCTGTCGTTCATCCCGGTCTCCGTGATGGCGACGCTCGTGATCGGCGCGGTCGCGCGACCGGACGGCGTGTGGCTCCCCCCGGCACACAACCCGTACCTGCTCGCCTCGCTTGCCACCGGAGCCATCTACTGGCGATCTCGCAGCTTCGTCGGCGCGACGATCGCCGGAGTGCTGCTCTTTGTGGCGCTCCGCGCGGCGGTGGGCTAGACTCGCGGGGCACACCACCGCTCACGGGAGGATCAATGTCACTCGTTCGCCCTTTCCGCGCCTGCATGTACCGCCACGAGCCCGGTCAGGACCTCAGCGCCGTCACGGCGCCGCCGTACGATGTCATCTCCCCCGCCGGGCGCGAGACGCTCTTGCAGAACAGCCCGCACAACGTGGTCGCTCTCGAACTCCCCGACGGTCCCCACGACCCCGAGGTCCCCGGGAACCGCTACGAGAACGGCAGCGCCACGTGGGAGACCTGGCGTGAGTCCCGGGTGATCGTAGAGGACGACACGCCGGCGATCTACGTCCTCGAGCAGTCGTGGGAAGACGAGGGCCGCCACGTCCGCCGCCGCGCGCTCGTCGCGGCCGTCGAGCTCCATCCGTTCTCCGACGGCGTCGTGCTGCCGCACGAGCGCACGCTCCCGAAGGCGCTCTCGGATCGCTTTCATCTGCTCCGCGCCACCAGGACGAACCTGAGCCAGGTCTTCGGCCTGTTCTCCGACCCGGCGGGCGAGACCGACGACATCTTCGAGGCGGCGATGGCCGCACCACCCATGTTCTGGGCCACGGATGCCGAGGGCGTCTTGAGCAAGGCGTGGGCGATCCGGGACGCGAAGAGCATCGCGGCAGTCGTCACGACCGTCGGCAACGGCCCCATCTTCATCGCCGACGGCCATCACCGGTACACCACTGCGCTCGCCTACCGCGACGAGCGGCGCGCCATCGATATGGCGACGGACCGCTCGCCGGAGGATCCGGCGTATGACTCGGTCATGATGGCGCTCGTGAACATGGACGGTCCCGACCTGTTCGTCCTGCCGACCCACCGCCTCGCACGGGCCGCCGGCACCTTCGACGCGGATGCGTTCTGGATCGCACTCTCACGTCACTTCGACATCACGGAAGACGCCACGTACAGCGAATCGTTCCTCGGCGAACTCGAGCGCCCCGGTTTCTTCGTCAGCGCTGGCGGCGCCACGCGTCTGGCGACCCTCAAGGCCGACGTGGATCCCGCTGACGTCATCGGGGGGGACCACTCTCCGGAGTGGAAGAACCTCGACGTCGCTATCCTGCAGGAACTCATCCTGAAGCCGCTGTTCGGGATCTCCCAGGAGGAACCGGCGAGTCTCGAGCGCCTTTCGTTCGTGAAGGACGCCCGTCAGGCACTCGGCCAGCAGGACGCCGACGCCGCCTTCGTGCTCGCGCCCACACGGGTGGAGCAGATGCGTGCCGTCGCGATCGCAGGCGAGACGATGCCCCAGAAGTCGACGTACTTCTATCCCAAACTGCTCTCGGGACTCTTCTTCCGCGCGCTCGACTAGGAACGCCGGCGGCCCACGCCCTCGGCATCGCGCCCGATCAGCCGGGGGCACACGGCTCCGAGCCGACACACATCGCAGCGCGGCGCCCGCGGACGGCATGACTCTCTGCCGATGAGCCAAGCGGCGAGATCGAGTGTGCCGGGCGCGTCTGGGGCGACCCTGCACGCGGCCTCTCGCACGGCGCGCGGTGTGTCCTCCGAGATGAGCCCTGAGCGCAGGAACACCCGGCGGACCTGCACGTCGTAGGCGACCGATCCGCACTCCACGCCCTTGAGTGCCGCGCCGAAGTACCGCACGAGGATCTCCGTCGCCATGATGGCCTTCTTCTCACCGATGCCGTCGAAGGCCCGCAGGCGACGGGTCACCTCCAGCACGTGCGTGCCGTCGGGCCACAGAGCCGACGCGGAACCGCCGTACTCGGACAGCAGACGCCCGGCTGCAGCGACGATCCAGCGTGGCAGCGTATGGACGAAGCGGTGGAGCGCGGGCGGAGTCGCGACCGCTGCAGCCACCGCGTCGGGCGACGACGCGATGAACGTAAGGTCCAGTGTGCCGAGACGCTGGCCAAGAAGATACGGGCCGGCCCATGCGCGCTCGGCGGGAACCCCTTGCGTGAACAGCACGCCGAGCAGGAACGCCTCCGGGGAGCGCTTGATGAGTTCGTCGGCGGGAGCCAGATCGGTGAACGAACCCCCGTCCTGCGCCGCGCCGGCAGCGGCCAGCTGCTCCCCGTAGGTCAGGAGCGCCGCGCCGACGCCACTCACGGGATCCGGGGCCCGTGAGTGAGGAAGAACTCGCAGCGCGTGCAGATCTCCTTCGCGGCCGCGCTGCGGTCTATGGTGGCGTCGAAGAACAGCGCCGGGTCGGACGTGCTGCGATGGGTCGGCCGCTCGCACTTGGCAAAGAAGCAGCCCGCGGGGCACTGCTCGGTCGGGTCGATCGCGTGAGGGCATCCCGCACGCATGTCCTCGTCGCATCCCCTGTCCGACCAGCATGCCATCCTGGCAGTCCTTCCTGTCGCCTTCGCCGACACGGACTGCTATTGTAGCCGGACGACCGCCCCGGCACAGCGGCCAACTCGCCTAAGCCGGTCGGCTCGCAGGAGTCGGACCTGCCGAGCGAGAACTGTGTGTCAGACACCGGCCGATACGAAGGCGAGCGAATGACCAACCCTGCCGACCACCGATACGCGACCATCGTTGCGGGTGCAGGCCCCGCTGGCGTGCTCGCAGCGATGCACGCCGCCGACCGCGGGCCCGTTCTTCTCGCGGACTCAAGCTCACTGCCACGGTCGAAGAGCTGCGGCGGCATGCTGCACGAACTGTCCCTCGAGACACTACGGCCCTACGGCGAGATCCCTGAGAGCATCGTGAGCACCCCACGCACGGTGCACTTCCGGTACAACGACTGGGACCGGCGCATCGAGCGCACCACGGATCTTGCGTTTCTGAACGTGAGCCGCTCGGGCTTCGACGACTGGCTGGTCGGCCTGCTGCCCGACACGGTGGAGATCGCCGAACGCGCCGCACTTGCCGGCTTCACGCAAGACGAGGCCGGCGTGACAGTGGAGCTCCGCACGCCAGAGGGCGTCAGGACCGTCACCGCCGATCTGCTCATCGGCGCCGACGGTGCGCGCTCCCAGGTCCGGCGAACACTCGGCATCCGCGACTCGGCAAGCTACGTGACCCTCCAGGACTTCCTCGAGCTCGACGGCGACATCGAGCCGGTGTTCGACTGCATCTACATGCGCGATATCGGCGACGAGTTCGCCTATGCGTACGTCGTGCCCAAGGGCGATGTCGCGATCGTCGGATCGGTCTTCTACCCGCGGACCAAGCGCCCGTGGGAGAAGCAGGATCGCGTCATCGAGCTGCTGCGCGAGCGGGTCCCGCAGCTCGGCCCGTCCCGCGAGCGAGAGTCCGCCGCGGCGCTGTACCTGCGCTCGCCGAAGGACATCCTGCACGGCTCCGGACGCGTGCTGCTGGCCGGCGAGGCCGGAGGCTTCATGTCCCCCACATCAGGCGAGGGCATCAGCTACGCGCTTCGCACCGGCCGCGACGCGGGCCTGGCCGCAGCGGGTGGTCCCACCGCAGCGCTCGCACACTACGCCGAGTTGACCGCACCGGTGGTCTCGGACATCCGGCGCCGGTTCCGATGGCTCCCGCTCATGGAGTCCCGCGCGGGCAAGTACCTCGCTGGCTTCGTACCGACGCCGATCGTCAGCCGCATCACGATGGGCCTGTGAGCAGGCTACACCACGACCTCACGAACGGACAGCCCGTGGGCAAGAAGAAGCACGCCAAGGCCACGCTGGTCTGCGGGAACTGCAAGAACTTCAAGGCCGGACGCTGCACCCGCAAGGATAAGAAGCGCTCGGCCACCGACAAAGCGTGCGGCTCCTTCGACCCTCGCGGCTGAACCCACCGCCTACCTCGCGCGGTGCGCCCTGCTCGGAGTCGGCTCGACCTGACCCTGGTACTTACTGCCGAGGCCGGGCGACCCGTACGGTCGGTCCACCGGCGTCGTCATCCGCATGAACGAGATCTGACCGATGGCCATCCCGGGGGTGAGCACGATCGGCAGATTCGCCACGTTGGAGAGCTCGAGCGTGAGCGTTCCGTTCCAGCCCGGATCGACGTACCCGGCAGTCGAGTGGATGAGCAGCCCGAGCCTGCCGAGTGAAGACTTGCCCTCAAGGCGCGCCACGATGTCCACCGGTAGCACGACACGCTCGACAGTGGCGCCGAGCACGAACTCGCCCGGATGCAGCACGAACGGCTCGCCCACACTCGCCTCGACCATGTCCATAAGCCCGAGCTGTTCCATCTGCGGGTCGATATACGGGTAGCGCGAGTTGCGGAAGACCTGGAAGCTGGACGCCAGGTGCAAGTCGATGCTGGATGGCTGGATGTCGGCAGGGTCGACCGGATCGACCACGATGCGCCCCGCCGCCATCTGCTCCTTTATGGAATGATCCGACAGAACCATGACGCGACCCTACGCGCACTTGCTGTAGCCACAGGCCCGACAGACGGCGCAGCCGCTCTCGTGCTCGAGCGAGCTACCGCACTCGGGGCATGCGCCAGCAAGATTCACGAGGCCGTCGCTATTCTTGGAGACTGCCGTGGACGCCGTGCCTGTCTCGATCCACTCCAGGTAGTGCTCCATGGCGATGCCGACCGCATCCGCGCACGAGAGCACCTTGCCGCCCTCGGCCCATGCCGGGCTCGGGCACCGGATACCACGCAGGTGCTTGAGGATCGCCTGCGGATCCACACCCGCACGTAGCGACACGGAGATCATGCGCGACAGTGCCTCGGACTGGCTCGCCGCGCACCCGCCCGACTTGCCCATCTGGGTGAAGACCTCGCACAGACCTTCCTCATCCGAGTTGATGGTGACGTACAGGTTGCCGCAGCCGGTCACGACCTTTTCCGTCCGGCCGATGGTGACCGAGGGACGCGGACGTGGTTCGATCTCGCCGTGCCGCGCATGCTCCTCGGCGCCGGCCCTGCCCGTCTTGCCCGTCGACAGCACCTGGTTCTCCTTGCTGCCGTCACGGTAGATCGTGACGCCCTTGACGCCCAGTTCCTGCGCAAGGTCGTACACGTGGCGCACGTCCTCGACCGTGGCTTCGTTGCCGAAGTTGACCGTCTTGGAGACCGCATTGTCGGTGGACCGTTGGAACGCCGCCTGCATCCGCACGTGCCACTCCGGTGCAACCTCGTGCGCCGTCACGAACACGCGCTGGACGTCCTCGGGCACTGCGTCGATGCCGGCGACCGAACCGTGCTCGGCGATGAGCGCCATGAGCTCACGGCTATAGAAGCCCTGCTTGAGCGCAAGGTCCTCGAACAACGGATTGACCTCGATGAGCCGGTCGTTGTCCATGACTGTCCGGACGTAGGAGACCGCGAAGAGTGGCTCGATGCCCGAAGAGCAGTTGGCGATGATCGAGAGCGTGCCGGTCGGGGCGATCGTGGTGACGGTGGCGTTGCGAAGCCGCATGCCATCCGGCGAGTCGTAGACCGAGCCCTCGAAGTTCGGGAACACGCCCCGCTCCTCGGCGAGCTTCATAGAAGCCTGCCGGGCCTCGGCCTGGATGAAGCCCATGACCTTCTCGCCGAGCGCGATGGCCTCGTCCGAGTCGTAGGCCACACCCATCATGATGAGCATGTCCGCCCAGCCCATCACACCCAGGCCGATCTTGCGGTTGCCGCGCGCGAGCTCGCCGATCTTCTCGAGCGGGTACTCGTTGACCTCGATCACATCGTCGAGGAAGCGCACACCACGGTGCACCACGTCGGCCAGGCGGTCCCAGTCAAGATCGGGACCCGTCCCGGTGTACCGGACGAACCGGGACAGGTTGACCGAGCCGAGGTTGCACGCCTCGTACGGAAGGAGCGGCTGCTCGCCGCACGGATTGGTCGACTCGATCTCGCCAAGCAATGGTGTGGGGTTCTCGCGATTCATGCGGTCGATGAAGATGATGCCGGGATCGCCCGTCGCCCACGCCATCTCGACGATAAGATCGTAGACCTCGCGCGCATCGAGCTCGCCGGCCGGGTCCCCACTGCGGGGATTGCGGAGTTCGTAGGCCTCACCAGCCGCAACGGCATCCATGAACGCCTCGGTGAGCGCCACCGAGATGTTGAAGTTGGCGAAGTCGCCGTCGAGCTTGCACTTGATGAAGTGCAGGATGTCCGGATGGTCGATGCGCAGCACGCCCATGTTGGCCCCGCGGCGGGTCCCGCCCTGCTTCACGGCTTCGGTCGCCTGGTTGAACACGCGCATGAACGAGATGGGGCCACTGCTCACGCCCTGCGTGGACCGGACCTGGTCGCCAGACGGGCGCAGGCGCGAGAACGAGAAGCCAGTGCCGCCGCCCGACTTGTGGATCAACGCCGTATCGCGCACCGCGTCGAAGATCGACTCCATCGAATCGCCAACGGGGAGCACGAAGCACGCCGAGAGCTGCTGCAGGTCGCGTCCCGCGTTCATGAGCGTCGGTGAGTTGGGGAGGAATTCGAGCGAGGTCATCAGATCGTAGAAGTCGTGCGCGACCTCCGCGACCTCCTCCGGCGTGCCGCCGAAACGGGCTTCGGCCGAGGCGATGTTCTCGGCCACACGGATAAACATGTCTGACGGCATCTCGACGGGGTTGCCGTCGTCGTCCTTCTTGAGATATCGCCTCTGAAGCACCTTGAGGCTGTTGGGAGACAGGGTCTCATCGATGGTCCGGGGGTATGTTGCGGTCTCCTGCTCCGACATCTCGGCTCCTTCTCGCGGCGGTGGATCGCTCGACATGCCACCGCGCCCCTCAGGCCCC
>JAXMLJ010000098.1:0-13704 GCA_034368805.1 Coriobacteriia bacterium
ACCCTCGTCTCACGACAGACGCTTATCTCGCGAGGATCAGTCCTGTGAGCAGCGGGCTATCAGCCGATCCCACGCACGGTCGACGTCGCCCTGGATCTCGGCGAGCAGCTCCTCGTTGCCGGGCGAGAACAGATGACGGAACCTGCCCTGCGGACGCAGGAACTCCTCGATCGGCTTGCGGTTATGCACCTTGACCGTGTGGCGGAACTCACCGTCCTCCACCTCGTACAGCGGCCAGAATCCCGTCTGGACCGCAAGCTTCGCGATCTCAACCGACTGGCTCGACGGGATGCGCCAACCACGGGGACACGGCGCAAAGACATTGAGGAACGCGGGACCCTCGACCGCAAACGCCTTCTCGGCCTTGGTCGTGAGGTCTTTCCAGTGGGAGATCGACGCTTGCGCGACGTAGGGGATCCCGTGCGCGGCCATGATCTGCGTGAGGTCCTTGCGGCGTTGAATCTTGCCCTGCTGGGCTGCGCCCACCTCGGCCGTGGTGGCCCACGCGCCCTTGGGCGTGGCCGACGAGCGCTGGATGCCCGTGTTCATGTACGCGCCGTTGTCGTAGCAGACATAGACCATGTCGTGCCCGCGCTCCATGGCGCCCGAAAGCGCCTGCAGGCCGATATCGTAGGTGCCGCCGTCCCCGCCGAACGCGACGAACTTCATGGTCTTGTCGGCGGGGATCTTGCCCGCTCGCTTCAGGCCCTTGAATGCCGCCTCCACGCCGGAGATGGTGGCCGCGGAGTTCTCGAACGCGTTGTGGATGAACGGGGTCTTCCACGAGGAGTACGTGTAGATGGTCGTGGACACCTCGAGGCAGCCTGTGGCGCAGCCGACGACGACGGGGTCCTCACCAGCGCCGAGCAGCACCTGACGGACAGCGATCGAGGCGCCGCATCCCGCGCACAGGCGGTGTCCGCCGGCGAGCCGATCTTCGCGATGGGTGAGCTCCTTCAAGTTCGCCATGCTTACGCCTCCTCTCGGGCGCCGAGGTAGACGAGCCCGGCGGGTGCCGCGGTGCCCGCGGCGATGTCGGCAAGGTCGCTGAACACGCGCTCCATCAGCTCGAGCTTCACATCGCTGCCACCGAGGCCGTAGATGTAGCCGACCACCGGCACGCGCATCTCGAGATCGTATAGCGCGCTGCGCACCTCCAGGTACAGTGGGCCGCCCTCGGCACCGAAAGACTCGGCGCGGTCCAGCACGGCGACGGCCTTCATCCCCTTGAGTGCTGCTGCCAGTTCGGCGTACGGGAACGGACGCCACACGCGTACCTTGACCACGCCGACCTTCATGCCGTCGGCGCGCAGGTGGCGGGCCACCGCGCGGGCGTTGCCCGCCGTCGAGCCGATGACCACGAGGGCCACCTCGGCGTCGTCCATGCCCCACGTCTCGATGGCGCCGAACGGCCTGCCTGAGAGCGCCGAGTACTCGGCGCCAACGGCGGAGACCACCGCGCGAGCGTTCTCGATGGCCTCACGCTGCTGCTTCTTGAACTCGAAGTAGGGACCGCCGAGACCGGCGAACGCGCCGTGGGTGACCGGTGTCCCGGTGTCGAGCAGCGCGTTTCTTGGCTCGTACTCGCCGACGAACCCGGCGACCGACTCATCGTCCATCACCGAGACGCGGTCGATCGAGTGCGTCGTGATGAAACCGTCGAGGCAACTCATGACCGGCAGCATCACGTCCGGGTGCTCGGCGATGCGGGTCGCCATGATCGTGTTGTCGTACGCCTCCTGCGCCGTCTCGGCGAACAGCGTGACCCAGCCGGTGTCGCGCGCGCCCATGATGTCTGAGTGGTCGCAGTGGATGTTGATGGGCGCGGACAGCGCGCGGTTGGCGTTGGCCATGACGATCGGCAGGCGCATGCCCGAGGCGATGTGCAACTCCTCCCACATGAGCGCGAGCCCCTGCGAGGATGTGGCGGTCATCACGCGGGCGCCTGCAGCCGAAGCGCCGATGCATGCGCTCATCGCCGAGTGCTCGCTCTCGACCGTCACGTATTCGCAGTCCGTCTTGCCCTTGGCGACGAAGCCGGCGAACTCCTCGACGATCGTGGTCTGGGGTGTGATCGGGTAGGCGGCCATCACGTTGGGCTTGCACTGGCGCATCGCCTCGGCGACCACGCTGTTGCCGGTTGCGGCGAGTGTCGTGTGCGTCGGCATCTACTTCACCCCCGGGAGGTCGCAGCCTTCAGGAACCATCTCGATCGCATCCACCGGACAGACCTGCGCACAGATGCCGCAACCCTTGCAGTGGTCCAGATCGAAGGTCGTGACCTTCTCCCCGGCAACGTTGATCGATGTGTCCGGACACACGATCCAGCACAGGAGGCACTGCGTGCACTTCTCGTCGTCACGCCATGGCCGCTCGCTTCTCCAGCCGCCGGTGACGTAGTCGTCGCTGTTGCCCGACTCCGGGATCACCGCGCCGGGCGGGAACTGCTTGTACGTCCATGAATCCATCTCCGAGATGTCCCACTTCATGCCACGGTCACCTCCTCGTACGCACGGTCGACCGAGGCCCAGTTGGCATCGATCATCTCCTGGCCGAACTTCTTAGCGAGGTTCTTCGCGAGCAGGCCTTTGAACGTGTCCATGTCGATGACACCCGCCACCTTGATGAGCGCGCCCACCATCGGCGTGTTGGGGATGTCGCGCTTGATCGTGTCGAGCGCGATACCCGTGGCATCCACGCACGCGATGCGGGCGGTCGCCGGGATCGAGATCGCGGTGCGTACCTGCTCGGGCGGCGTACACGTGTTGATGATGATGACGCCGTCATCGGTGAGGCCTTCGGCCACGTCGACGATGTCGAGCAGGGAGTCGTCAAGGACGATGACGATGTCCGGATTCTCGATATTGCAGTGGATCTCGATCGGATCGGAGCTGATGCGTGTGAACGCCTTGATCGGCGCTCCCATACGCTCGGGGCCATACTCGGGCATCGCCTGGAGGTACTGGTCAGCGGCCAGCGCGGTCTCGGCGACGACCTTGGCTGCCGTTACGGCGCCCTGGCCCGCGCGCGCATGCCAACGGATCTCCGTCAGCTGCTGCATGGATCTCCCCTTCCTTCACCTAGGGCCGTTCGGATTCCCAGCCGATACGCGGTGCGGCGTAGTCCATCGGCGGGAGTACGTAAGCCTAACCAGGATACGAGCGCTCCGGCGGCAAGCGGCGCGTCCGCACCTGCGAGCGGCCGAGGCGAATCGGTGAACGGTAGCAAGAATCTGTCAATAACATCACATCTCGCGGCGGGCTTCGAGCGCTCTGCCGAGCGTCACTTCGTCCGCATACTCGAGATCACCGCCGACCGGCAGACCGGATGCGATACGCGTGACCCGTATGCCGAGGGGCTTCACGAGCCGCGCGATATAGAGCGCGGTGGTCTCGCCCTCGATGTCCGGATCTGTCGCAAGGATGACCTCGGACACGGATTCACGGCCGAGACGATCGATGAGCTCGCGCACCCGCAACTGCTCCGGCCCGATACCGTCTATCGGCGAGATCGCGCCCTGCAGCACGTGGTAGGTGCCGCGGAACTCTCCCGTGCGTTCCACCGCGACCACGTCACGCGGCTCCTCGACGACGCACATGATCGTGGCATCACGCGTGGGGTCCGCGCACATCTCGCACAGTTCGCTCTCGGCGAAGTTGAAGCAGCGCTCACAGAACCGGATCGCGCGCTTGACCTCCACGATCGCGTCGGCCAGCCGCGCCGCCGCCTCGGTATCGCCGCGCAGGATATGGTATGCGAGCCGCTGGGCCGACTTGGGGCCGATACCAGGCAGGCGCTCCAACTCCTCGAGAAGGCGCGCTATCGGTGGCGCGTAGAACGCCATGGCTAGAAGAGCCCTCCCGGCAGGCCGAATCCGCCGGTGACCGTCGACATCTTGCGGGCGGCCACGTCCTGCGCCTGTCGGATGGCCTCGTTGACCGCCGCGACGATCATGTCCTCGAGCATCGCGATGTCGTCGGGATCGATCGCCGCCGGATCGATGACGATCGACTCGGCGGACAACTCGCCGGTCATGACCACCTTGACCGCGCCACCGCCGACCGACGCCTCAACGCGTTCGTCCTTCAGCTCCTCCTGCACGCGAGCCATCTCGGCCTGCATACGCTGTGCCTGCTTCATCATGTTCTGCATGTTCGGTTTCATCGGTTCTCCGTTCCGTGTCCCAGACTACTCATCAGGTGTGACATCGCCCACGATCTCCGCCCCGAGTTCGGCGATGACCAGGGCCTCAAGATCGTCGTCAGCGGTTGCGTCCGCAGCCGATGCGACATCTCCGGTATCGGAGGCGGGCGCCGGCGGACAAGGAGCACTCGAGCTCCCCTCGCGACCGAGGCGGAACTCGACCGGCGGCTCCACGCCGAGAACGACAGCAACGCTCCGCCGCAGCAACGCGAGCGTCTCGGTGTCTCCCGCGAGTCCCATGGAAAACGCCTGGTCCACCGGGAACTCGACCACGAGCGTCTGACCGGCCACCTCGGCCTCGGTGCCGTTGAACAACTGCGAGCGAGACGGCTTGATCTTCTTGAACTCAGCCTGGATCGCCGGCCACGCGCGCTTGACGGTGGCGATGTCGAACCGGTCCGCCGACACGTCTGCGGCAGCCGGCGCCTCGACGTCCACCGGCTCGGATGCCTTCTTCGGCGGCGTGTGGCTCGCGGGCGCCTTCGCCGCGGGCGGCACTGCGGAGACCGGCGCGGGGTGCGGGGCAGCGGCGAGGACGCGGTCGTTAAGCGGCGCGCCGGCCTCGAGCGCGTCGATGCGCTCGGCAAGCGCTTCGAGCGTGAGGTCGGCCTGGGGCCGCGCCATCCGCGTGAGGGCGACCTCCACGGCAAGGCGCTGGTCGGACGCGTACCGGAGCTCCGTGGTAAGGCGGGCCAGCACTTCGAGGATCCGGGCCGCGCGGTCCGTGCCGAGACGTGCCGCCTGACTCTCGAATCGGCCAAGATCCTCGGCCGTGGTGTCCACAGCGCCACCGGCATCGGCCGCCGCCAGCACGAACAGGTCGCGCGTATGACGCACGAAGCCTTTGACGAACTCGGACATGTCGATACCGGCCTCGGCGAGGCGCGCGACGAAGCGGAACGCCTCGGCGACATCCCGATCGATGACGATCCCGGCAGCCTGGAAGAGCAGCTCGGCATCGACCTCGCCGAGGAGCCCCTCGACGTCTTCGATAGCGATCGTCCCGCCGCCGAACGATGCGAGCTGCTCGAGGGTCGCGATCGCGTCGCGCAAACCACCGAGAGCGTGTTTGGCGATGAGCGTGAGTGCACCGTCGGGGACCGTGACACCCTCGGCATCGGCGATCGTCCGCAACCTGCCGACGATGTCCTCAACCGATATCCGATGGAAGTCGAAGCGCTGCGCGCGCGAGAGGATGGTCTCGGGCACCTTGTGCGGATCGGTCGTGGCGAGCACGAAGACGGTGGAAGGCGGCGGCTCTTCGAAGGTCTTGAGCAGCGCGTTGAACGCCTCGCGCGTGAGCATGTGGACCTCGTCGATGATATAGACCTTCCAGGCGCCACGTGAGGGGGCGAAGCTCACACGGCCGATGATCTGCTCGCGCACGTCGTCGATACCCCGGCGTGATGCCGCATCGAGCTCGTGTACGTCCGGATGAACGCCGTCGGCGATCGCCCGGCACTGCTCGCACGTGTCGTCCGGGGTGGACGTGGGGCCCTGTTCGCAGTTGAGCGCCTTGGCCAGGATGCGGGCGGTGGTGGTCTTGCCCGTGCCGCGCGGTCCCGTGAACAGGTAGAGATGCGCCACCGAGCCCTCGGCGACCGCATTGCTGAGCGTGCGTTCTATGTGAGACTGCCCGACGACATCGGCGAACGTCTGCGGTCGGTACTTGCGGTACCAGGAGACATGGGACATGAACTCGGGCTCCTCGCGCGACGGACGGCCGGTCGGATGCGGGCCGATGGCGCTGCCATCCGTCCCGCGGCCGCGCTCCGAGACTCAGGCCCGGGCCCCGAACACCCGGCAGAGGCCGCTTATGGCTGCTTGCATCCGGACCTGACCAGGTTCACGACATACCGCCGTCCGAGACCCGGACCTGAGCGCCGGAGCGCGGATACCAAGTATAGGGGGTCGATGCGCGGCGCGCGAGCGTCAGCCTGCGATCAGACGCTCGATCAGGGCGAGGATCTCATCGGCGTCCACCGGCTTGGTCACGTACGCATCACAGCCTGCATCGATGGCCTTGGCACGGTCGCCCTTCATCGAATGGGCGGTAAGGGCGACAAGGGGGATCGAACGTAGCCGCTCGTCCGCCTTGATGCGGCCGGTGGCCTCGTATCCGTCGACCTTGGGAAGCTGCATATCCATCAGGATAAGGTCAGGCGTGGACGACTCGAGCATGTCGAGCGCCTGCTCGCCGTCCTCGGCAACGTCCACCGTGTAACCGTTCTTCTCGAGCAAGAACGTCATCAGGTAGCGATTCTGTGGATTGTCCTCCACGAGCAGTATTCGTGCCGCCATCGTCCGCCTCCTCGAGTGCGCCTCCGCCCATTCTACCTGACACGGTGCGGTGCATGTCATCGTCTGTCCATTCCGAATAAGGTAGGGCATGATGGTGCGCGTCACCCATGCGTCCCGAGCTGGAGGATCTCCGATGACGCCGAACCTGTCGCGCGGCATGCAGAGCGTAGAGCGCTCGCACGTCCGCCTTGCGCTCCTGGCCACCACTGTCGTGATCGTGATCGGGCTGGTCCTGGCCGTGGTGTGGGTCCTGACCCCGCTCGGCCCGACACCGGAGGCGCTCGAGGCGCTCGGCTCGGACGGCACCGTCACGGTCACCGCCCTGGCCGAAGGCTGGCTGTTCGCTCCTACGGATGGACCGGCCGCTGCGGGCCTCGTCCTGTATCCCGGCGGACGGGTGGACGCGCGCTCGTACGCCCCCCTCGCGCGAGCGATCGCACAGCGGGGCTACGCCGTTGCACTCGCCTCGATGCCGCTGAACCTCGCAGTCCTCGACCCCGGCCGGGCGGAGACCCTGATGGACTCGGCGCCGGAGGTGGTCCGGTGGGCGGTCGGCGGGCACAGCCTCGGCGGCGCCATGGCCGCGGCCTATGCCACCACCGAGGACGATCGCATCGGGGGGCTGGCGCTGCTGGCCGCGTACCCCGCGGCATCGACCGACCTGACCGCACGCGGCTTGGCCGTGCTCTCCGTCATCGGCACCGAGGACCGCGTGGTCGATCCGGAGGTGTTTGCCGAGGCCGTCGAGCGGCTTCCGGCCGACACCACATATCTGACGCTCGACGGCGGCAACCACGCGCAGTTCGGTGACTACGGGCCGCAGACACGCGACGGCGACGCCACGATCACCCGCGAGGAGCAGATCCGCGCGACCGCGGACGCCATCGCCGGGCTCCTCGAGCACCTCTGAGTCCGACGCCACGGGGTCAGTTCGCCGCGCGTTGCGCCGCCTCGATCAGGGCAACGACGAGACGGAATGGCAGTTGAGGCACAGGTCGTCGTCGGTCTCCACGAGCATGAAGCGGTTCTGCGTCTCGTGGGGGAAGTTCTGGAACAGCGGGTTGTCGGTGCCCGCATCGCCGCTCGTGCGGCCATCGCCGTAGCGGTACACCTCGGCGGGCATCACGGCACCCGGCTCGCCGACGGTTCTGCTGTCCTCGTGGCACTGCTGGCAGATCGGCGCGTGCCCCGCTTGCTCCTCCGTTCGCGGATCCGGCATCACGAACCCGCGGTTGTGCCAGATCCCCGGAGGGAAGCCGAGCAGGCCGAGCGTGCCGTAGGTCGTCTCGAGCGAGTCGTCGGCGGTCACGATGGCGACGTGGTCGTAGGAGAAGGGCGTCGCCGTACTCGCCTGAGAGTCGACCGGATGGTTGTGGACCGCACCGCCCGAGCTGCGTCCGGCGTGACACCCCGCGCACCAGTCGGAGCCGTACACGTCCGTCTCGTCCTCGGCGCCGGTCGGAAGCCGCTTCAGGAGCTTGGTGCTCGCCCAGGACGTGAGCCAGCTGCGGTCGCTCGCATGGAAGCGGACCCGCTCGCCGCTGAACGCATCCACCGTCCGGGCGTCGTGAGGCGAATGGCAGTCGTCGCAACTCAGATAGCCGCCCTCGCCACCGAACGAACCCACCGAGCTCCCTCCGGTACCCGCGTCTCCGCCGGGAACCACAGTGGTGGTGTCGATGCTGTGCCCGCCGAGAACCGTCCCGCCCCGGGCTTCGATCGCGCCGTAGACACCCATGCCGGCGGTCCCGTCGTGGCAGAACTCGCAGGACGCCTTGATCGTGGATGCGGGCAGCAGAAGGACGCCGTCCCCGGGGGCTTCGTGGACCGAATGGCACGCGGCGCACTTCGTGGTGGTGGCCGTATAGCCGCCGTGCGGCCCGGCGCGATCGGGGAAGAAGAGGTCCGACTGGTGGCACGCGGGACAGTCCATCCCGTCCCCGTCAAATGTGACGTCACCCTCGGCCCACCCAAACGCCGAAGAAGTGACGCTCGCGAACGCGATCGTCACGGAAAGCAGTGCGAGAAGCTTGAGCCGCACCATCGAGGCACCCCCTGGCAGCGACGGTAGCACCCCTAAGTCTCTACGACAAGCTTTCTCAAGACTGCGCAATCAGAGGTCAAGCAACCGCTCGGCGTTGCCGTGGAGTATGGCGTCGAGCTCCTCGCCGGTGAACCCGATACCGCTCACGTAGGCTACCTCGGCTCCCGCGTCGGTCCACGGACCATCGGTGCCGAAGAGGATGCGCTCGATCCCGTGATCGCGCGCCAGCGAGAGGAACTCCGCATCCGGCAGGCGCCCGGGTACGTACGCCGTGTCCAGGTACACGTCCCTCCCGCAGAGGTGCTCGCGAACGGCGTCCCACTCACCGTAACCGCCCATGTGCGCGCATATGCACGTGAGCCCGGGAAACGCGTCGAGCACGCGGGCAAGATCGGCCGGATGGGCCTCCTGCTCGTGCCTCACGACATAGCCCCCGGCGTGGAAGAGCACGATCATGCCGAGGTCGGATGCCGCCTCGTAGATCGGCGCCATGCGCCTCTCCGCAGGCGCGAAACCCTGGTGCTGCGAGTGCAGCTTGATCCCACGGATGCCGAGTGCCGCGATCCGCGCCATCTCGCCCGCCGGGTCCGGGAAGCCGGGGTGCATCGCGCCGAACGGCACGATGCGCTGCTCGCCGAGCGAGGCCACCCAGTCGTTGATGCCGCGCACCTGAGACGGCTTGGTGGCGACGGGCGCGACGAGAGCACGGCCGACACCACCACGGTCCATCGCCGCAAGCAACCCCGCGATGGTGCCGTCATAGTACGCCGTGATGCCGCCTTCCGCGGCGAGCGCCGCTACAGCCTTGGCCGCGATCGCATCGGGGAACGCATGCGTGTGTGCGTCGAACACTCCGACCGGGTGCCCGCTTCCCGGAACGGTGGCTTCTCGAGGTCTACTCGTCATCGAGAGCGGCCTGGGCCGCCTTCTTGGCCTTCTGAGACGCGACCATCTTGCCGAGGACGATGATCTTCACGTAGGCCAGAGCGACGAGACCCACACCGATCAGTGCCCACCAGTACCACTCCATCACAGGGGCTCCTCTCATCGACGCGGCAGGCGTGCTGCCGCCATACGACCGGCCATCAGCCGGCTGACTCCCTACTGCCCGGCCATCTGCGCCTGCATCCGTCGGGCAAGGAACGCGGTGACCGGGATCAGGGCCACCGTGATGCCAAGAGCGATGGCGAGCTCCTGCCACACCGTCGTGATCGACGCTCCCATCACGGACACCTGCCAGATCGGCTCGATGACCCAGTACAGCGGAAACAACTTTGCGATCCACTGCGGCCAGTCGGGGAACACGTAGAAGATCACGGGTGCGAACAACAGAACACCGGTGCCCTTGACCAGGCCGAAGAACATCGTTGAGTCCTTCGCGACGACACCGGCCAGTATGCCGAGCATCGAGGTGAGGGCTCCCGCCACGACAACGACGAGGACGACCTCGACGGGTCGTGCACCCATCGCCCGGTTGAGCATCAGCGTCACGACCGACATGACCGTGGCCAGAAGGAGGCCCAGTGCCCACTTGGCCACCATGACCTCGCGGGATCTCACCGGAGTGACGAGCATCGCCATGAGCGTGCCGTGCTCCTTCTCCTCCACCAGACTCGAACCCGGAACGAACACGCCGGCCATCACGAGCGCGTAGAAGACGACCACCGGAACGAGTCTCGCTGATATCGGCAGCCCCTCATCACCGAAGGAGACGACCTCCACTTCCACGGGTGCCGCGCTGCCTTCGACCTCGCGGATGAGGTCGATCGTCGTGACGCTCAGGATGATGCGGTTGGCCGCGTAGCTCTCGCCACCGATGAAGAACTCCAGGGGCGGCTGCTCTCCCGCACGCACTGAATCATCAAAGCCTGCCGGCAGGATGAGTCCGGCGTCCAGGTCATTGGCCTCGACGGCGGCCCTGAGCTCCCCGGCATCGTCGAAGCGCTCCAGCACGATGCCTTCCATCTCGGCCACCGAGGCAGTGATGGCCGAGGAGCCCTCGTCCAGGATTCCGATGCGGGGCACTGGCTCGAACAGCGAGCCGAACGCCACCTGGACGAGCAGCGTCATGCCCACGGGCAGCACGAGGGCCCACAGGAAGAACGGAGAGCGCGGACCGAGTGCCAGATCCTTTCGCAGCACCCTCCAGATGCGCGCGAGGCTCATAGCGACTCCACCTTCCTCTTCAGTGCGAACAAGCCGATGCCGTACAGCACGACGACCCATACGAGACCGTAGGCGAGCGAGCCAGCCGCCTCATCCCAGCCCGCGCCGTACATGGTCGTATTGACGAGCGTGTCGAGGACCGGGTAACTCGGGATGACCTTGACCCAGGGCGCCGCCGAACCGGGAAACAGCACGGAGAAGGACGGGATGAGCAGCGGGATCGTGAACATCATCGTGTAGAACAACTGTCCCATGAAGTCCTTGCCGGCCGAGCCCACGAACAGCGCCACGCCGGTGAACATCATCGCCCCGACGAGAAGCGTAGCGAGCAGGATCGACCAGTTCTGCGGCGTGAACGCTCCCACGAGCGCCAGGACGATGGTCCCTTGTACGAGCGAGAGTCCCGTGCCGAATACGGTCTTGGCGATCAGGAAGTCGGCGACCTTGGCCGGGGTGACCAGCACGGCGGTGACAGTCCGCTGCGCCACTTCCAGCGAGATGAGCGAGCTCATCGAGAACGTCTCGATCAGCAGGATCATGAAGGCGAGCATGGGGCGCATCTTCTCTCGCATCGTGACCTGGTTGCCCACGCGGTCCTCGCCGAGCACGATCTCGTCTGCGTCCGGCATGCCGACGGGCAGCGCGACGCCGGCGAACTGGTAGGCCATCTCACGCACGAAGCTGTGCATGGCGCCCTCGATCTCCTCGGGCACCGCGGCGTCCGAGTAGATGATCACGCGCACGCCATCCTTCTTCGCCGCCACGTCACTGATGAACGTCTCCGGGAACGCGATGCCGATGTCCACGTTCATCCGATGCGCATCCTTGGGCTTGTCCTCGTCGGCCCCGGGGTCCCGGAAGACGAGCGCGCCCTCGTTCGTGCGATACGCCTCGAGGGTTCCCTCGATCACCGCGGCCATCTGCTCGGCATTCTCGAACTCCACGAGTGCGATGCCTTCTTCGCCCTCGGTGAGATCCGCTTCGTCGAGCTCGGCAAGCTGCTCGTCGGTGGCGCCCATCGCCTTGAGCGTCTCACGGGCGTCCTCGACCATGGTCTGCACCGGCGGAGAGACCGCGAGCGTGATGGACTCCTCGACCGAGTCGGGCAGCAGCCAGAAGACGGACACGACCGCCACCACCGTGAGCACCGTCAGGAACAGATAGAGCTTGTCGCGGGAGTACGCGATGAGCTCCTTCTTCAGCAGCGCCGCGATGATGGCGCCGCGCGAGACCGGACTGCTCATCCTTCCAGCCCCCTGCCCGTCAGCTTGATGAAGATGGCCTCCAGCGTGGCCTCTTCCGTGTGGATGGTCAGAAGATCCGGCGACCCCGCGAGCTCGGCCAGCCGCGCCGAGGAGCCATCGCCACCGAGGGGCAGATGCTCCTCGCGTACACCGTTACCGTCACGCAGGCGAACAAGCACCGAACGGGTCCCGTACTTGAGCTTCAGGCTCTCGGCGGTATCCAGGGCGACGATCTCCCCCTCGTTGATGAACGCGACCCTGTCCGAGAGCTCATCGGCCTCGAACATGTCGTGGGTCGTGAGCAGCACGGCCGCCCCGCGGTCGGCCTCTTCACGGATGGTCGTCCTGATCGCCGCCGAAGTGACCGGGTCCAGCCCGTCGGTGGGCTCGTCTAAGAACAGCACCCTGGGCTTGTTGATGAACGCGCGGGAGATCATCATGCGCTGGCGCATGCCCTTGGAGAAGTTGCCGACGCGGTCGCGTGCGCGGTCGGCCAGCCCCACGCGCCGCAGAACCTCCATCGCGTCCACGTCGCGAATCCCGAACAGCGATGCGAAGAACTCGAGGTTCTCGAGTGCGGTCATCTGCAGGTAGAGGTTCTTCTCCTCGAAGCACACCCCGATCTGCGCCTGCACCTCGGGATCGTCGAGGGCGACGTCCACACCGAGGATCCGGGCGCTGCCGCCCTTGGGCGTCAGCTGACCGGTGAGCATCTTGATGGTCGTGGACTTGCCCGCACCGTTGGGACCCAGGAAGCCGAGGATCTCACCGGGCTGCACGTCGAAGCTGACACCCTTCACCGCCTCGAGGTCACCGTACGAGTACCGCAGGCCATCCACGCTGATCGCCGGAACGGTCATGATCGTTTCCCTTCGTTGAATCGCTGCATGACACCTTCGAACTCACGCTCGAAGAACGCGTAGACGTCGCGCATCTCGGAGAGGCGCTCCCGCGCGAGTGGTGCCGCGGTGAACTCGAGTGCCTCGTCGACCGCCGCGCGCACCGAACTCGTGCCGGCCAGCTTGCGCGACAGCATGTCGCCCCACTTGCCCTTGAGCATCCGGTAGTGCGCCTCCCGGCTGCCACGGACCCGGTAGCGCTCGACCAGCTCCACGCCAACGAGGAACTGCATCGCACTGCTCACCGACGCCTTGCTGATGCCGAGCGCCCCCATGATCTCAGCGGTCGAGAGCCCCTCGCCTTCGGCGAGTGTGAGCGCCGCGTAGACCCGCGCGATGTTGTGGGGAAAGCCGACCGTCTCGAGCATCGCGGAGAGCCGGTCGAGTACGGCGATCCGCCTGGTGAGCTCGCTTTCAGCAGCCATGCCGCATCCCTCCGTCGGCCATGAAACTTGCGTACATAACTTTCACGACGTTCTGAACGTTCAGTATGATACCTCATATCAGCGCTGCCCAAACATCGCTGACAGAATGTCCCTTAGCGGTACACTCATACGCGAGAGGACCCTTCGACGAAGGAGCGCCAGGATGAGCGACAACCAGTCCCGGTTCTGCGGCGCGTGTGGTTCCGCCCTGATGCCTGGCGATACGTTCTGCACCTCGTGCGGGGCGCGCGCCACGGCAGAGCCTCCCGCTCCTCCAAAGTCATACACTCCCGAGCCGATCCCGGCGCCCGCGCCCCCGGCGGCCCGCCGATACCTCCCGCCCCGCCGGCCGCCTACGCGCCTGCGGCCGTGGCCGCGCCAGCCTCGGCGCCCATGACCGCCCCGTCCCCCGCGCCGACGCC
>JAXMLJ010000099.1:0-21480 GCA_034368805.1 Coriobacteriia bacterium
CCTGGCGGCCCGCGCCTCCGACCGTGCGGCCGCGCTCATCGCCGAGGTGGCGGGCGGTGTGGTGGCGCCCGGTATCGTGGACGCCTATCCCGGCGAGAAGCCGCTGCCGGAACTGACACTGCGCGCAGGCCGCGTCAACGCCATACTCGGCACCGCGCTCGCGTCCGCCGACGTCGCGGCGCTGCTCGAACCGCTCGGCCTGGGAGTGGTCGCGGCCGACGACGCCCTCCGAGTGACGGTCCCGAGCTTCCGGCCGGACCTCGAGCGCGAGATCGACCTCGTCGAGGAGGTCGCGCGCCTCCACGGGCTGGAGAACATCACGTCCACTCGCCCCGGCGGGCGCGAGCGCATCGGCGGGCGCACGAGCGCACAGCGCGCTCGGGCGCGCATCGCCGCGACGCTTCGCGCGGCCGGTCTCGACGAACACATCGGCTACTCCTTCGGCGACCCTGCGGACCTTACGCGCCTGACGTGGGATCTGGCGTCCGATGAGACGCTCGTCGAGCTCATCAATCCCATGTCCGAGGAGCAGGCGGTCATGCGGTGGGCGCTCGTGCCGAGTCTGCTGCGGGCGGTCTCGTACAACCAGCGTCGTGGTGTCCCCGACGTCCACCTCTACGAGATGGGCACCGCATTCCTCACTGCTCAGGGTCGCAAGCAGCCCAAGGAGCGGCTCATGCTGGCCGGTGCGCTCACCGGATCGTGGTCACGTCCGGGATGGAACAGTCCGGGCGGCACACTCGATTTCTTCGACGGCAAAGGCGTGCTCGAGACGGTGATGGAGGCCCTGCACGCCGATCGCTGGCAGGTTCGCGAGTCGGCGCGGGCGTGGCTTCAGCCCGGCCGGAGCGCCGATGTGATCGTCGCGGGTGACGTCGTCGGGTGGCTCGGCGAAGCGGCCCCGGACGTGCTCGACGCGTTTCAGGTCACGGGACCGGTCGTGCTGTTCGAGATCTCGGTCGCGGCACTACTCAAGGCTGCCGCCCGCGCATCGATCCTCTACCGCGACGTCCCAAGGTTCCCGGCGGTCACTCTCGACATCGCTCTCGTGGTCGATGAGGCGGTCCCCGCCGAGCGGGTCACGGCGGCTCTCAGAAGCGCGGGCGGCAGCCTCCTGGAGTCGGTGCGCCTGTTCGACGTGTATCGCGTTGCGCCGGGCGCGCCCGGCGACGCACGCCGCCTGCCGGTGGGCAAGAAGAGCCTGGCGTTCTCGCTCGTGTACCGGGCACCCGATCGCACGTTGACTGATGAGGATGTTCGGCCCGCCTACGAGAAGCTCGTCCGCAAGGTATGCGGCGCGGTGAACGGGGAGGTGCGCTCGTAGCGGCAGCGGGGTGTGCACTACGTATCACGCGTAGCCGCTGAAATGTCGAAGCGGCTATATTGTCTGGTCTATATCGTAATGTTGAATACTTAGTTGACTCTGATGCGGTAGCGGTGTATAGTCGCGTCTCCAATCGACATCGGGAGGGCATCACATGACACGGGCCGCCGTCGTCGGCGCAGCGGGCTATGCGGGAGCCGAGCTCACGCGGCTGCTGCTTGGCCACCCGTCCTTCGAGCTCGTGTGCGTGACGTCGGACCAGGACGAGGGTCGTCCGGTGCGCGAGCTCTACCCGGCGCTTGCGATGTGCGATCTTGTCTACTCGCCGCACGACACCGGCGCAGTCGCGGCCTCGGGGGCCGAGATCGCATTCCTCGCCGTGCCCCATACGGCTGCGATGGCCCTGGCGCCCGTGCTGCTCGACGCCGGCCTCACGGTGATCGACGCCTCCGCAGACTTCCGGCTGCGCGACCCTGAACTGTTCGCGGCATGGTACGCCACGCCGCATACCGCTCCCCGGCTCATCGATGAGGCTGTCTACGGTCTGCCGGAACTGTGGCGTGACGCCCTGCCCGGCGCCCGGCTCGTCGCATGCCCCGGCTGCTATCCGACCGCCACGCTGCTCGCCGCGGCGCCCGCGGTCCGGGCGGACTTCGTCATCTCGAGCCGTGTCATCGTCGACGCGATCTCCGGAATCTCGGGTGCGGGTCGCACGCCGGGACCCGTCACCCACTTCGTGAACGCCACCGAGTCGGTCGCGGCCTACAAGGTCGGCTCGCACCGGCACACCCCCGAGATCGCGCAGGGGCTCGCGGACCTCGGCCTGCAGGCGCCTTCGGTCGTGTTCGCGCCGCATCTCGCGCCCCTGGACCGCGGGCTGCTGTCCACCGTGTATCTCGAGGTGGAGCCCGGACTTCTGCCCGAGGAGGCGTACGCCGCGTACGCCGAAGCGTACGCTTCCGAGCCGTTCGTGACGGTGTGCGAGCCGGGTATCCAGCCGGCCACCGCGCATGTGCGCGGTTCGAACCGGGCACACATCGGCGTGGTGCTCGATCAGCCGTCGGACACGCTCGTCGTCACCTGTGCTATCGACAACCTGGTCAAGGGCACAGCCGGCCAGGCCGTCCAGTGCGCCAACATCGTGCTCGGCTACGACGAGACCGCCGGGCTCAACATGCCCGTCCCGGTCGTGTGAGAGGGATCCGATGAGCAACGGTCAGTTCGCGTTCTCCCATGCCGAGGGTGGCGTCGTCGCCCCGGCAGGGTTCCTTGTCGCCGGCGTGAGCGCGGGCATCAAGAAGTCCGGCAAGCGCGACGTCTGCGTGCTCGCCGCCGAGAGGCCGTGCCCTGCTGCCGGCGTCTTCACCACGAGCGCAACCGCAGCGCCGCCGGTGATCGTCTCGCGCGAGCACCTGGCCGACGGTATGCTGCACGCCGTTGTCGTCAATGCAGGCAACGCCAACGCGTGCACCGGCGAACCGGGTCTCTCAGACGCGCGAGATATGGCCGCGGCAACCGCTCGTGAACTCGGCTGCGCGCCGGGCGAGGTCGCCGTGTGCTCGACCGGCGTCATCGGCGTGCCGCTCCCGGTCGATCGTGTGATCGCCGGCATCGCCGAGGCGGTCGCCGGGCTCGATCGCGCCACCGGAGACGGCGCAGCCGAGGCGATCATGACGACCGACACGTTCCCGAAGCAGCTCGCCATCGCCGTTGAGGTCGCGGGCCGCACGTTCAAGGTCGGCGGGATGGCCAAGGGCAGCGGCATGATCCAACCGGACATGGCCACCATGCTCGCGTTCATCACCACCGACGCACCACTCGATCCCGCAGCGTGCGACGCGCTCCTGCGCGCGGCCGTGGCGCGGTCGTTCAACCGCATCACGGTAGACTCGGACACCTCCACCAACGACACGTGCATCCTCATGGCGAGCGGCGCCGAGGGCGGTGGCCCCCTCGCGCCGGGAACGGACGCGTACGATGCGGTGGCGGCGGCGATCCTCGAGGTGGCGACCGCGCTCGCGCAGATGGTCGTCCGCGACGGCGAGGGCGCGACCAAGTTCGTGGCGATCACGGTACGGGGCGCGGCGACCGAGGCCGACGCCGAGCGCGCCGCCCGCTCCATCGCCAACTCGCCGCTGTTCAAGACGGCGCTTTTTGGCGAGGACGCCAACTGGGGCCGGGTCGCCATGGCGCTCGGCAAGTCGGGGGCCGAGGTGGACGCAGCGCGTTTCGACATCGCGCTGGCGGGCATCCTCACCTGTGCCGACGGTACCGCGGTGGCATTCGATGAAGCTGAAGCCGCCCGTGCGTTGGCGGAGCCCGAGATCGACGTACTCGTCGACTTGCACCTCGGCGATGGAGAGGCCACCGTGTGGACGTGCGACTTCAGTTACGACTACGTGCGGATCAACGGGGATTACCGGTCATGAGCGCAGCGGAGATCGCGAGCGGGGGTCATCACGTGGAGGAGATGCTCGGGAAGGCCGCCATCCTCATGGAGTCGCTGCCATGGATCAAGCGTGCCTGGGGCCGGACGGTCGTCATCAAGTACGGCGGCGCGGCGATGACCGATGAGGCGCTCAGGCACAGCGCCGCCGCCGACATCGTGCTCATGAAGCTTGTCGGCATCAACCCGGTCATCGTGCACGGTGGCGGTCCTGAGATCACGGCGTACATGGACCGCCTCGGCATGCCCGTCGAGTTCGTGGACGGCCTCCGGGTCACCTCGGCAGAGGCGATGGAGATCGTCCGCATGGTGCTCGTCGGCAAGGTGAACGGTGATCTCGTCTCGGCGATCAACGCGCACGGGCGCCTCGCGGTGGGCATCGCGGGCGATGACGGCAACCTTATCCGGGCGACGGTCAAAGACGAGCGGCTCGGGCGCGTGGGCGAGATCACGCACATCGATACGACGGTCGTCACCAACCTCATCGAGGACGGGTTCATCCCCGTCATCGCGTCGGTCGGCGGCGGGGACGGCGGCGGCAGCTTCAACATCAACGCCGACCTTGTGGCCGGCGAGATCGCCTCGGCCCTCGGCGCGGAGAAGGTCATCTTCCTCACCGACGTGGACGGCCTGTACGCGGACTTCTCCGACAAAGAGTCGCTCATCAGCGCGCTTTCGCTCGAGGAGGCCGAGTCGATACTCGCCGGCGGTGAGCTGGCCTCGGGCATGATCCCCAAAGTGGGCGCGTGTGTTCAGGCGCTCAGGCGGGGCGTCGAGCGGGCGCATATCCTCAACGGGACGATCCCGCACGCGCTGCTGCTCGAGGTCTACACCGATGAGGGTATCGGTACGATGATCACCGGTGAGTCGGTGAGCCTCGGTCTGGCCGACGATGCGACCTACATCGGCTACGAGGGAGAGGTGACCCTCTGACATGGGCACGCGCTACGATGAGATTGCCGCACTCGACGAGGCGTACCATCTGCCCACCTACGCCCGCAAGCCGGTGCTGTTCGTGCGTGGCGACGGGATGCGTCTCGTCGATGACGAGGGGCGCCCATACCTCGACTTCGTCGCCGGTATCGGCGCGGTGAACCTCGGTCACGCGCACCCTGCCGTAGCCGCGGCGGTCGCGCGGCAGATGAACACGCTCGTGCACGTCTCGAACCTCTACCACGTCGAACACCGCGCGGTGCTGGCCGAGCGGCTCTCGTCGCTCGCTGGCGGCGGGTGGAAGACGTTTCTCTGCAACTCGGGCACTGAGGCCATCGAGGGCGCCATCAAGCTCGCGCGGCGGTGGGGCAAGGCGCGGCGCGGCGAATCGTGCTACCACATCGTCGCGGCCGAGCGGAGCTTCCACGGCCGCACGTTTGCGGCGCTCTCGGCCACCGGGCAGGCGTCCAAGCAAGACGCCTTCGCGCCCCTGCTGCCCGGGTTCAGCCATGTGCCGCTCAACGACATCGCGGCGCTCGAGGCCGCCGTCACCACCGACACGTGTGCGGTGCTGCTCGAGCCGGTCCAGGGCGAAGGCGGGGTCTATCCGTGCACGGAGGCGTACCTTGCCGCCGCGCGGCGCATCTGCGACGAGCGCGAGGTGCTGCTCGTCTTCGACGAGGTCCAGACCGGTTTCTTCCGCACGGGCTCGCCGTTCGCGTGGCAGGGCTACGGTGTGCGCCCCGACGTGATGACGCTTGCCAAGGGGCTCGCCAACGGTCTGCCGGCCGGAGCGGTCCTGGCCGGCGGAAGCGCGGCCGAGGCGTTCGCGCCCGGCGACCACGGTTCGACCTTCGGCGGCGGCCCCGTGATCGCGGCGGCTGCGCTCGCCACGATCAAGGCCCTCGAGATCGGGCGTCTCGGCGAGAACGCCGCGGCAACCGGCGAGACGCTCCAGACCGCCCTCGGCGAGCTTGCCGCGCGGACCGGCGCCATAGCCGAGGTACGAGGGCGCGGCCTCATGGTCGCGGTCGAGCTTGTGGAGCCCCGCGCGCAGGAGGTTGCGATGGCGTGCCTCGAGCAGGGCGTGGTCATCAACGCCATCGGGGACAGGATCCTGCGCTTCTTGCCTCCGCTCGTATGCACAACGGATGAAACGGCTATACTTCTGGATACATTGGAAGCCGTTCTGGGAGCCGCCTGATGCATACCTTCAAGGGTCGGGATCTGATCACCCTCGCCGAGTTGACGCCCGAGGAGCTTGCGCACGTCCTCGATGTCGCCGAGATGCCCGCGGCCGAGTGGCCGCGCTTCGACGGTGCGAGCGCGGGCCTCATTTTCATGAAGCCGTCCCTGCGCACGCGCGTGAGCTTCGAGGTCGGCTGCACGCAACTCGGCGTGCACCCGGTCGTGATGGGCCCGTACGATGCGTTCTCGCGACACGAGACCGTCCACGACACGATCAAGGTCCTCGAGCGCTACGTTGAGTTGATCGTGCTGCGAACCTTCGCGCACAGCCACATCGAGGAAGTGGCCGAGTACGCTTCGGTCCCGGTCATCAACGCGCTCACCGACGACTTCCACCCGTGCCAGGGGCTTGCCGACCTGCTCACGATCCGCCAGCACAAGGGCGCGCTGCAGGGCCTCAAGCTCGCGTACGTCGGCGACGGCAACAACATGGCCCACACGTACCTGCTGTCAGGCGCGCTCGCCGGCCTCGACGTATCGATCGCGTCGCCCGACGGGTACGAGCCTCACGCCCATGCGCTCGTGCAGGCTCAGGAGCTCGCAGATCGCTACGGGACCGGATCGACGTTCGAGGTCCTGCGCGACCCGGTCGCGGCGGTCACGGGCGCCGATGTGGTGGTCACCGACACCTGGGCGTCCATGGGCCAGGAGGAGGAGCACGCGCGTCGGCTCCACGACTTCGCGTCCTACACCGTGGACGAGGCCCTCATGGCGCACGCCGATGGCGCTGCGATCTTCATGCACTGCCTTCCGGCGCACCGTGGCGAGGAAGTGGCCGATGAGGTCATCGACTCGGCTCGCTCGGTCGTCTTCGATGAGGCGGAGAATCGCTTGCACGCCCAGCGTGCGTGGATGTCACTCGTGCTCTAACCGGCAGTCAGGGGGATCGTGATGCGGAAACGAACGTTGCGTCAGGAGGCCATTCGCACGATCGTGCGGCGGGAGCGTGTGCGCACCCAGCGTGACCTGGTGGATCACCTCAAGTCCGAAGGCTTCACGTGCACCCAGGCGACCGTCTCGCGCGATATCGCCGACATGGGGCTCAGGAAGCTGCCCGAGGGCGTGTACGTGCTGGCCGAGGACATCCACCTGCAGCGCATGATCTCCGAGCTCGTCGTGAGCGTCGCACGCTCGCAGCAGCTCGTCGTGGTCAAGACGAGCGCGGGCGGCGGTCAGGGGGTCGCGGCCGCACTCGACGCCGCTGCGCTCGACCAGGTCGTCGGCAGCATAGCCGGGGACGATACGATCCTCATCATCGCGGCCGATGAGAACGCCGCCGAGGCGGTCCTATCGGGAATCGAGAAGTTCCGGAGCCGCCGGTAGAGGCCGCGCCGGCCACCCTAGGGAAGGATGAACGTGGCAAGAGAGAAGTGCGTACTGGCGTACTCGGGCGGCCTGGATACCTCCGTGGCCATCCGTTGGATCATGGAGAACCACGACATGGACGTCATCGCGCTTGCGATCGACGTTGGTCAGGAGCGCCAGGACCTCGAGTTCGTGCGCACCAAGGCGCTCAGCATCGGTGCGGTGGAGTCCATCGTGAAAGACGTCCGCGAGGAGTACGTTGAGGAGTTCCTCTCCAAGGCACTCAAGGCCAACGCGCTGTACGAGAACAAGTATCCGCTGCTCTCGGCCATGAGCCGGCCGATCATCGTCAAGCACCTCGTGGAGGAGGCGCACCGCCACGGCGCGCGTTACATCGGCCATGGGTGTACGGGTAAGGGCAACGACCAGGTCCGCTTCGAGGTGGGAATCGCGGCGCTCGACCCGGACCTGCAGATCGTCGCGCCGGTACGTGAGTGGGATCTCAAGACCCGCGAGCAGGAGATGGACTGGGCTGCCGAGCGCGGGATCCCGGTGCCCACCACCAAGGACAACCCGTACTCGATCGACGACAACCTGTGGGGCCGCGCCATCGAGTGTGGCGTGCTGGAGGACCCGTGGGTGGAGCCTCCGGCCGACATCTACACGCTCACGGCCGACTCGCGCGGCAACACCTGCGACGAGCCCGAGTACGCCGAGATCAGCTTCCAGCAGGGCGTGCCGGTGGCGCTCGATGGCGAAGTGATGAGCTTCCACGAGATCATCAACCGCATGAACGAACTGGCGGGCAAGCACGGCTTCGGCCGCATCGACATGATCGAGAACCGGCTCATCGGCGTGAAGTCGCGCGAGATCTACGAGGTCCCCGGCGCGCTCACCCTCATCATCGCGCACAAGGCGCTCGAGGACCTCTGCCTCGAGCGCGAGGTGCTTCACTTCAAGCTCGGCGTGGAGCAGAAGTGGGCCGAACTCGTCTACAACGGCATGTGGTTCTCCCCGCTCAAGGAGGCCCTCGACGGCTTCATCGAGACCACCCAGCAACTCGTGACGGGCGACGTGCGCCTCCGCTTCTTCAAGGGCAGTTGCGTCCCGGTCGGCCGACGCTCCCCGTACTCGCTCTACGACTACGGTTTGGCCACCTACGACGAGGCGGATACCTTCGACCACAAGGCCGCCAAGGGCTTCATCGATCTTCACGGCCTGCCGGTGAAGGTCTGGGCTCGGCAGCGCCGCAAGGTCGGTAAGGAAGGCGAGGTCTAGCACCTATGTCCGATACGCGGAAGACTCCCTGGAGCGGGCGGTTCGAACACACGCCCGGCGCCTTCCAGCAGCGCTTCGGCGCGTCGCTCGCCGTGGACAGGCGTCTGTACGCCGAGGACATCGCGGGCTCGGTCGCGCACGCGCGCATGCTCGCGAAGCAGGGGATCATCAGCGAGCAGGATGCCGAGGCGATCGAAGAGGGCCTTCTCGGCATCCTGAAGGACATCGAGGGCGGGGCGTTCGTCTTTGACGAGTCCGACGAGGACGTCCACATGGCTATCGAGGCAGAGCTCACGCGGCGCATCGGCGACGCGGGTAAGCGGCTCCACACTGCGCGTTCGCGCAACGATCAGGTTGCGACGGATACGCGGCTCCATGCGAAGCGCGAGGCCCTGAGACTGCACGGCGCGATCGGCGAGCTCCGGCGCGTACTGCTCGATCGTGCCGCCGCGCATGCGGACGTGGTGATGCCCGGCTACACGCACCTCCAGAAGGCGCAGCCGGTGCTCTTTGCGCACCACATGCTTGCCTACTCGTGGATGCTCACCCGCGACGCGAAACGAGTGAAGCGGGCGTGGGAGGCTGCCGACGTGCTGCCGCTCGGCAGTGCGGCGCTTGCGGGCACGACCTTCCCGATCGACCGGGACGCCGTGGCGCATGAGCTCGGCTTCTCACATGTGTCGCCCAACTCGCTTGATGCCGTCTCCGATCGGGACTTCCTCGTCGACCTCACGTATGCGTGCACGCTCGGCATGGTGCATCTGTCGCGACTGGCCGAGGAGCTCATCCTGTGGTCGAGCGACGAGTTCGGCTTCGTGACGCTCGATGATGCCTGGTCCACCGGCTCGAGTATCATGCCGCAGAAGAAGAACCCCGACTTCGCCGAGCTGGTGCGCGGCAAGACCGGTCGCGCCGTGGGCGACCTCACCTCGCTGCTTGTGACGCTCAAGGGCATTCCGCTCGCCTACAACAAGGACATGCAGGAGGACAAGGAGCCCGCGTTCGACGCGATCGACACGTACGCTGACTCGCTCGAGGCGATGGCGGGCATGCTGTCCACGATGCGCGTGAACACCGAGCGCATGCGCGACGGCGCCCTCGGCGGGTTCATGGCGGCGACGGACCTGGCGGACCACCTGGCGGCGCGAAGCGTGCCCTTCCGCGAGGCGCACGAGATCGTCGGCAAGCTCGTGCTGGCCTGCGAGCGCGACGGTCGCACGCTGCAGGAGCTCTCGCTCGCCGAGTTGCGGGCGGCCTCACCCGCGTTCGAGGACGACGCACTCGGCGCGGTGGATATCGACGCCGTCGTCGCACGGCGGGACACGGCGGGAGGAACGGCGCCTGGCCGGGTCGCCGAGCAGCTTGCTGCCGCGCATGCCGCGCTCAACGCGGATGCGGCATGGCTCGCATCGCGCGGCCTCGCCGACGACTGAGCGCGATGCCGCACTGGCTGATCACCACCGTGGAGCGGAGCGACCCGGCCGCCGTGCGTGACGTGCGCGCTCTGCTCGAGGTCTACCACGACCAGTTGCTGACCGAGGTGACCGCCACCAGCCTGACTGCCGAGTTGGACACGCTCCCGGCGCCGTACGCACCGCCGGGTGGCGTGATGCTGCTCGCCCGCGATGAGGCGGGCCGGGCGGTCGGGTGCGTGGGCGTGCGGCAGCACTCGGTGGAGGCCTGCGAGATCAAGCGGCTGTACGTCACGCCGGACGCGCGGGGTGGGGGACTGGGCCGGGCGTTGGTGCGCGCGGCGATGGACCACGCACGCGCGATGGGATACGCGGAGATGCTGCTCGTGGCGATCGACGGATCGGCGGACGTTGCGCGCGGCATCTACCGGGGCCTCGGCTTCCAGGATGCCGAGCCGTTCAGGGGCGTCACCGGCGACTGTCAGGGTGCCCGCATCGCGTTCATGCGGCGTGGGTTGTAGGGCGGCGATCGCGGGCGAGCACACTGCGCGGACCGCTAGCCGGTCCCTGCTTCCTCGGGTACGCTGGAATCCGATTCCGGGGAGCCGCCAATGCCCGCGTACGACAACGCCGCCATCGCAACCATCCTCGATGACTACGGCGATCTGCTCGAGATCGCCGGTGCGGATCGGTACCGCTTCCTCTCGTACCACAAGGCTGCGCACGCCGTTCGCGCGTGGGACGAGGACATCACCACAACCGCGCTCGGCGGACGGCTGACCGAGGTCCCCGGCATCGGCCCCAAGATCGCAGCCGTCATCTCCTCGGTGATGAAAACCGGCACGTTCCCCGAGTTCGAGGCGGCCGCAGAGCGCGTGCCCGCCTCGGTGATCGAGCTCATCCGCGTACCGGGCCTCGGCCCCAAGAAAGCCAAGGCGCTCTACGACGAACTCGCCATCGCCTCGATCGATGACCTCGAAGAGGCGATCGCCGAGGGCCGTCTGGCCGGTATGGCCGGCTTCGGTCCCAAGACGGTGGAGAACATCACCGACGGCATCGCGCGTTACCGCAGCCTCACCTCGCGCATCCTTCTCGCCAATGCGCTGCCGCTTGCGGAGAGGCTGGCCGACGACCTTCGCGCGGTCTCCGGTGTCATCGAGGCCGCCTTCGCGGGCAGCGTCCGCCGTATGAAGGAGACGGTGGGAGACATCGACGTGCTCGTGGCGGCCGACGACGGGCCTGCGGTCATGGCGGCGGTGCGCGATCTGCCGATCGCGACCGGGGTCCTCGCAAGCGGCGAGACCAAGACGAGCGTGATGACCACGTCGGGACGTCAGGCCGACATCCGCGTGGTTGCGCCCGAGGCCTGGGGTGCCGCGCTCCAGTACTTCACCGGCTCGGCCGAGCACAACGTCCGCGTGCGCGAGATCGCCAAGTCCCGCGGTCTGAAGGTGAGCGAGTACGGTGTCTTCCGCATCTCGGATGGCGAGCGGCTCGCAAGCGCCACGGAAGCCGACGTCTACGCCGCGCTCGGCATGGTCGTGATGCCGCCCGAGATCCGCGAGAATACGGGCGAGGTGGAGCTCGCACTCGAGGGCCGAGTGCCCGACCTTGTCACAGTCGAAGACATCCTCGGTGACCTGCACTCGCACACGGTGGCCACCGACGGCCGCTCCACCCTCGAGCAGAACCGGGCGCGCGCCGCCGAACTCGGCTACGAGTACCTCGGGGTGAGCGACCACGCTTACGAACTGCGCATGGTGGGTGGCCTTGACCTCTCGGACCTCGAGGAACAGTGGGCGCGCGTCGACGAGCTGAACGCGTCGGGCGACGACGGGCCGATGCTCCTGAAGGCCATCGAGCTCAACATCGACGATGAGGGTGGCGTGGACTACCCGGAGGAGGTCCTCGCGCGCTTCGACTACTGCATCGCGTCGCTCCACCACGGCTTCAACCAGTCGCGCGAGCAGGCAACCCGCCGCCTCCTCGTGGCAATGGAGAACCCGTACGTGGACATCATCGGGCATCCCACGGGTCGGCTGCTCGGCCGCAGGGACCCGTTCGCGCTCGACATGGAGGCCGTCATCGCCAAGGCCGCCGACACCGGGACCATTCTCGAGCTCAACGCGCACCCCGAGCGGCTCGATCTCAACGACGTGCACCTGCGTATGGCGCGCACGGCGGGGGTTCGCATCGCCATCAACACCGACGCGCACGAAGCCGGTCAGTTCGGCCACATCCGATGGGGCGTGGCGACCGCGCGGCGCGGCTGGACCAGCGCCAGTGAGGTGCTGAACGCCCAGCCGCTTGAGGTGCTGCGGTCCTGGCTCAAGCGGGGCAGGGCGTGACCGGCGGCTTCGAGCCCGACGCGGCGCGCATCTTGCCGCCGGCATTCTTCGCCCGGCCCACCGTCACCGTTGCGCGGGAACTTCTCGGAAAGGTGCTCGCGAGCCGTGCGGGCGGCGCGCTCACCGCTGGCGTGATCGTGGAGACCGAGGCGTATCTCGGCTCGGACGACCCCGGGTCGCATGCAGCAACGCGGGGCGTGACCGCGCGCAACCGCGTCATGTACGGCCCGCCCGGGTGCGCGTACGTGTACTTCACCTACGGCAACCATCACATGCTCAACCTGGTGACCGAGGGCGAGGGCGTCGCGGGCGCCGTGCTCGTGCGCGCGATCGAGCCGGTCGCGGGTCTCGGGGTGATGGAGGCACGCCGTCCCGGCCGTGCGGACTCCGAACTCACGAACGGACCCGGCAGGCTCGCGAGCGCGCTCGGGATAGACCTGGGTCACAACGGGGTCACACTCGGCGGTGAGATTGCGGTGTACGATGCAGTCGGGGTGGACGACGAGCGCGTGGGCGCGAGCGGCAGGATCGGGTTGAGCGCCGGTCACGACCTTCCGTTACGCTTCTACCTGTCAGATAACCGATACGTGTCGCGCGAGCGGACCGGACCGAGGTCGCCCAAGCGCGCGGTCGGCGGACAGACGAGGGGGACGGCATGAAGCTGCAGGACATCTACACCACGGCCATCGAGGCGGGCATCGAGGCCGACGCGCGCTCGCGCGAGGAGATCGGCCACGTGCTCGCGGCGGCGAAGAGGGAGTTCGAGAAGCTGCCGGAGGACGAGAAGGTCTTCTTCGACACCGAGCGGCTCACCAATCCCTACGACGACACGCGCATCGCCGAGGGCGATCCCGACCTCGAGGTGCGCGGGCTCATCACCGGCATCGACATGGAGGTGGGGGAGGTGCTCCTCGCCGACCGTCTGCGCGAGCGCGGGGCGCCCATCGACCTCGTGTTCGCCCACCACCCCGAAGGCCCCGGCTTCGCCAACCTACACCGCGTGATGTACATGCAGGCCGACCTCTGGGCCGCGCGCGGCGTGGGCATCGGCGTCGCCGACGCGCTCATCGCTCCGCGTGCTGAGGAGATCATGCGCAAGCTCATGCCGTACAACCACTACCGGGCCATCGACGCCGCGCGCCTCCTCGGCCTGGCCTCGATGTCGTGCCATACGCCCGCCGACAACAGCGTCAACCGGTTCGTCCAGCAGCTTATCGACGGCGAGGCGCCACGCACGCTCGACGACCTCGTGAAGGTCCTGCACTCAGTGCCCGAGTACGCCGATGCAGCCAAGAAGGGGTACGGGCCCGTGCTCATCCAGGGCAACGGCTCCGGGCGCTGCGGCACGTGTCACGTGGACATGACCGGCGGCACCGAGGGCCCCAAGGAGGCACTCGACAAGCTCGTGGCCGCGGGTATCGACACGCTCGTGGGCATGCACTACTCCGAGGAGCACAAGAAGCACGCCGAGGAGCTCAAGCTCAACCTCGTGATCGCGGGCCACGTGAGCTCGGATGCGCTCGGCATGAACCTCGTTCTCGATCGCATCGAGAGCCAGGGCGTCGAGGTGTTCTGCACATCGGGAATGGTGCGCATCTCCCGCGCGTGATTCAAGAGGCAGCGAATCCACGAAGTCCCCGGTCGCATGGCGCTCGGGGACTTCGTGGATTCTCGGGCTTACGGAGTGGGGGTGGACGTTGGCTCAGGCTCCGGATCGGGCTTGGGTTCAGGCTCCGGATCGGGCGGCGGCGCTGGCGGTGGCGGCTTCGGCTTGTTGGGGTCCGGACCCTTCGATATCGCGATCTGTACGACCGTCTTGGCCGGGTCGACCTTGCTTCCGGCCGCGGGTGTCTGCGAGGCCACCAGGCCGCTCTTGATGGTGTCGTGGTACGTGGACGTGATCTCGTAGTCCTCGAAGCCCGCGTCTTCGAGCGCCTGGATCGCGGCAGCCTGTGTCAGGCCGGCAAGGTTCGGGACGGACTTGCTTGGGATGTCCCATTCCTTCTTCCAGGTGTACTTCGGAGCGGGGGCAGGGTTGAAGTCGTTCTTTGGCGTGTTCGCGAGCGCCTGGCTCATGAACTTCTGCCATATCTCGGCGGGGAATGTGCCGCCGAAGACCCTCCGTCCGTGGACGCTGCGCATCGGCCGCTCGGGCGTGTATCCCATCCACACTGCGCAGGCCAGGTCCGGCGTATAGCCGACGAACCACGCGTCGCGGTAGTCCTGTGTGGTGCCGGTCTTGCCTGCCGCCGGACGCCCGATTGCGGCGCGACGAGCGGTGCCGCCCGAGATGACGCCCTTGAGTATCTGTGTCGCCGCGTACGCGACACTGTGCTCGATGACCTGGTCGCCCTCGGGCACATCCTCGAAGACGATCTCGCCTTGCGCGTCGATGATCTTCGTGATCGCGGTGTGCGGGAAGTGCCTGCCGTCGGCGGCGAGCGTGCCGAACGCCGAGGCCATCTCGAGCGGGGTTACCTCCTGGCTACCGAGGGTGATCGACAGGAACGGTTGGATGTCGCTCTCGATGCCCATCCGGCGTGCCGTGAGAACGACCTTCTCGGCGCCGATCTCGGCGATCAGACGCGCGAAGGCGGTGTTCACCGATCCGACCGTGGCGGACTGTAGGGTGATGTACCCTCGCCCGCCGCCGCCTTCGGCGTTACCGACGTTCCACGGCCGACCGCCGGTGGGGATGATCGCGGGGGAGGACGAGTCCAGCATGCGCCGCGGCGGCATGCCTTCCTCGAGCGCCGTCACGAGCGTGAAGACCTTGAACGACGACCCGGGTTGGCGATGTGCCTGGGTGGCGAAGTTGAACTTGTTCGTGTTCCAGTCGCGTCCGCCGACGAGCGCCTTGATGTAGCCGGTGGAGGGTTCGATGGCCACGAGTGCGTTGTCGGGGTCGTCTGCGCGGTCCAGCACGCTGCGCGACGCCTCCTCGGCGTAGGTCTGCATCGTGGTGTCGAGGGTCGTGTGGACCGTCAGGCCGCCTTTGAACACGAGCGACGTGCCGTATTCGTCTTGTAAGAGCTTCTTGACATGCGCCACGAAGTACGGCGCTTTGTATACGCCTTGCTCGTCGAGCTCGGACGAGCGCGCGAGTCGCAGGTCCTCGATCTTGGCCGCCTCGTACTCGTCGCTCGAGACGTAGCCTTGCTCGAACAGTTTGGAGAGAACCCACTGCCGGCGCGAGACAGCGCCGTCGGGGTTGTCGTAGGGCGTAAGTCGGCTCGGCGCCTGCGGCAGGCCCGCCAGCAGCGCCGCTTCGGCCACCGTCAACTCGCTTGCGTGCTTGTTGAAGTACGTGAGTGACGCGGCCTCGGCGCCGTACGCGCCCTCACCGTAGTAGACGGTGTTGAGGTACATCGCGAGGATCTCGTCTTTCGAGTGCGTCTTCTCCAGCTCAAGCGCAAGCCACGCCTCGCGCACCTTGCGCTTGATCGAGATGTCGAACCGCTCGTCGGCGAGGACCGTGTTGCGGATGAACTGCTGGGTGAGTGTCGATGCGCCTTCGCGTCGGCCGGTGGTCACGTTGGTGACGACCGCGCGCGTGAGGCCGATGAAGTCCACGCCGTTGTGCTGGTAGAAGCGCTCGTCCTCGACCGCGACGACGGCGTGGAGCAGGTGCGGCGATATGTCCTCGAGTGGCACTACCTGGCGGTTCTCCAGGTACAGGTTGGCGAGCAGCACGCCGTCCGCCGAGTAGATCTTGGTGGTCTGCGCCACGTTGAAGGCGTCGGGGTCGTTGATGTCCGGAAGGCCCTCGAGCCACGAGGACGCGATGCCGACGGCCACGGCGACGCCTGTGCCGGAGGCGAGTAGACTCATGACGACCGTCAGCGCGAGTGCGCCGACGATCACCCGGGGTGCCGACGAACGCGTGCGCCGGCGGAGTCTGCTGCGTCTGGACAAACGGGCCCCTCTCGGTTCAACGGTCTATTATGGCCTGGTATGTGCCGGTCGTGCCAGGTTCGGCACGGTCAGCCTCCTAGTATAGCGTCCGACGTGCCACGTGCCCGGCGGGTTCTCTGCCCGAAAGGTAACCGTTGAATACCTCCAGCTCTTCCGTCGTCGAGTTGCTGGCGCCCGCGGGCGGCCCCGAGGCGCTCGTCGCCGCCGTCAATAACGGCGCCGACGCGGTCTACCTCGGCTTGGGCGAGCTGAACGCGCGTCGCGGTGCCGACAACTTCGATCTCGCGTCGCTGGCCGAAGGCACGCGCTTCGCGCACCTGCGCGGCGCGCGCGTGTACCTCACCGCCAACGTCGTCGTGCTCCCGCGGGAGATGGTCTCGGCACTCACCATGATCGACCAGGCATGGGCCGCGGGTGTCGATGCGGTCATCGTGCAGGACCTTGGGCTACTCCGGCTCGTGGCGAGCGAGCTTCCTGACGTGCGCATCCACGCCTCCACACAGATCGACGCGATGAACGCCGAGAGCGTGCGCGCTCTCGCTGCGCTCGGCGCGACCCGCGTGACGCTGGCGCGGGAACTCCCCGCCGATGCGGTGCGGGCGTGCGCCGAGACCGGCGTAGAGGTCGAGGCGTTCGTGCATGGCGCGATCTGCTACTCGTACTCCGGCCAGTGCCTCATCTCGTCGATGATCGGCAGGCGCTCGGCCAACCGGGGCATGTGTGCACAGCCCTGTCGGCTGCCGTACGAACTGCTCGATCCGACGGGTACTCCGGTCGGCGTGCCCGGCCGCTACCTTCTCTCACCGAAGGACATGGCGGGCATCGCCCACCTGCCGTCGCTCATCGGCGCCGGCGTGCGTGCGTTCAAGATAGAGGGTCGCATGAAGTCTCCCGAGTACGTGGCGATCGTGACCGGCGTGTACCGCGCCGCGCTCGATCGCGCGCTTGCCGATCCGGGCGGCTACGTCGTGAGCCCTGCCGAGTGGGAGCTGCTCGAAGAGGCGTTCAGCCGCGGCTTCACGGACGCGTATCTCACCCAGGAGCGCGGCGAGGCCCTCATGAGTTACTCGCGGCCCAACAACCGTGGCGTGCTGCTTGGACGTATCACGTCGGTGACCGGAGGCAGGGCGACGATCGCGCTGGAGCGAGCCCTCGGTCCGCGCGACACGCTCGAGATATGGACGCGGGCAGGACGCTTCGCGCAGCTGGCGGGAGAGATCGAGGTCGACGGCCAGCGGGTCCAGACGGCCGCGGCCGGACAGTCCGCGCGCATCGTCGTCGAAGGGCAAGCGACCGCCGGCGACCGCGTGTTCCGTGTTGCAGACGCCGCGCTTGCCGCTGCCGCGCGCCGGACGTTCTCGGGAACTGCGGCAACCGACCACCGCGCGGTGTCGGTGAGCTTCTCGGTGACCCTGCATGCGGGGGAGCCGCTGGCCATGACCGCGTCGGCCACGGGAGTGTCTGCCACAGTCGAGGGGCCCGCCATCGAGCCCGCGCGCACGAAGGCGATCACGGCTGAGGAGGTCATGGAGCACGTCGGACGCCTCGGCGGCTCGGGATTCCGTGCGGCCGGATGGGACATCGTACTCGACGCCGACGCAGGCGTGGGGTATTCGGTGCTGCACGCGGTCCGGCGTGAGGCGCTCGCGCGTCTCGAGAAGCGTCTGCTCGAACCGTGGGCCGACCGCGGCGAGCGCGCGCCGCGCGTACCCGACCCCGAGCCACGACGCCGACGCGCCGGGACGCCTCTGCTGGTTGCAACAGCGTGGGATGTCCCTACCGCCGAGGCGTGTCTTGCGGCGGGCGCTGACGAGGCGCACGTGCGTGTCTTCGGACCGCCGGGAGAACCACCGTTGGCGGGCGTGAACCCGCTGTTGCCGAGGATCGCGTGGCCGAACGAGGTCGCCGGGCTTGCGGGGCACCTGGATGGGCAACGTGTCACCGTCGGCAACCTCGGTCTGGTCGCCGAGGCCGCCGGTCGCGGCGCGGTCTCGGCGGACTGGCCGCTCAACATCCTGAACGTCCACAGTGCGACTGCGGTCGCTGGCCTGGGCGCCGGGCACGTCTGGGCATCGCCGGAGCTCTCGGGCCGGCAGCTGGCGGACCTGGCGGGCGGCTCACCGGTCCCGGTCGGATGCATCGCGTGGGGCCGGCTCGAGCTCATGGTAGCCGAGCAGTGCGTGCTTCAGGCGTCCGGACCGTGTAGCCGCCAGTGTGCGACCTGCGCGCGGCGCGATCGCTGGTGGCGCCTGCGCGATCAGAAGGGTTACGAGTTCCCCGTCACCACGGACCCGTCAGGGCGCTCGCACATCATGAACGCCGTGACCCTCGATCTGATCCGGGCGCTCGATGAGATCGTTGCGGCCGGCGTCGCGTCCATCCGGCTGGACTTCTGCGATGAGGGGCCGATGCGCGCCGCCGAGGTGACCCGCGCGTTCGGCTCGGCGCTCAGGAACGTGGCCGAGGGCGGTCCGCCTCCAGGCTCACCGCTCGTCGAGCCCGCCACGAGCGGCCACTTCTTCCGCGGGGTGGTCTAGCCTGCCGGCTACTGCACCTCGATCTGAAGCGGCAGACTCGACACGAGCCCCGAGTCATCGGTCACCCACAGCGTGACGGTGTACGTGCCCGGTGCGGTGAAGGTGTGCGTGGCGGTGACGCCGGAAGCGAGTTCCTTCTTGTCGCTGAACTCCCACGAGTACTTCACGATGGTGCCGTCCTCGTCGGTGGAGTCCGTTGCGTCGAAGGTGACCTCTTCATCGGCGATCGGCTGGGCCGGCGAGTAGGTGAATGCCGCGATCGGCGCTTCGGTCTTGGGCGAGCCGGTCGACACGATCACCGCCACCACCGTGTCGGTGGCCGCCTGGCTTCCGAAGCGGGGGCTCTGATCACTCACCATGCCGGCAGGAACGCCCGCCACCGCTTTCTCCTCGATCGTGAAGGCGAGCGACAGGCGCTTGAGCAGCGCGATCGCCTCATCCTTCATCATGCCGATCAGATTGGGGATGTCCACCAGTGTCGGTCCGGTGTGCAGCTCGCACGGCGAGGGCGGGTGGGCAGACAAGAACAGCGCGCTCGCCTTCGAGGTGCAGAACTCGCCGGCCTTCTGACCCGATTCGAGGCAGATGGACTCGGTCGTGAGTCCCGGCGGTCTGTTGAACTCGGCGGCCTTGACGTCCTTGAGCGCGGCTTTCATGAAGGCTGCCCAGATCTGCGCGGGGAACGATCCGCCTGTCACCTTCTTGCCGTGGACGTTGGTCATCTCGGTCTGCGCTTCGGGGTCGCCCATCCAAACCGCCGCCACGAGGTCGGGTGTGTAACCGACGAACCATGCGTCGCGATACGCCTGGGTGGTCCCGGTCTTGCCGGCCGCCGGGCGGCCGATCTTCGCCGCAGTGCCCGTACCCTTCGAGATGACGCCCCTGAGCATGTCGGTCACGAGATACGCGACCGCGGGGGTGATGGCTTCGGTCCCCTGCGCGTCGGCCGTGAACAGCACCTCTCCGGTCACATCCGCCACCTCGACGATGCCGTGCGGCGGTACATGCACGCCGCCGTTGGCGAACGTTCCGTACGCCGAGGCCATCTCGAGCGGGGTGACTTCCTGGCTGCCGAGTGCGATGGCGGGCACCGCGTTGATCGGGGTGGTGATGCCCATCCGTGTCGCCGTGTCGGCGACCTTGTCGGCGCCGATCTCGAGGATCACCTGGGCGAACACCGCGTTGATGGATTTCTCGGTAGCGACTCGCAGGCGCATCGGCCCGCCCGCCGACGACCCCGTGACCTTCCAGGTCTGGCCTCCGGGGATCGCGAACTGCGCCGCGCGACTCTCGTATGCCTTCTCCGGCGAGACGCCCTGCTCGAGCGCGCTGGCGAGCACGAACGCCTTGAACGACGATCCGGGCTGACGCAGGCCCTGGACGGCGACGTTGAACTGCTGAGCGTTGAAGTCCTTCCCGCCGACCATGGCCAGGACCTCACCGGTGGCCGGATCGATCGCCACGATGGCGGCCGACGGGTCGTCCTCGCGGTCGAGGATCGAGGTGATAGCGGTCTCGGCTGCCGTCTGAGTGGCGGGATCGACCGTGGTCTTCACCCGGAGTCCGCCCTTGAACACCGCATCCGGCCCGTACTGGTCGATGAGATTCTGCTTCACCCACTCGACGAAGTACGGCGCAGCGGAGTCGGCCGGCTCGGGAGCGGCAAGCGTGAACGCTTCGGCCACCGCGGCGTCGTGGGTCTGCTGGTCGATGAAGCCGAGTTCGAGCATCTGGCCGAGAACGATGGCGCGCCGCTCCCTGGCGGCTACCTCGTCGTTTCGGGGTGAGAACGATCCCGGCGACCTGATGATACCGGCGATCATGGCGCTTTCGGCTGTGGTGAGCTCGCTCACGTCCTTGCCGAAGTACGTCTCCGCGGCTGCCTGGACACCGTATGCGCCGTGGCCGAAGTAGATGGCGTTCAGGTACTTCTCCAAGATCTCGTCTTTGGAGAAGCTCGTCTCGAGCTTGTAGGCGAGCATCGCCTCCTTCACCTTGCGCGTCAGAGTGTCCTCACGCTCGATGAAGGTGTTCACGACGTACTGCTGCGTTATCGTCGATCCGCCGTGCCGCTTGCCCTGGGTCACGTTCACCCACAGGGCGCGTGCGATGCCAAGCGGGTCCACGCCCTCGTGCTCGTAGTAGCGTTGGTCCTCGGTGGCGATGACGCCCTGGCGGAGATGCACCGGCATGTTGGCGAGCGGCACGTACGTACGGTTCTGCTCGGCGTGGAGCTCCACGAGGATGGCGCCGTGCCGGTCGTAGATGATGCTCGTCTCCGCGAGGGGCTCCGCACCCTGGGAGAGGTCCGGGAGGCCGGCCTCGAGCCGCTTGTACGCCACGCATCCGGCAATGCCGCCGAGGGCGATCAGCAGCGCAAGGACGATGAGCGCGACTCGAACGATCCGGCGCAGGCGTGTCGTCTTCTTGGGGCCGCCCTTCCGGACCGGCGTGCGTGCGCCGCCGGCGGATCGAGGGCGGGTCGAGGCAGCGCCGCTTCGGGCCGAACCGGCACGTGTGGAGCCCCGGGCGGCAGAGGCGCTCCGGCCCGCTGTCGAGCGGGACCTGGCGGTAGGCCCGGGCTCGCCTGGCTGACGCGATCGGGGAGCGCTCGACGACGCAGCCCCACCCGAGGCGCCCGCGCTCTTCTGGCGGGAACTCGACGTGCGCTTCCGGGGACGCGGGCGTCCTCGATCATCTCTGTTGTCGCGGGCGGGTCGATCCATGCGAGTAC
>JAXMLJ010000100.1:0-7947 GCA_034368805.1 Coriobacteriia bacterium
CGTGCCCGTTCGCGAGAGACACCGGCGCGCCGTCGGCCTGCGGTCGCGCGATGAGCGCGAGCGTGCGCAGGCAGTGCGCGCCGACGGTGTAGCGGTGGGAGAGGGCGGGCCGACGAAGCGTCATGAGCGCACCGAACCCGGGCGCCGCCGCCTCGAGTCCGCCGAGCCACGCCGCGCGCTCCAGATCGGCGAGTGCCGCCGGTCCGCGCTCGGCGGACTCGATCAGATCCTGCAGCCCGAGCGGCTTCACGTCCGGCTCGGGCACGCCCGCGAGTCTGTCGCGCACCGTGGCGAGCGTGTGGTGCACCGAGACGAGGGCGCGCTGCACCGCATCGGCGTCCACCCTGGCGGCCATCGCGTCGTCGACTGCGAGTGTGTTGCGCCCGCGCCCCGCATGGGCGTGGAGTTGCCAGCGCGCGGCCGTGAGCGCGTCCTGCGCTTCTGCGAGCGCCTCGAACTCGGCCAGGCGCAGGAAGCCCGGGTCGAAGAGCCCGAAGGCGTCGTGCATCGGTGCGCCTCCGGCAAGAGCTGCATACCAGACGAGCTCGTCGATATCGCGCTGCCCGCCCGCGCCCTCCTTGAGGTCCGGTTCGAGCAGGTACGGCGAGCCGGGACGTTCGCGCGCCAGGATCTCGTCGCGCGCGCGGGAGGCGTGCTTGCGCAGCCGCCGGAATGTCTCGGAGAGCGTGCGCGCGGCGATATCGCGGTCGCCCGCGACGAAGCGGGCGGTGAGGAACGACGTCAGGTTCTGGATGTCCTCCCGGACGGCGCGCGCGTGATCGGCTACGGTCCGTACCTGATGACCGACGACGAAGCCCGCGTCCCACAGCGGGTAGAGCAGACCCCGCACGAGCGGCTCGAGGTCCTGCGACCCGCCGGCCGAGATGACGAGCCGGTCGATGTCCGAGTGGGGCAGCAGCCGTCCGGCGCCGTAGCCGCCGAGGGCGAAGAGCGCGAACGGCGTGCGTGGGCGCGATGAAGCCGCCTCAGCGAGTGCTGAGACGGCTTCATCGGTCATCTTCGCGAGCGTGCCGGCCGCGGCCGTGCCGGGCCGCGCGGAGGCGATCAACTCATCGCGCCCGGCGAGAAACCCCGCAAGCGGTCCGCGTACCATGCCCCGGCCGCGCTTAGAGCGCGTCCGGACCGCGTTCGCCGGTGCGGATGCGCACCGCACCCTCGCAGTCGTAGGTGAACACCTTGCCGTCGCCGATCTTGCCCGAGCGGGCGGCCTCGATGATGGCGTCCTCCACTTTGGGCGCGAGGTCGTCGTCCACGACGATCTCGATCTTCAGCTTCGGCACGAAGTCCACGGTGTACTCGGCGCCGCGATAGATCTCGGTATGGCCCTTCTGACGCCCGAAGCCCTTCACCTCGTAGGCGGTGAGCCCCGCCACGCCCACGGCGTGGAGCGCTTCCTTCACTTCGTCGAGCTTGTGGGGCTTAATGATCGCTTCGATCTTCTTCATCTCGTGGTCCTCCTCTCGGTGTGCTTATGCCACGGTCTCGGTCTGGACGAAGTCGGGGTACGCACGGTTGCCGTGCTCGCCGATGTCGAGGCCCTCAAGCTCCTCCTCGGCACTCACGCGCACGCCCATCGTAACCTTGATGAGCAGCCATGCAGCAAGCGAGACCGCAAAGACCGCTGCGCCTACGGCGAGCACGCCGATCGCCTGCGCGCCAAGCAAGCCCGCTCCGCCGCCAAAGAACAGGCCGTCGCCGGTGGTGCCGGGAGCGATGACGTCCTGGGCGAAGAGGCCCACGGCCAGCGTGCCGAAGATGCCGCCCATGCCGTGTACCGCAAGCGCGCCGACCGGATCGTCGAGCTTGAGCTTGTCGAGCAGCAGCACGCCGAAGACGATGAGCGCGCCGGCGATCGCGCCGATGACAAGCGAGCTTCCCACGCTCACGAACGCGCAGCCGGCGGTGATGCCCACGAGACCGCCGAGGGCTCCGTTGATCGTCATGCCGATGTCGGGCTTGCCGAGGAGCTTCCACGCAACCGCGGTGGCTACCAGCGCGCCTGCGGCCGCCGCCATGCTCGTGGTGACCACGATGTGCGAGATCGCGCCGGGGTCGGCGGCCATGGTGGAGCCGGGGTTGAAGCCGGACCAGCCGAGCCAGAGGATGAACGCGCCGGTCATGGCCGACGTCATGTTGTGGCCGGGGATCGCGTTGACCTTGCCGTTCTTGCCGTACTTGCCGATGCGCGGGCCGAGCACGAGGACACCGGCAAGCGCCGCCCACGCGCCGGTGGAGTGCACCACGGTGGAGCCTGCGAAGTCCCAGAAGCCGAGCAAAGCGAGCCATCCGCCGCCCCAGATCCAGTGGCCTACGATCGGATAGATGAACGCCACGAGCACGAATGAGAACGCGATGAACGAGGCGTACTTGATGCGCTCGGCAACCGCACCCGAGACGATCGTGGCCGCGGTGGCGGCGAACACCAGCTGGAAGAAGAACTTGGCCATGAGCGGCACGCCGGTCCAGCTGAGCGCCGAGTAGACGCCCTGGTACGCATCACCAACGGCGGGGCTGTTGTCGGCACCGCCCAGCATGAACAGCCCGCTCAGGCCGAGGAACCCGTTGCCGTCTCCGTACATCAGGCCCCATCCGACGACGAAGAACGCGATCGACGCGATCGCGAAGACCACGAAGTTCTTGGAGATGATGTTGACGGTGTTCTTGGCGCGGGCGAATCCCGATTCGACCAGGGCGAATCCGAGATTCATGAAGAACACCAGCATGCCCGCGATGAGCACCCACAGGGTGTCAAGCGTTATCTGCAGGTCCATGTGCGCCGTCCCTTCCTCGTTCTGTCCATTTCGCTCTGCCTCCCGCGTGTCGTGTTTCCGGCGGTTGTCGCCCGTCGATGTAGCGTGGCGGGTGCATGTTTCGAGCGCGTGACACGGGAGTGAACTCTGGGTGGCGCAGGAAGGGGTGCGGGAAGGGGCGCGTACATCGTGTAGCCGTGGCATACGAACGTGCGTTCGCCTATCCGAGGGAGTACAATGGGTGATTGCAGACAAACACCCCTAAGAACCGCTCCCGAAAGGTCACTCCCGACTATGTCTCTCGATCGCATCTCGATCCGCGGCGCCCGCGAGCACAACCTCAAGAACATCGACCTCGAGATCCCGCGCGACCAGCTCGTGGTGATCACCGGGCTCTCGGGCTCGGGCAAGAGCTCGCTGGCATTCGACACCATCTACGCCGAGGGGCAGCGCCGGTACGTCGAGTCACTCTCGGCCTACGCCCGGCAGTTCCTCGGGCAGATGGACAAGCCTGACGTGGACCACATCGAAGGTCTGTCGCCGGCCGTCTCCATCGACCAGAAGACGACGAGTAAGAACCCGCGCTCCACGGTGGGCACCGTCACCGAGATCTACGACTACCTCCGCCTGCTCTTTGCCCGCGTCGGTGTCCCGCACTGCCCGGAATGCGGCAGGAGAATCGAGCGTCAGACGCCCGAGCAGATCGTCGACGCGATCATGGAGATGCCCGAGGGCACCAAGTTCCAGGTGCTCGCGCCCGTCGTGAAGGGTCGCAAGGGCGAGTACACGAAGTTCCTCGCCGAGCTCAAGAGCGAAGGCTTCACGCGCGTGCGCGTGGACGGCGAGGTGCGCACGCTCGACGAGGACATCGTGCTCGACAAGAAGTTCAAGCACACCATCGAGGTCGTGCTCGACCGCCTGGTCATGAAGGAGAGCATCGGCCTGCGCCTTGCCGAGAGCGTGGAGATGGCGCTCAAACTCGCCACCGGCACCGTCACCGTGGCCGTGGTCGACGGCGAGGAGTACGAGTATTCGCAGGCGCTCGCATGCCCGGAGCACGGTTTCTCCATGGATGAGCTCGTCCCGCGCGACTTCTCGTTCAACTCACCGTACGGCGCGTGTCCCGAGTGCCTCGGCCTCGGCAGCCGGCTCGAGGTGGACCCCGACCTCGTGGTGCCCGATCCCGACCTCAGCCTCGCCGAGGGCGCGATCAAGCCCTACTCGGGCAACCTCAACTACTACCCGCAACTCGTGGAGGCGGCGGCCAAGCACCTCGGCATCAGTATCGACGTGCCGTGGCGCGAGCTGCCCGAGCAGGTGCAGGAGAAGCTGCTGCGCGGACTCGGCGACGAGCGCATCCGGCTCGACTACATCACCCGCGATGGTCGCGAGACGTTCTGGTACACGAAGTACGAGGGCGCGCTGGCGAGCGTGATGCGGCGGCATGAGGAGACCGAGAGCGACGCGAGCAAGGAGAAGCTCCAGGAGTATATGGCGGTCATCCCGTGCGCGTCGTGCGAGGGTGCGCGGCTCAAGCCCGAGATCCTCGCGGTCAGCTTTGGCGGCAAGAACATCCACGAGGTGACGCACCTCTCGGCCAAGGACTCACTCCGCTTCTTCGAGACGGTCGAGCTGACCGAGCGCGAAGAGACGATCGCGCGGCGCATCATCAAGGAGATCCTCGAGCGGCTGCGCTTCCTGGTCGACGTGGGCCTGGACTACCTCACGCTCCAGCGCGGCACGGCTACGCTCTCCGGCGGCGAGGCCCAGCGCATCCGTCTCGCCACGCAGATCGGCAGCGGGCTCGTGGGCGTGCTCTACATCCTCGACGAGCCGTCAATCGGGCTGCATCAGCGCGACAACGCGCGGCTCATCGGCACGCTCGAGCGCCTGCGCGACCTCGGCAACACCGTGATCGTGGTGGAGCACGACGAGGAGACGATCCGCGCGGCCGATTTTGTGGTGGACATGGGGCCGGGCGCGGGCGAGCACGGTGGCGAGCTCGTGTGCGTGGGCACGCCCGAGGCGATGCTCACGTGTCCGGGATCGCTCACCGGCAAGTACATGTCCGGCGAGGTATCGATCCCCGTGCCCGAGGGTCGGCGCGCACCCGATCGCGGGTTCTTGCGTCTGATCGGCGCGCGAGCCAACAACCTCAAAGAGATCGACGTGGAGATCCCACTCGGCAGCCTGACGGTCGTGACCGGCGTCTCCGGCTCGGGCAAGAGCTCGCTTGTGGCCGACACGCTCGCGCCCGCGCTCTCCAACTCCGTCTACCGCACGCGCCACCGCACTGGCAAGTACACCAAGATCGAGGGCCTGGACGCGATCGACAAGGTCATCATCATCGACCAGAGCCCCATCGGCCGTACGCCGCGATCCAATCCGGCCACGTACACGGGCGTGTGGGACGACATTCGCGCGCTGCTCTCGTCCACCAACGAGGCCAAGGCGCGCGGGTACTCGCAGGGGCGCTTCAGCTTCAACGTGCGCGGCGGGCGCTGCGAGAACTGCAAGGGCGACGGTCAGATCAAGATTGAGATGCACTTCCTGCCCGACGTGTACGTGCCGTGCGAGGTCTGCAAGGGCGCACGGTACAACCGCGAGACGCTGCAGGTCACGTACAAGGGCAAGAACGTGGCCGAGATCTTAGACATGTCGGTCGAGGAGGCACTGTCGTTCTTCGAGAACATCCCGCCGATCCGCCGCAAGTTCCAGACCCTCTTTGACGTCGGGCTCGGCTACATCCGTCTCGGCCAGCCGGCCACCACGCTTTCCGGCGGTGAGGCGCAGCGCGTGAAGCTCGCGTCCGAGTTGCAGAAGCGTTCGACCGGCCGCACGTTCTACATCCTGGACGAGCCGACGACCGGGCTGCACTTCGACGACGTGCGGCAACTCCTGAACGTCTTGCAGCGGCTCGTCGAGGGCGGCAACACGGTGCTCGTGATCGAGCACAACCTCGATGTGATCAAGAGCGCCGACTGGCTCGTGGATCTCGGGCCGGAAGGCGGGGACCGCGGCGGCAGGATCGTCGTGGCGGGCACGCCCGAGGAGGTCGCCGAGTGCCGGCACTCTCACACGGGACGGTTCCTGAAGCCGGTGCTCGAGGGCCGCGGCGCGAGCGTGGCGCCGGAGAACGGGTAGGCTGTAGGGCATGACCGTCCCCACCGACTACGACACCGGAGCCGGGTGCGGCCCGATGCCGCCCGACATCGCCGCGCAACTCGGCCATGTGCCCGACGCCCCCGGCGTCTACCTGTGGAAGTGCGGGGGCGAGGTCCTGTACGTCGGCAAGGCCAAGAGCCTGCGCAAGCGCATGCGGCAGTATGTGAGCGGGCACGACGGGCGCGCTCAGATCCCGCGCATGATGGAGCGCGTGGACTCGTTCGACTACGTGGTGACGGGCAACGAGGTGGAGAGCCTCATCCTGGAGGGCAACCTCATCAAGGAACTCCGCCCGCCGTTCAACGTCGACTTCAAAGATGACAAGAGCTTCCCGTTCATCGCGCTCACGCTCGCCGACCCGTTCCCCGCGATCAAGTACACGCGCGAGCGACACCGGCCGGGGACGCGCTACTTCGGCCCGTACACCGACGCCAAGGCCGCGCGCGAGACGGTGGAGGTAGCCCGGCGCGTCTATCCCGTGTGCCGGGCGACGTGCGCCGAGTGGAAGCGCCTGACCGCGCGGGGCGGGAAGCCTACGGGCACGGCGTGCTTCGACTACCACGTGGGCAAGGGTCCGGGACCGTGCGTGGGCGCGATCGGGGCCGAGGAGTACCGGGCGCGTGTGGAGAAGATCGCGGCGTTCCTCGAAGGGCGCCAGCGCGAGGTGGCAGCCGAGCTCGAGCGTGCGATGCGCGCGGCGGCCGGCGACCTGGACTACGAGCGTGCGGCGCGCCTGCGCAACTCGCTCGACGCCGTGCGCGCGGTGCTCGAGCGCCAGCGCGTGGTCTCGGACCGGCCGCTCGATCTCGACGTGATCGGCATCGAGCGCGAGGAGACGATCGCCGGCGCGCACGTGCTGCTGGTGCGTGAGGGGCGGATCGTGGGTGCTAACGAGTTCGTGCTCGACAAGGGGCTCGACGTGGCCGAGGCCGAGCTTATCGAGGGCTTCCTGCTCCGCTACTACGGCACCGCGTCGCACGTGCCGCGCGAGGTCGTGCTGCCGACCCTGCCCGAGTCGGCCGAAGCCGTTGAGGCGTGGCTGTCCGGGCTGCGCGGCACCAAGTCCGCCCTCACCGTGCCGCAGCGCGGAGAGAAGCGGGCGCTAGCCGAGCTTGCCGCCACCAACGCACGGCACTCGCTCGCGCGCTACCGGCACCGCACCCGCTACGACGAGGAGCGCCTGAACCGCGCGCTCCTGGAACTCGAAAGCGCGCTCGCGCTACCCGCGCCGCCGCTTCGGATCGAGTGCTTCGACGTCTCCACGCTCCACGGTCGCTCGTCGGTGGGCTCGATGGTGGTCTTCACCGGAGGGCGTGCCGACCGCGCTGCGTACCGGCGCTTCCGCGTACGGATGCCCGCCGAGGAAGCCAACGACGTGGCGATGATGGCCGAGGTGCTCCGGCGCCGGTTTGCCCGTGCTGCCGAGGGCGACACGCGCTTTGCGAAGCGTCCGGACCTCGTGATCGTGGACGGCGGTCCGCCGCAGCTCTCCGCCGCGCGCACGGTGCTTTCCGAGTTGGGGCTCGAGAGCATCCCGCTTGCGGCCCTCGCCAAGCGCGAGGAGGAGCTGTGGCTGCCGGACTGGGACGAGCCGGTGACGCTGCCGGGCGGCTCGCCGTCGCTCTATCTGGTGAAGCGCGTGCGCGACGAAGCCCACCGGTTTGCCATCGAGTACCACCGCGAGCTGCGTGGCCGAGCGATGACCGCCTCGGCGCTCGATGACGTGCCGGGCGTGGGTCCCAAGCGCAAGAAGGCGCTGCTGAAGGCGTTCGGTTCGCTCAAGCGCGTGCGAGCGGCGAGCGTGGAGGAGATCGCGGCGGTACCGGGTGTGGGGCGCGCGGCCGCCGAGGCGGTGGCCGAGGCGCTGAAGAGGGAGTAGGGCGGAGCGGGGGCTTACACAGACAGTCATGCGTCTGGGTGTAACCTGAGGGCAAGGCAGGAGCGAAGTGGCGAGGGCAGAACTGCGTAAGAGCAGACTAGCGGCGTTTGCTGTCTGCTGAATCTAGGGTTA
>JAXMLJ010000101.1:0-23885 GCA_034368805.1 Coriobacteriia bacterium
TGCGGCGGGTGACCGGCGCCGTGACGTCTCAGGTCGCACTCGTCTTCCCCGGGCAGGGGTCGCAACGCATCGGCATGCTCGACACCGTCCCGGACAAGGCGGGGATCGCGGGGCTGCTCGAGTACGCCGAGTCGCTCTCCGGCCTCGAACTGCGCGCGATCGCAGCCGGGGGACCCGATGCCGCGCTTGCCGACACGCGTGCGGCCCAACCGCTCCTATTCCTTGCAGGCTGGGCCTGGGCGTCCGCGATCGCCGATGCCGGCATCAGACCGACAGTCGTCGCAGGTCACAGCCTCGGCGAACTGACCGCACTCGCCGTTGCGGGCGTCTTCGACGTCGCATCGGGACTCGAGCTCGTGGTCGAGCGCTCAAGAGCGATGGCCGCGGCAGCAGCAGCCACGCCCGGCACCATGGCCGCCGTACTCGGTATGGACTCGGCCGTCATCTCCGAACTCGTTGCGCCGCTTGACGGCGTGTGGATCGCCAACGACAACGCGCCGGGCCAGATCGTGTTGACCGGCACGCACGCCGGCATAGAGGTCGCCACCCACGCTCTTTCCGAGGCTGGCGCTCGCAAGATCATCCCGCTCAGCGTCGCCGGCCCGTTCCACTCGCCGCTTATGGAGTCCGCCGCGGAGGAGTTCGCCCGCGTGCTCGAGTCGACGCCGCTGCGTGAGGCCACCGTACCCATCCTGCAGAACACCACCGCGACGGCCGCCACCGATCCCGACGTCATCCGCGCCAGACTCCGTGACCAGATAGTCTCTCCGGTTCGCTGGACCGAGACGATGCTCGCGATCCTCGACCGCGGCATCCCCGTCATGGTAGAAGCGGGACCGGGAGCGGTTCTCACCGGACTCGGACGCCGGGTCGACGGGCTGTCCGTGTACGCCGCGGAGACCGCCGGTATCGAGAAGCTCCGTGAGGAGGTTGCCGCATGAGACGACTCGAGGGTCGCGTCGCACTGGTCACCGGTGGTTCCCGCGGCATAGGGGCCGCCATCGCACTCCGACTCGCGTCGGAGGGCGCGACCGTCGCGGTCAACTACGCCGGTAACGCATCGGCTGCCGCAGACGTCGTGGCGCTGATCGTCTCTGGCGGAGGGACCGCCGAGATGTTCCAGGCAGACATCGGTGACTCCACTGCCGCGACCGACCTTGTAACGGCCGTCGTCGAGCGCTTCGGCCGCCTGGACGTGCTGGTGAACAACGCGGGCATCACCCGCGATGGTCTTCTCGTGCGGATGTCCGACGACGATTGGAACGCGGTCGTCGGAACGAACCTTTCGGGAGCGTTCTACGTCACCCGCGCGGCCGGCAAGGTCATGATGAAAGCGCGGGCGGGTTCGATCATCAACATATCCTCGGTCGTCGGGCTCACCGGCAACGCCGGTCAGGTCAACTACGCCTCGGCTAAGGCCGGCCTCATCGGCATGACGAAGTCCGTCGCCCGCGAGCTCGCGTCGCGCGGCGTACGCGCCAACGCCGTGGCCCCCGGCTTCATCGCCACCGACATGACCGATGCGCTTCCCGAGGCCGCTCGCGACGGGGCGGCCGCCACCATCGCGATGGGCCGCTTCGGTATGCCCGAGGACGTCGCGGCGTGCGTGGCGTTCCTCGCTTCCGACGACGCTTCGTATCTCACAGGCCAGACGATCGCCGTTGACGGCGGCATGACGTGCGTCTGACCTGCGGACTCTTATCCACGACCCCGGAAGGAGGTGGTACGCATGGAGCACGATGAGATCTACGCCAAGGTGAAGGAGGTCATCGTCGACCAGCTCTCCGCAGACGAGGACGACGTCTCGCCGGAGGCGTCGTTCATCGACGATCTTGGCGCCGATTCGCTCGACATCGTCGAGCTCGTCATGGCGCTGGAGGACTCGTTCAGCATCTCGATCCCCGATGAGGAGGCCGAGTCCATCAAGACGGTCGGCGACGCTGTCGATTACATCGCCGCAAACATGGAGTGACCCGCGGTCTCGAGCCGCTTGCGAGGCGGCGTCATGCGAGAGCGTGGCGCCGTCTCGTCACCAGGGAGAGGAACTCATGGAGTTGCCTACGCTCACCATCGGCGCACGCACCGCCCGGCTCCCCATCATCCAGGGCGGCATGGCCGTACGCATATCGCTGGGACCGCTCGCGACCGCGGTGGCCGACGCCGGCGGCATCGGCCTGATCGCGGGCTCAGGGCTGAGCCCGGCCGAACTGGCCGAGGAGGTCCGCCGTACGCGCGCGGCGACTTCAGGCGTCATCGGCGTGAACATCATGGTTGCCGTCCGCATCTTCAAGGACCTGGTGCACGCGGCACTCGCAGAGGGCGTCGACCTCGTCGTGGCCGGCGCCGGGTTCTCTCGTGACGTCTTCACGTGGTGCCGCGAGGCGGGTGTGGAGTTCGTTCCTATCGTGGGCTCGGCGCGTGTCGCGCGCCTGGCCGAGAAGTTCGGCGCTTCGGCGGTCGTCGTCGAAGGCTGCGACGCGGGCGGACACCTCGGCACGGACCGGCACCTGTTCGACCTGCTTCCCGAGATCCTCGACGCCGTCGACATCCCGGTCATCGCAGCTGGCGGACTGGCCACCGGGGCCGACATCAAGCGTGCGCTCGATGCGGGGGCAGCGGGCGTACAGATGGGTTCGGTATTCGCCGCCACGGTCGAGTCCTCGGCACCTGACGCGTTCAAACAGATGTACGTGGAGGCCACCGCGGACGACATCATCGTCACCAAGAGTCCGGTCGGACTGCCCGGACGCGCGATCATCTCTCCTCTCACGAAGCGCATAGCCCGGGCCGACTACCCGCCGATCGAGCGGTGCCGGGCGTGCCTCAAGCAGTGCGGCAAGGAGTACTGCATCATCGACGCGCTCGAGATCGCGCAGCGCGGCGACGTCGAGCGCGGCCTCATCTTCGCCGGAACGTCCGCAGCCCATGTCCACGACATCCCGACCGCGGCCGAGTTGATCAGCCGCCTGTGTGCCGAGTGGCGCACCGCAAGCGAAGGAGACCAGTCATGAGACGCGTCGTCATCACCGGCCTCGGAGTCGTCAGCCCTGTCGGCATCGGCGCCGACGCCGTGTGTGCGTCGGTCAATGCCGGCAGAAGCGGCGTGGCGCCCATCACCGCATTCGACGCCTCGGCATACTCCACCCGGTTCGCCGCGATGATCGACGACTGGGACCCCACTCCATGGATCGAGCCGAAGGAGGCCCGGCGTCTGGCCCGGTTCCAGCAGTTCGCCATCGCCGCAGCCCAGCAGGCGGTCGACGACGCGGGGCTGGTCATCGAGGAGGCAGGCGCAGATCGGGTAGGCGTTATCGTCGGTTCCGGGATCGGCGGACTCGGCACGATGGAAGAGCAGAAGGAGATCCTCGACGCGAAGGGACCGGGACGGGTGAGCCCGTTCCTCGTCCCGATGATGATCGTGGACCTCGCGGCCGGGCACATCTCCATCCGGTTCGGCGCCAAAGGCATCAACTACGCCCCGGTCTCCGCGTGCGCCACCGGCAACCACGCCATCGGCGAGGCGGGGGAGGCCATCAAGCGCGGTGATGCAGATGTGGTCATCGCCGGGGGCTTCGACTGCGGCACCACGCCGCTCGGGCTCGCCGGGTTCTGCGCCGCGCGCTCACTGTCCACCCGCAACGACGACCCCGCAGGGGCATCGCGCCCCTTCGACGCCGGTCGCGACGGCTTTGTCATGGGCGAGGGTGGCGGCATCCTGATACTCGAGGAACTCGGGCACGCACGCGCCCGCGGAGCCCGCATCTACGCCGAGCTCGCCGGATACGGTGCGTCGGCCGATGCCTACCACCTCACTGCACCGGCGCCGGACGGCGACGGTGCCCGCCGCGCGATGCTCCAGTCCCTCGCGCGCGGCGGCATGGCTCCGAGCGAGATCGGCTACATCAACGCCCACGGCACCTCGACCCAGCTCGGCGACGCCGCGGAGACCGGCGCCATCAAGGCCGTCTTCGGGTCGGACGCGCCACCCGTCTCATCGACCAAGTCGATGACCGGCCATCTCCTCGGTGGAGCAGGCGCACTCGAGGCCGTCATCTGCGTTCGGGCTCTGACCGACGGGATCCTGCCCCCGACTATCAACTACGAGACGCCCGACCCGGCGTGTGACCTCGACTACGTGCCCAACGTCGCCCGCACGGCGACCGTCGATGCGATCATGAGCAACTCCTTCGGCTTCGGCGGCCACAACGCGACGCTCGTGTTCAGGCGGCTGGACTCCTGATGGGCATGGACGGGGAGCGACGCGCACGGATCGAGGCGATCGTCGGACATACCTTCTCAGATGCCGCGCTCATCGAGGCCGCCTTCACCCACCCGTCGTACGCGTGCGAGCACGACGGGTGCACCGGTTACGACCGCCTGGAGTTCCTCGGCGATGCCGTCCTCGGTTTCATCGTCTCCGATGCGCTCTATGTGTCCCTGCCCGACGCGCCCGAGGGTGAACTCACACGCCGCAAGCACCATGCGGTATCGGGCGAGGCACTCGCCGAGGTCGCCGAGCACCTCGGCCTCGGCGCGTTCGTGTCGCTCGGGCGGGGTGCGGAGTCCGCAGGCGCGCGCCGGCGCTCCTCGATCCTCGAGAACGTCATGGAGGCGGTCATCGGCGCGCTGTACCTTGACGGCGGCCTCGAAGCGGCAACGGACTTCGCCGTCCGCGCGCTCGAATCGCGCTACGCGGCGCCGGCACCGCCGGATGCCGACCCAAAGTCGGCGCTGCAGCAGTACACGCAGGGCAAGCTCTCCGCGCTTCCCGAGTACCGGATCCGCGAGGTGGCCGGGCCGCCACATCAGCGGGTCTTCACGGCCGACGTGCACGTCCTCGGTCGAGTACTCGGCTCCGGCGCCGGGGGTACGAAGCAGGCCGCCGAGAAGGCCGCGGCGGCGGCCGCCCTCTCGGCACTGCGTGTCGACGACGCCCGTGGCGCCTCCGACGCCTGACGCGACTGCCGCTGTGATAGGATACACAGCGTCGCCCGCCGAGGTCGGCTTCCTGCGGATACATGCCACTACCAGCGGAAAGAGCCTCGCTTGTACCTGAAGTCGCTCACCTTGAAGGGATTCAAATCCTTCGCGGACCGCAGCCGGCTCTCCCTCGAGCCCGGGGTGACGGTCGTCGTCGGCCCCAACGGCTCCGGCAAGTCGAACCTCTCCGACGCCGTCTTGTGGGTACTCGGCGAGCAGTCCGCAAAGGCGCTCCGCGGCAACGCGATGGAAGACGTCATCTTCGCGGGCTCCTCGGCACGGCAGGCAGTGGGTGTGGCCGAAGTCGACCTGGTACTCGACAATCACGATGGACAGTTGCCGATCGAGTTCGCCGAGGTCACGATCACCCGCCGCATGTTCCGCAACGGGGAGAGCGAGTACCTCATCAACCAAACGCCCACGCGGCTCATGGACGTGCAGGAACTCCTGCACGACACGGGCCTCGGCCGGGACACGCACTCGATCATCAGCCAGGGCCGCATCGACGAGATCCTCAACTCGCGTCCCGAGGAACGGCGAGCGCTCATCGAGGAGGCCGCGGGCGTCCTCAAGCACAAGAAGCGCAAGGAGCGCGCCATCCGCAAGCTCTCGATGATGGACGTGCACCTCGACCGGATCCGCGATGTGCTCATCGAGATCGACCGTCAGCTCAGGCCGCTCCAGCGCCAGGCCGACAAGGCCGCCGAGTACCGCGAGATCGGCGCCGAGCTCCGCGACTTGGAAGTCGCGCTTGCCGTCGGCGATCTCAGAGTGCTGCAGGAGGCCTGGGACGCCCTCGAGAAGCGCGAGCGCGAGCGCGACGCCGAAGTCGAACTCGCCCGCTACCGGCTCGCCGAGCGCCAACGCGAGCTAGAGACGTTCCAGTCACTCCTCGAAGAGAAGGGGCTGTTCGTCGGCGACCTGTCCGAGCAGCGACGGCGCCTGCAGTCCGTGCTCGAGCGCACCAACTCCGGTCTGCTTCTGCTCGAGGAGAAGGGCAAGAACCTCGTCGAGCGGCTCTCGGAACTGCGCCAGAAGGTCCACCAGAGCGGCAGCCGGTACGAGTCGCGCACCGCCGAGCTCCAGCAGATCGCCGAGGAGCGCGCAGTCACCGAGGCCAAGCTGCACGCGCTGTACACCCAACTCGGCGAACTCCGGCGCGAGTCGGAAACCATCAAGAAGGAACGTCTGGCCGCCGACGAGACGCTCGCCGAGGTGATGACCGAGGCGCGGCGGACGCGCAAGGACATCGACGACGCGCGCGCAGACCTTGCCGATATCCAGCAGGCGCTCTCCGGCTTCGCACTCGAGTCCGAGATGCTTGCCGAGCGGCTCGCGACGGTCCGCAATCAGCGCTCGGCGCTCATGCAGACGCTTTCGGCCAGACGCGATCGGCTCGAGCAACTCGGCAACCGGATCGACCACGGACGCAAGGAGGCGGCGCTTGCGGCCTCGGACGTCGACCGGCGCGTGCGCCTTGCCGAGTCCCGACAGACCGCGCTCGACAAGCTCCGTGCCGAGCTGGCCGACGTGCGTGCTGAGATCCGCGGCATCGAGGAAGTCGACCGGGCGTTCGACTCGGCATCTCCGGCTCTGGCCTGGCTGCTTGCGCGCGAGCACGAACTGCCGGGCGTCATCGGCCCGGTCACCGAGCACATCACCGTACCGAAAGAGTACGAGCGGGTCGTGGAACGGATACTCGGCGCCGATGTCTTTTGCGTGCTCGTACACGACCGCGCCTCGATCCTCAAGACCGTCGCGGTCCTGGAGGAGCACGGCGCCAACGACTTCGCACTCATCCCCGTGGGCTCTGACGCCGACGACGTGCTCCCCGCCGACGGACCGGGCGTACGCCTGATCGACATCATCGACTGCGCGCCCGAGATCAAGGCAAGCCTGCGTGCGCTGGTCGGTGACGTACGCATCGTCGACACGCTCGAGCAGGCGCTCGACGCGCCACAGTCCCCGTGGCGCCTGGCCACCCGGGCCGGCCATACCGTCTTCCCCTCGGGCAAGGTCCGCGTGGGGCCGTCACTCGATGATGACGCCGGTGTCCTCGGCCGACGTCGCGCACTCGTCGAGCTCAAGGCTCGCTCTGAAGCGCTCGACGCCGCCGTCGGGGAGTCCGAGGCCGCGCTCGTCGATGCGACCGAGGCTTTGGCCGCATCGCAGCAAGACGCCCTGGAACTCAGCCAGAGCATCGCCTCGCTCACGGGCGAGGAGGCGTCGCTTCGGGAGGACGTCGGCCGGCTCGAGCGCACCATAACCGAGTCCGACACCGAAGTCGCCTCAATCGACCTGCGAATCCGCCAGATCGACGAGAAGACGGTCAAGGATCGCCCGCACCAACGCGCGCTTTCGGACCGCATAGCCGCGGGACTCGTGCGCATCGAAGAGCTCGAGGACGCCACCATCGCCCGCCGGGAGGAGCGCGACACGCGCTTCCGGGAAGAGACCGAGGTCGCGAATCGGCTCTCGGCGTGCCAGGTCGAGATCGCCGCCGTCTCCGAGCGCGAGGTGCACCTGAAGCGGCGCTACGGAGCGCTCACCGTGGAGACGAAGGAACTCGGTCAGACGGTGGAGCAGTCCAAGACGACCGAGGTGGCGCTCGAAGCGCTCCTCGAGCGCATCCAGCCGCTCCACGAGCTGTGGGACTCGCTCCTCAAGCGCTCCGAACACTGGGCCGACAAGTTACGCGACCGTGCTCGTTTCGAGCAAGCCGACTCCGAGTCGCTCAGGACCACCATCCACGACGGCCAGGAGGCTGTCCGCACAGCGCAGGCCGCCGTCGACGAGACGCTCGAGTCGGTCACCGCGGTCCGCGTGGAGAAGGCCGCACTCGAGGTGCAGGTCACCTCAGCAGTCAAACACATCGTTGACGACCTCGGCGTGCCCATCGAACGCGCGCTGGAGGTGCCGCCGATCGCCGACCGGACCACGGCCAACGACCGTGCCCACCGGCTCCGCAAGCGCATCGCCAACCTCGGCCCGGTCAACCCGGTCGCCGTTGAGGAGTTCGACCACCTCCGCGACCGCCGTGACTTCATGCAGCACCAGCTCGACGACCTCACGTCGAGCCGCAAGGCACTCCAGAAGGTCATCGCGGCAATCGACCGCAAGGTCCGGGATCGATTCCTCGAGACGTTCGAACTCGTCGACCATCACTTCCAGGACATCTTCGCGCTGCTGTTCCCCGGAGGACAGGCCTCGCTCATCCTGACCGACCCCGATGAGCCCGAAACCACCGGCGTCGAGGTGGCCGCACAGCCACGCGGCAAGCGACTTCAGAAGATGAGCCTCCTGTCGGGCGGCGAGAAGTCACTGACCGCCCTCGCGCTGCTCTTCGCCGTCTACCGCACGCGCCCCTGCCCGTTCTACATCCTCGACGAGGTCGAGGCCGCGCTCGACGACACGAACCTTCGCCGGTTCATCGCCTTCGTCGACAGCCTCAGGGCACACACCCAGTTCATCGTGGTGACCCACCAGCGCCGGACGATGGAGACCGCTGACGTACTCTACGGCGTCTCGATGCAGGCCGACGGCGTGAGCAAGGTCGTCAGTCAGAAGATCGAGCGCGCGACGGCCGAAGCGACATCGTCGTGACCCAGCCGTGGTACAAGCGCCTCGGCAACGGACTAGCACGCACGCGAGGCGAGCTCCAGGGACACCTGAACGTTCTCCTGCGCCGCGGGCCGGATCTCGACGAACAGTTCTGGGAGGAACTCGAAGACGCCCTCCTCCAGGCGGATATGGGCGTCACCGCCACCACCGAGATGACCGGGCGCCTGCGTGACACGGCGGCTCGGGAGGCCCTGCCGGACGCCACCGCCGTACTCGCCCGGCTCGCAGACGAGATCGCTGCCGAGGTGCGCGTCCCCGGCGACGACCCCTTCGCCTCGGGTCCGGCCACCGTTCTGGTGGTTGGCGTGAACGGCACGGGCAAGACGACGAGCGTCGGGAAGATCGCCAAGGCCGCCGCCGACGCGGGACGCCGCGTCGTCATCGGCTCGGCCGACACGTTCCGTGCCGCCGCAATCGAACAGCTCCGCATCTGGGCCGAGCGCGCGGCGGTGCCCGTCATCGAGCGCGCCCACGGCGCCGATCCCGCCGCCGTCGTCTTCGACACCATCACCGAAGGTCGGGCGAGGGAAGCCGATCTCATCCTCATCGACACTGCCGGGCGCCTCCACACCTCGTCCGACCTTATGGCCGAGCTCGTCAAGGTCAAGCGCGTGGCCGACCGCGAGAGCCCGTATCCGGTCCGTATCGTCCTTGTCATGGACGCGACGACCGGACAGAACGGCCTCGTCCAGGCTCGGGAGTTCCATCGGGCGCTGGGGCTCGATGGCCTCGTGCTCACCAAACTCGATGGCACCGCCAAAGGTGGCATCGTCGTCGCGGTCTCCCGCGAACTCGGCGTCCCCGTCGTGCGTGTCGGCGTGGGGGAGGGCGTAGCCGATCTCGAAGCCTTCGAGCCCGATGCGTTCGCCGCTGCGATCGTCGGTGAGAGCCCCGCCGGGTCCTGATGCGCGCCCCGGTGTTCATCGCATGGCGGGAACGTGACCGGAAGTACCTCGCCCTCACGCTCGTCCTCGCCTTGACGCTCGGCCTGCTCGTCGGCACCTTGTACATCGTCTTCACCACGGTGAGGGTCGACGGCGACTCCATGGCTCCCGCACTGCTTGACGAGGATCGCGTGCTGGTCACCAAGGGGTATCCCCACCCGCGGCGAGGAGACGTCGTCTCACTCACGCTGCTCGACAGCGGCGAAAGGGTCGGCGTGCTCAAGCGCGTGATCGCTCTCGGCGGAGACACGGTCACGATGCTCGGAGATGTCGCGTACGTGAACGGCGAGCGCTCCGCCGCAGACCCCGACACCACCTTCGAGGCGCGCGGGCCCGAGTCCGAGCCGGTCATCGTCCCGGCGGATGCGGTGTTCGTCCTCGGCGACAACAGGGCGATCTCGTTCGACAGCCGGATCGTGGGCCCGATACCGCTTGCAGACGTCCAGGGTAGGGTCGCCGCCGTGATCTTGCCGCTGGGCCGCTTTCACGTCATTGACTGACCGCGTGCTCCTCCGTAGGGTGTAGTCCCCGTCTTACTTCTGGAGGCTTCGTGTTCGAGAACCTCAGCGACCGTCTGCAGGCGGTCTTCAGCAAGCTCACCGGTCGCGGCGCGCTTTCCGAGGCCGACGTCGACGCCGCCATGCGCGAGGTGCGCATGGCTCTGCTCGAGGCCGACGTGAACTTCAAGACGGTCAAGGAGTTCGTCGCGCGCATACGCGTACGCGCGGTGGGCGCGGACGTCATGAAGAGCCTCACGCCCGGCCAGATGGTCGTCAAGATCGTGCTCGAAGAGTTGACGGCGCTGATGGGTGGCAGCGAGTCGCGTCTCGTGCTCTCCAGCCGAACGCCCGCGGTCATCATGCTCGTCGGCCTGCAGGGCTCCGGCAAGACGACGGCCGCAGCCAAGCTCGCCAATCTCCTGCGCAAGCAGGGCAAGAGTCCGCTGCTCGTCGCATGCGACGTGTACCGTCCTGCTGCCATCGACCAGCTCGAAGCGCTTGGTCGGCAGCTCGAAGTCCCGGTCTACCGGGGAGAGGGCCTCGACGCCGTGGCCATCGCTCGCGAGGGCATCAAGGACGCCATCGCCCGGATGCGCGATGTCGTGATCGTCGACACCGCAGGCCGACTGCATGTGGATGAGGACATGATGGCGGAGGCCGCGGCCATCCGGCAGGCAGTGAGACCCGATCAGGTCCTCATGGTGATCGATGCCATGACGGGCCAGGACGCCGTGAACGCCGCCGCCGCGTTCGCCGAGCGGGTGGACTTCGACGGCGTCATCGTCACCAAACTCGACGGCGATGCCCGCGGCGGCGCCGCGCTGTCGGTGCGCGCCGTCACCGGCAAGCCGATCAAGTTCGCGGGGGTCGGCGAGAAGCTCGATGCGCTCGAACCGTTCCACCCGGAGCGGATGGCCAAGCGCATACTCGGCATGGGCGACGTGGTCTCGCTCATCGAGAAGGCCCAGGACACCATCGATGCGGACGCCGCCTCGGATCTCGAAGCGCGGCTTGCCAGCGGCGTGTTCACCCTCGACGACTTTCTGTCGCAACTGCAGCAGGTGAGGAAGATGGGGCCGCTCTCGGACATCATCTCGATGATCCCGGGCGCCAACCGCCTCCCGAAAGATGCCGAGATCGATGAGGGCGCGCTCGCGCGAACCGAGGCGATCATCCACTCCATGACCCCCGCCGAGCGAGCCAAACCCTCCCGGATCAACGGTTCGCGCCGCGAGCGGATCGCCAACGGCGCCGGCGTCCGCGTGTTCGATGTCAACCAGGTGCTCAAACAGTTCACCCAGGCGCAGAAGATGATGAAGCAACTCGGCGCCATCCCCGGCGGCGGGAAGAAGCGCAGGTTTCGCGGGATGCCCGGGATGTCCGGTCCGTTCTAGCCCGAACGGAGTCCGCACGACCTGCGTTCTCAACTCGCTTTGACCCCTTGGGACTCATCTCGTATCATTAGTCGCTGCTCTTGCTCACGAGTGGCCCTATCGGGCCACCTACACGGAGGTGAAACACTTGGCAGTCAAGATCCGCCTGGCGCGTGCAGGCGCGAAGAAGGCCCCGTTCTACCGCGTGGTCGCGGCAGACTCGCGCGCCCCACGTGACGGCAGGTTCATCGAGATCCTCGGGCGCTACAATCCCCGTACCGACCCGTCGACGATCGAACTCGATCTGGACAAGGTGGACGCGTGGATCGCAAAGGGCGCCCAGCCGACCGAGACGGTCGGCAAGCTCATCGCCATCGCCCGCAACCCCGAGGCCGCGCCACCCGCCAAGACGGCCCCGCTCTCGAAGAAGGCTGCCGCCAAGGCTGCTGAAGCCGAGAAGAAGGCAGCCGAGGCCGCTCCGGCTCCGGCTAAGGAGCCCGAGGCCGCACCGGTCGAGGAGGCCGAGGTCGAGGTCGTCGAGGACGCTGCTGCACAGGAGCCTGCGACCGACGAGGCCGCCGATGCCGGGGCAACCGAAGAGACCGCCGAGTGACCATGTCACCCGCCGCTGATACCGAGGCGCTGGTACGCTATCTCGTCACATCGCTCGTCGAGCATCCCGAAGACGTGACGATCGCGCGTCGCGACGGCGAGACGAGTACGGCGTACGAGGTGACGGTGCACCCTGACGACACCGGCAAGGTGATCGGCAGGGGAGGGCGCATCATCAAGGCGATTCGCGTGCTCGTTCGCGCCGCCGCATCGGTCGATGGCGCCGACGCGACGGTCGATGTGACCGGATAGACCGTGGCTGCGCCGTACCGGCGGATCGGCCGCGTCCTGAAGCCACACGGAACACACGGGGAGGTATCGGTCGCCATGAGCGCCGGCCTCCCTTTGTCATGTCTTCACGGCATCGATCTCTTCCTCGTGCCGCCCGGCCCGCGAGGCGCACGCGCCTTCCGCGCCACGAGTGTCCGCCCGGGACCGAAGGGTGCGATCGTCCGGTTCGATGAGGATGCAGCTGCCGGGGCGGCTGGCGCCCTCGCCGGGCGCTGGCTGCTGGCGCACGAGGCCGACACTCCTGCGGCGCTCACGTCCGGGGCAGACGACCTCATCGGCCTGCATGTCGTCGATGCCACACGCGGCCCCGTAGGGACCGTCACAGACGTCATCGTCACCGGAGCCAATGACGTCCTTGTGGTCGAGGGCCCAGTCTACGGCCAGGTATTGGTCCCAGTCATCGACGATGTCGTCGAGTTCATCGACGAAGGATCGGGCACCATTCGCGTCGCGCTGCTCGAGGGCCTCATCGAGGGTGAAGACCGGTGAGGATCGACGTCATCACCGTCCTGCCGCAGGTGTTCGCGCCGATACTCGGCGCATCAATCCTCGGCAGGGCGATAGGATCGGGCGTCCTCGACGTCACGGTACACGATCTCCGAGACTGGACGGCCGACCGCCATCGAACGACCGACGACAGCCCGTTCGGCGGAGGCCCGGGGATGGTCATGAAGCCGGAGCCTGTCTTCAGTGCGGTCGCCGACATCTCGGCGATGCATCCGGCCAGGCCGACCACCGTGCTGGTCTGCCCTTCCGGTCGCCGTCTCGATCAGGATCTCGTCCGATCACTCGCCTCCGAACACCGCCTGCTGTTCATCTGCGGCCGCTACGAGGGGTTCGACGAGCGCATACGCACACTCGCGGATGTCGAGGTCTCCATCGGCGACTACGTACTGACCGGGGGGGAGTTGCCCGCACTCGTGATCATCGATGCGGTCGCCCGATTACTCCCCGGAGCGCTCGGTGACGAGACGTCGGCCGAAGATGAGTCCTTCAACGGAGGTCTGCTGGAGTATCCTCAATACACCCGCCCTGCCGAGTATCGAGGGATGGGCGTACCTCCGGTGCTGCTAAGCGGTGACCATGCGAGAATCGCTGCGTGGCGTCGTGACCAGGCAGTCCGACGTACCGCCGAGCGGCGACCGGACCTGATCGGGAAGGCGCTGCTCTCTCCGCAGGAGCGCGCACGCGCACGGGACATCATCGACGAAGTGGAGACCACCGACCGTGACTGACGAACTCCAAACCACACTGGGGACCGACCCTGTGACACCTCCCGCAGGGGAGCAGGCCCACCAACCCTCGGCGCACGCGACCGATGAGCGGCCGTCGTTCATACGCTGGGTCGCCGAACTCGTCTTGATGGTGGCGCTCGCGTTCCTTCTCGCTACCGGCATCCGGACGTTCATCATCCAGCCCTACGTGATCCCGAGCGGTTCCATGATCCCGACGATCGAACTGTGGGACCGTGTCATCGCCAACAAGTTCATCTACCGCTTCGCTGAAGTCGAGCCGGGCGACATCGTGGTCCTCGACGACCCTACCGACAGTGTGCCCACGCTCATCAAGCGTGTGGTGGCCGTAGGCGGGCAGACGATCGACCTGGTGGATGGTTCGGTTCTTATAGATGGCGCAGCGCTCGACGAGCCGTACACTCACGGCAAGCCGAGCCTCCCTCAGACGGTCACGTTCCCGTACGTGGTCCCTGAAGACTCCGTGTGGGTGATGGGGGACAACCGGACCGACAGTCAGGACTCGCGCTACTTCGGTGCAGTGCCGGTGGCCGAGGTGCGCGGCAAGGCCTTCTTCCGCTTCTGGCCGATCGACCGAATCGGTAGCCTCTGAACACTTCGGTCACCGCGACCTCACAGGCGCGGGAGCATGTCGACACCGAGATTGCCTGCCTCCCACCTCTCGTCTATACTGTCCACTCGTGCCTGCGGGCACCCACGGGAAGCACCCCATGACGGAACAGGAACGCGTAATGGATAAGATTCGCGCAATCGAGCAGCAGCAGCTGCGTGAGGACCTGCCGGAGTTCGGCGTCGGCGACACGGTCAAGGTCATGTACAAGGTAGTCGAGGGCAGCCGCGAGCGCGTGCAGCCGTTCCAGGGCATCGTCATCCGTCGCCACGGCGCCGGTAACCGTGAGACGTTCACGGTCCGGAAGGTGTCGTTCGCCGTTGGTGTCGAACGCACCTTCCCGGTGCACTCGCCCAAGATCATGAGCCTTGAGGTCGTGAGCCGCGGCAAGGTCCGTCGTTCGAAGCTCTACTACCTCCGCGACAAGGTCGGCAAGGCCGCCCGTATCAAGGAACGCCGCTAACCGCACGGCACACCTCACCATCACGACGCATCTCACGACGACCCGGGCCCACCGCCCGGGTCGTCGCCGTTGTCCCATGCGCTAGACTGCTCGACATGGAACCGCTCGCCGTCTCCGCGATCATCGAGCTGCTGACCGATGCCGACCCCCGTACCGTCTCGGAGGCGGTCGATCGCTTTGCGGGCGATCCGCGTCCAGGCGTCATCCGCGCGCTCGGGGTCGCCCGCCGACGCCTCGACCGCCAGTACGTCGAGTCGCGTCGGCTTGAGGCGCTCGCCACGGTTGAACGAGAACTCATGCGTCGCGGACCTACGGTCATCGCCGGAGTCGACGAAGTGGGCAGGGGGGCGCTCGCCGGGCCTGTGTCGGCCGGAGCCTGCGTACTGCCTGCCGATGCGACGATCCCCGGCCTGCGCGACTCCAAGACGCTCTCAGCCGAAGCGCGTGTGACGCTGGACGCAGAGATCAGGCGCGTCGCCGTAGCGGTCGCTGTGGCCCATGTCCCGGCCGCACAGGTCGATCGGATCGGCATCGCACCGGCCACGCTCGCCGCCATGCATGAAGCGCTGGCGGCTCTTCGCATCGGCATCGATCACGTGCTCGTTGACGGTCTCGATGTCGCGCTCGCATATCCCCACACCGCTGTGGTCAAGGGCGACGACACGGTGCGTTCGATCGCTGCGGCCGCCATCGTGGCCAAGGTCTCCCGCGACGCACTTATGTGCGATCTGGACTCGACGCACCCCGGGTACGGATTCTCAGGAAACAAAGGGTACGGCAGCACCGGCCATCTCCGGGCGCTCGCCGAGCGCGGACCGTGCGCCGAACACCGGCTGACCTTCGGACCCTGCAGCCAATCCCGGCTCTTCTGACGGGTTAAGGCGACACCCACATCCAGTAGCGATCCGGTTTCGACCAATGGCCCATGCTGCGCTCGTCGAAAGGAGCGCAGCCATGGATCGCAGTGAAGTCGGGAAGCGCGGGGAGGATGCGGCGGCGGCGTATCTCGAGCGCCAGGGGCTCGACGTCGTCGAACGGAACTGGAGAACGGAACGCGGGGAGATCGACATCATCGCCCTCGACGGCGAGGACCTGGTCTTCTGCGAGGTGAAGACGCGAACCTCCGCGTCGCGCGGAACGGGCGAGGAGGCGGTCTCTCAGTCGAAGCGCCGCAAGTTGGTGCGGATGGCCGAGATCTACCTCAGCTCGGCTGGGATCGAGCCGTGTCCGGTACGCTTCGATGTGATCGCCATCCACGTCCTCGGTCCCGATAGAGCGCTGCTCCGCCACCACCGCGCAGCGTTCGTGGTGGAATAGTCGTGCAGGCCACGGTCGCCACCACGACGCTCACGGGTGTCGAAGCGATTGCCGTTGAGGTCCAGGCCGACGTGTCCCCGGGTCTACCGGTGTTCGGCATCGTCGGACTGGCGGACACAGCGGTCCAAGAGGCGCGCGACCGGGTGCGGGCTGCCCTGCGCTCGGTGGGCTTCGACTTTCCGAACGCCCGCGTCATCGTCAATCTCGCGCCGGCCCCGCTTCGCAAGCACGGCACGGGGTTCGACCTGCCGATCGCGCTGGCGGTCCTTGCCGCCACTGGCCAGGTTCCCCGCGCCGCACTCGACGACGTCACTGCCGTCGGCGAGCTCGGCCTGGACGGCTCGGTGCGCGAGATCCCCGGCATGCTCGCACACGCGATCAGTGCCGCGCGCGCGGACCGTGACCTGCTCGGACCCTTCTCCGCCGGACGGATGGTCGGCGTGGTTCCGCAGCTGAGATACCGCGGGATCGAGTCCCTGGCACGAATGAAGGGCGGGCTGCCGGCCACCGCCTCGCCGAAGGCCTCCCGCGTTCAGACTCCGGCGATCCCGATCCTCGACGTGGCCGACATCGCCGGCCACGAGTCTGCCAAGCGGGGCCTCGAGATCGCCGCGGCGGGACGACACAACCTTCTGCTCGTCGGCCCACCCGGCTCGGGCAAGAGCATGCTGGCCCGAGCGCTCTGCGGACTGCTGCCCCCACTCACGGAGGCGGAGTCTCTGGAGTCCGCGCTCGTCCACTCCGTGGCTGGCCTCGATCCCCGGCAGTGTCTCGATGGCATCAGGCCGTTCCGAGCGCCGCACCACTCGTGCTCTGTCGCCGGCCTCGTGGGCGGCGGCACCCCACCGCGTCCGGGAGAGATGAGCCTCGCCCACAACGGCGTTCTGTTCCTTGACGAACTCCCCGAGTTCGGGCCGGCGTCGCTCCAGGCACTCCGCCAGCCGATCGAGGAAGGCGTCATCACGCTCGTCAGAGCACACGGCGCCGTCCGCTACCCCGCGCGTGTCACGCTCGCGGCGGCGATGAACCCATGTCCGTGCGGATATGCGGGCGATCCGCAGCGCGAGTGCAGGTGCACCGACGGCGCGGTCGCGCGCTACTCGGCACGAGTGGGTGGTCCGTTGTACGACCGCATGGATCTCACCCTGCGAATCGATCGGGTGGATCCGGCCCTCATCATCGACGATGCGCCGGTCACGCCGATGAGCGAGACCGTTCGCAGCCGAATCACCACCGCGCACGCGTTCGCAGGCACCCGCCATCCGTGCAGCATGCGCTCCCAACTACAACCCGACGCGCGCGCGCTGCTCGAGGACGCTGCGCGCCACGCCAACCTGTCCGGTAGGGCCGTCACGCGCGTCGTCCGCGTCGCGCGCACCATTGCCGATCTGGAGCAGTCCGTCCCTATCGTCGTATCACATGTCGCCGAGGCGCTGGGCTACCGATCGTGGGATACCGCATGAGCGAGCATCGATTCACACTCCGCCTCGGAGACCAGCGGTACCCGGCACAACTTGCCGAGACGCCCGATCCTCCACGGATCCTTTACGGCATCGGCGATCCGTCGGCGCTTGTCGAGGGTCTGGGCGTCGTTGGGGCACGCCGCGCAACCCCGTACGGCCTGCGATGCACACGTCTGTTCGCCGGATGGGCGGCCGCACACGGGATATCGATCATCTCCGGTGCCGCGATCGGCTGTGACCGAGAGGCGCATCTCGCTGCCCTCGATGCGGGAGGAGACACCCTGGCCGTCCTCGGATGCGGGCCCGATATAGACTATCCGCGGCGGTCCGCATCCCTCCTGGCCGAGCTGCGTCGCTGCCATGTGGTCATCTCCGAGTGCCCGTTCGGGCAACAGCCTACTCGTTGGTCGTTCGTTCGCCGCAACAGGATCATCGCCGGACTGGCCCGGGCGGTCCTCGTCGTGGAGGCGGGGCTGCCGAGCGGCACGTTCTCCACCGCCGACGCCGCACTGGACGCCGGGCGCGACGTGCTGGCGGTCCCCGGATCCGTGCTGTCACCCGAATCCCGTGGCTCCAACCGCCTCATCCGGCAAGGAGCGATACCCATCACCGATGTCGGTGAACTCGCACAGTACCTGGGGCTGGAGGGGGCGACGCCCGCACCCGGTGACGTCGCTGCGGACGATACGCTCCGTGCGCTCGTGGCCGATCCGATGCGACCCGACGATCTGGCCCGGGCGCTCGGCATAGACATCGTCCACACAGCCCGGACCCTCGGCGCCCTCGAGGCCGCCGGGCACGTGGTCCGGTACGCCGATGGCCGATACGGCGTACGGTAGAAGGGAGCGTGGTCCTCCGTGCCGTACAATGACCTGACACATCGAAACGGGAGACCGGATGCAGCATGTCACCATCGTTGGAGCGGGGCTCGCAGGGTGCGAGGCCGCCCTTCAGCTTGCGGCACGCGGGGTGCCGGTCCGCCTCGTCGAGATGCGCCCCGGCACCATGCCGCCGGCACATCACACAGGGGACTTCGCCGAGTTGGTGTGTTCGAACTCCCTCAAGGGGACGGACCCTGCCTCGGCCGCAGGCCTGCTCAAGCACGAGCTCGGCGAACTGGGATCGTTCGTCTTGGGTGCAGCGTACCGCTGTCGTGTGCCCGCGGGCTCCGCTCTTGCGGTGGATCGCACCGCGTTCTCCCAGACGCTCACCCGGATGGCCCACTCTCACCCGGCGATCACGGTGATCCGCCAGGAGACGACGGACATCCCGGACGGCGACGTCATCGTGGCGGCAGGCCCACTCCCGGGCGCTGCTCTGGAAGGCGCGCTGACAGCCCTCGCAGGCTCCGGGAGACTCGCGTTCTTCGATGCAGCCGCGCCGATCATCTCCGCAGAGTCCCTGGACCATCAGCGGACCTTCCCGGCCTCACGTTGGGGCAAGGGAGGCGCCGACTACCTCAACTGCCCACTCACGCGTGACGAGTACACGGCGCTCATCGGCGCGCTCATCGGCGCAGAGCGAGTGCATGCCAAGGCGTTCGAGAAGCGCGAGTTGTTCAGCGCATGCCAGCCAGTAGAAGAGGTGGCCCGTACAGGGCTCGACGCACTCAGGTTCGGCGCACTCAAGCCGGTCGGATTGACCGACCCTCGGACGGGACGGCGACCCTGGGCGGTGGTGCAGTTGCGTCCCGAGACGGCCACCGGATCCGCATACAACCTGGTGGGCTTTCAGACGAATCTCACGTTCGCGGAACAGCGGCGCGTCTTCAGCCTGATACCTGCACTGGAGCACGCGGAGTTCCTGCGCTACGGCGTCATGCATCGCAACTCGTTCGTGGACGCTCCACGGCTACTGACTCCCGGGCTGGCGGTGCGCTCCGATCCTCGTGTGCGCATAGCAGGGCAGCTTTCCGGCACTGAGGGCTACCTCGAGGCCGCAGCCTCGGGAATCGTCGCGGCACTGGATGTGCTCGCCTCGCGAAGCGACAGCCCATCGGTGGTCATGCCCCCCACGACGGCCATCGGCTCGCTACTCGCGTACGCGACCGACCCGGAGACTGTCGACTACCAGCCGATGCACGTGAACTTCGGGCTGATGCCCCCGCTCGATCCTCCGGTCCGCGGCAAGCGGGAGAGATACGCGGCGTACGCAGAGCGCGCTCACAAGGACATGGCAGCGTACCTCCACGACCGCCCGGACCTCGCGCCTCCGCACGGCCACGTCCCGGTGCCACCCGCAGGGGAAGGCGCGGCGGAATGACGATGCCCACACGCCCGACCACTCCGGTCCTCATCGACGAGTATCTCGACCACCTGCGAGTCGAGCGAGGTCTCTCGGAACGCACCATCGCGGCATACGCGTCCGATCTTGCCGGACTTGCCGAGTGGCTCGGCCGCGCAGAGATCCACGTCCTGGACGCCGATCATCGCGTACTGCGCCGGTACCTCGCCGACCTCGACCGCGCGAAGTACGCCCGCCGAACCATCGCCCGGAGACTAGCATCAGCACGGTCGTTCTACCGATACCTGGTCATGCGCGGCTACTCGGAGGCAAGCCCAGTCGCGATACTCTCCACGCCCAAGGTCCCGCGCCATCTGCCGACGGTGGCCGGGGCGGAGCTTCTCACCCGGCTCCTCGACGCGCCCGACGCCGCCACACCCGATGGACTTCGCGACCGTGCCATCCTGGAGCTCCTCTACGCCACAGGCATCCGCGTCTCCGAGCTCACCGGCCTCGACCTCGGCGACGTCGACCTGGTGCAGGGCCTCGTCACGGTGATGGGGAAGGGCTCCCGGGAGCGCACCGTGCCCATGCACCCGACGGCGATCGCTCGCATCAGAGCCTACCTCGGTGGGGGGCGCCCACTCCTCGGCAGACAGCGCGTCGATGACGCCCTTTTCCTCAACCGACTCGGGACCCGCCTCACGAGCGGGGGAGTACGGCGCCTGCTCGACCGCTACCTCGCGGCGGTCGGTTCGGCGGCGGCTCTCACGCCGCACGATCTGAGACACAGCTTCGCCACACACCTGCTCGAAGGGGGCGCTGACCTGCGCACAGTCCAGGAGCTACTGGGCCACGTTGCGCTGTCCACCACCCAGATTTATACTCACGTGAGCACGAAACACCTGCGTGACGTGCACAAAGGGGCGCATCCACGGGCCTGATGGAGGGCCAGACTGCATGAAATCCGACGCACGCGCGGACTTGTCTGCCGTTTGGGCGGCGTTCAAGGACACGTCCGATCCTGATGCCCGGGAGAGTCTCATCCTGGCCTATTCGCCGCTCGTCAAGTACGTCGCGGGGCGCCTGTCCTCCAATCTCCCGCAGACCGTGGATTCCGCAGACCTGATCTCCTACGGCGTGTTCGGGCTCATCGACGCCATCGAGAAGTTCGATCTCGCTCGAGGCATAAAGTTCGAGACCTACGCCATTGCCCGCATAAAGGGCGCCATCATCGACGAGCTTCGCGCCATGGACTGGGTGCCCCGCTCGGTCCGGGCCCGCGCGCGTGAATTCGAGGCCGCCTACATAGCTCTCGAGAACCGTGTCCGGCGAGTGCCGAGCGATGAAGAGATCGCCACCGAGATGGGGATCACACTCAAGGACCTCCACGAGATCCTCTCCAAACTCTCGTACACATCGGTCATGTCGTTTGAGGAGATGTGGTCCAACACAGGGGACCGCGACGACCGCCAGGACCCGCTCAGCGCCATCGCTGACAGAGACGCCGACGATCCGGTTCAGGTCTTCGAGTCGGCCGAGGTCAAGGACATCCTCGCAGGAGCCATCGAGCGCCTGCCGGACCGTGAGAAGACGGTCATCGCGCTCTACTACTACGAGGGACTCACGCTCAAGGAGATTGGCGCTGTGCTCGGCGTCACCGAGTCGCGCGTGAGCCAACTGCACACGAAGGCCGTCCTGCGCCTGCGTGCCCGACTACACGCGGCCCAGGGCTTCACCGCCGCGCTGTGACGTCTCCGGAAGGAGCGGATCTATGGCCTCGGAACGAATCCTAGTCGTCGAAGACACCGACTTGCTGCGGCGGATGTATCACGACCGGCTCGTGGGTGATGGGTACCAGGTCTTCGAAGCTGCCGACGGTCTGGCGGCGCTCGCGATCTTGAGGGATCAGCCGGTCGATCTGATACTGCTCGACCTCATCATGCCGCGGATGGGTGGTCTCGATGTCATGGAGGCCGTGGCGGCCGACCCCCGCACCCAGGGCACTCCCATCGTGGTGCTCACGAACCTCGGGGAAGAGGAGACCATCCAGCGGGCCATCGCCCTCGGCGCGCTCGACTACCTCATCAAGAACGAGACGCGCCCCGCTGATGTAGCCGAGAAAGTCCGGCTCATGCTCGACGCCTTTGGACGCCCGGAGTGCACCGCCACTGCCTCGTTCATCGTGCAGATCAAGGATCGCGTCGCCGATGTGGAGTGCCTGATCGAGGATGCCGGACTCAAGCGGCGCCTCTGGTGTCCCGCCTGTGAGGGCGAGTTGTCGCTCGAGCTCGTAGCCGTGCCGGAGCACGCCGGTCACTACGACGCGCACTTCGTCTGCGTCGCCTGCGGCCGGGACTTCGCCGCCGGCGCGTAAGGCCGGTCAGCGCCCGATACCGGGCGTCGCCCGGCCGCGCGGGGCGGTTGGTAGCGCGCGACATCTGTGGTATCCTACGCCCCGCTCTTATCACACACGCCCGTGGATCCCGCGCGAGGTGCCGGACGCACGACGTCCGGTCGCGACAGGGAGAAGAAGCGGGCGGAGGAACAACCGAAGAAGGAGGCACCACCATGTCCGTTTCCATGAAGAACCTGCTCGAGGCCGGCGTGCACTTCGGTCATCAGACCCGCCGCTGGAACCCGAAGATGAAGCCGTACATCTTCACCGAGCGCAACGGCATCTACATCCTCGATCTCAAGCGCACGCTGCAGGAAGTCGACGCCGCGTATCGATTTGTTCGCGACATCACCGCGCGTGGAGGTTCCGTGCTGCTCGTCGGCACCAAGAAGCAGGCGCAGGACCCCATTCGCCGCGAGGCGGAACGCGCCGGTCAGCCGTACGTCAACCAGCGCTGGCTCGGCGGCATGCTCACCAACTTCGTCACCATCCGTGGCCGCATCAAGCGGATGCTCGAGCTCGAGCAGATGGAGGAGTCCGGAGCGCTCGCTCTGAGACCGAAGAAGGAGGCCCTCCTCATTCGCCGCGAGCTGGTGAAACTGCAGCGCGACCTGAACGGCATCCGCGACATGACCGACACGCCGAAGGCCGTCTTCGTCGTCGACACCAAGCGTGAAGCCATCGCCGTCAAGGAGGCACGCCGTCTCGACATCCCGCTCATCGGCCTGGTGGACACCAACGCCGACCCGGACGAGGTCGACTACGTCATTCCGGGCAACGACGACGCCATCCGCTCGGTCAGCCTCATCTGCCGTGTGATCGCCGACGCCGCCATCGACGGTCGCAGGGCCGCCGGTCTGCCTGTCCCCGGCGACGAGGTCGACGTTGCTCCGGTTGCCGAGGAGACCACCCCCGTCGCTGTGGAGGCCATCGCAGCGGTCCCGGAGACACCGGTGGCCGAGCCCGCCGCCGAGGCGCCCGTCACCGAGACTGAGGTGCCCGCCGACCAGGTAGACGCCCCGGTCGCCGATGCCGAGGCGCCAGCCGAGGCCTGAGCGCGACACACAGAACGACACACGACCCGGTGCATTCAGCCGGTAGAGGAGGACACATGGAGATCACCGCCAGCATGGTCAAAGAGCTCCGGGAGAGTACCGGAGCAGGGATGATGGACTGCAAGAAGGCCCTCACCGAGGCCAATGGCGACCTCGAGGCTGCCGTCGACATCCTTCGCACGAAGGGACTCGCGGACCTCGCCAAGAGGGCCGGACGCGCCACGAACGAAGGCATCATCGGTGGCTACACGAGTGCCGACGGCGCCGTCGGCGTGCTCGTCGAGGTCAACTGCGAGACCGACTTCGTCGCGCGCAACGCCGACTTCAAGTCGTTCGTCGCCACCGTGGCCCGTGAGATCGGCACCGGCGCTCCGGCCGACGTCCCGGCGCTTCTGGCCGGACCGTTCAGCGAGCGTCCTGAGATCACCGTCGAGCAGCTTCTCGGCGAGACCGTGAGCAAGCTCGGCGAGAACATGGGGATCACCCGGTTCGCCCGGTACGAGCGCTCGGCCCCGGCGGGCGTCGTGGCCGTCTACATCCACGGCGTCGGGAACATCGGCGTACTCGTCGAGGTCAGCGCCCAGTCCGAGGATGCTGCCGCATCGCCCCTGGTCGGCGGTTTCGCTCGCGATGTCGCCATGCAGATCGCAGCGGCCTCGCCGGTTTCCGTACGCCGCGATGAGGTCCCCGCAGACGTCGTGGCCCACGAGCTCACCATCTACAAGGCACAGGCAGCCGAGACCGGTAAGCCTGAGCCGATCCAGGAGAAGATCGCCGAGGGC
>JAXMLJ010000102.1:0-2561 GCA_034368805.1 Coriobacteriia bacterium
ATCGCGGGGAAGGCCGAGGATGGCGCGCACCATGTACTGGACCTGACGCTTGTCAGCGCCTCCCGTGCCGACCACCGCCAGCTTCACCTCTCCCGGGCCGTACTCCCCGACCACGAGCGACGAGGCCGCCAGCATTGCCACGCCCCTCGCCTGACCCGTGGAGAACGCGGTCTTGGCGTTGGTGGAGAAGTACACGCTCTCGACCGCGGCCTCGTGGGGCGCGTACTGTTCTATCACCGCAACAAGGCCCCGGTGGATCTCGGCGAGCCGCTCGGCATCGGGGTACTTCGGCTCGGTGGCGATACACCCGTACGCGAGACACCGCAAGGTGCTCCCTTGCTGCTCGATGACCCCCCACCCGGTGTTCTTGAGACCCGGGTCGATGCCGAGGACAATCAACGCGACCCCCTGCCGATATGACAATCGAACATATGTTCAGGATAGCGCGGCGTATAGTGGGCGTAAAGTGAGCGCGAATCAAGCGCGCGGAAGAATCAGCCGATAGACCTCTCGCACCGGTGTGCGTTCGCAAAGGAGAACGAACCGTGGACAGCCTGCTCATATTCATCCGCAAAGCCGTACGTTTCGGGCTGACCCTCATCGTCGTCGCCGTGGTACTCAACGACGGCGTCCGGCTGGCGAGTGCGCTGTCGGACGGCTTCAGCGGCCTCAAGGCGGCAACCAACGCCGCGCTCGACGTCGCCGCCGTGGCGCCGAGCGACCGCGACACAGCTCAGGCGGCGGCAACTGCGGCGGCTGCGTCTCAAGGAGTCCGAGTGGTCGCCTACGACCACCAGGTTGCCGGGAGCGGCAACACCCTCCGCATTTCGGTGAATGTCGCCGTTGAGACGTACGCCGAGCGCACGATCGTCATCGCCCCGATCGTCGGGCTCGTCCGCGGGACCCCCTCGGAGGAGTGGTACACCGATCCCGGCGCCCCGATCGTCCTTCATCAGGGCAAGCAGGTCAGTTACTTCCAGTGAGCGGCGGCTCCCCTAGAGCTCGAGTGCGGCCGCGATCTCGTCGGTGAAGTCCATCGTGTGGTAGACGGTCTGGATGTCGTCGGACTCCTCCAGCCGATCCACCAGCCGAAGTACCTTCTTCGCATCCTCGACCGTCACGGCCGTCGGCGTGATGGGCTCCATGACGAGTTCCGCGCCCTTCACCGGCACGCCTGCCACCTCGAGCGCCGATTTCACTGTCATCACGTCGGCCGGCGCTGTGTAGACGACATACGCATCCTCGGCAGTCTCCAGATCCTCGCCACCCGCGTCGGCTACCAGCAGCATCATCTCGTCCTCGTCCGGAGCGCCCTCCCGATCCACCGCGATCTCGCCCTTGCGCTCGAACTGGAACGCCACCGAGCCTGTGGCTCCCAGGTTTCCGCCGGCGCGCGTGAACGCCGCTCGAACGTCTGCGGCGGTGCGGTTGCGGTTGTCGGTGAGCGCCTCCACGTACAGCGCCACCCCCGCCGGCCCGTAGCCCTCGTAGACGACCTCCTCGTACGCCGCCTCGTCGGCCCCCGCAGCAAACGCCTTCTTGATGGCGACATCGATCTTGTCTTTGGGCAGTGAGTACGACTTGGCCTTCGCGATCGCGGCAGCAAGCGAGGCGTTGTTCTCGGGGTTGGGGTCACCGCCGGTCTTCGCCGCAACGGTGATGATGCGTGTGAGTTTGGAGAACAGCGCCGAGCGCTTTGCGTCGACCGCTGCCTTGCGGTGCTTGGTGGTGGCCCACTTGGAGTGTCCGGACATGGCGTATCGGTCCCTTCTAGCGTGCGCCGACGACGTGATCGAGGAAGTACCGGTGCACACGCGGGTCACCGGTCAGTTCGGGATGGAAGGTGGTGGCCAGCAGGTCGCCCTCGCGAACAGCCACGATCTCGCCCTTGTGCCGGGCGAGCACCTCCACGTCATCCCCCGTCCGCTCGATGAGCGGCGCGCGGATGAACACGCCCGGGAACGGTGCGCCCACGTGCGCAAAATCGAGCTCCGTCTCAAACGAGTCGACCTGCCTGCCGTATGCATTGCGGCGCACCACGATGTGCATCAGGCCGAGCGGCACGAGGTCCGGCTGCCCGTCCGCGATGTCGGTCGCCATGAGGATCGCCCCCGCACACGTGCCCCAGACCGCCATGCCGTCTCCGTGGCGAGCACGAATGGCGTCGTAGAAGCCGTAGGTGCGCATCAGCTTGGCGATCGCCGTCGACTCTCCGCCCGGTATCACGAGCCCCTCGAGTGCCTCGAGCTGTTGGGGAAGCCTCACGGCGACCGCCGAGGCGCCAAGCGCCTCGAGGTCGAGGATGTGCTCGCGAAACGCGCCCTGCAGCGCGAGGACGCCGACCCGAACGTCTACCAGCCCCGCTCCTGCATGCGCTCGGCGTCGGGGATGTCCGAGATGTTGATGCCGACCATGGCCTCGCCGAGGTTGCGCGAGACTCGCGCGATGATATCGGCATCCGTGAAGTGCGTGGTCGCCTCGACGATGGCCTTTGCCCGCGCCGAAGGATCCCCACTCTTGAAGATCCCGCTGCCCACGAAGACGCCGTCGCATCCGAGTTG
>JAXMLJ010000103.1:0-8045 GCA_034368805.1 Coriobacteriia bacterium
TGGTCGCGGCAGCGCTGCGTGGCGCGCTACTGGCGACCGCGATGGCGGGGCTGGTAGCGTGGGCGCTCACGCGTTCGGGGCGCGTCGTCGCCGTGGCTGCTGCACTCAGCGTGAGCCTCGTGGCGGGGTCGATCGTCCTCGCGGGCGCGACGTTGGATACGGGCGCCTTCGCGGAGCCGCGCTTCGAAGGGGTGCTGGCACACGCTCCCGCTGCCTTCAGTCTCGTCGAGCAGCGCTTCGCGGACGTCGAGAGTCTGCAGCGGCAGCTCGGCTCGCTGGCTTCGGACCTTGCCGCCTATTACGGCGTGGAGCAGTCATTCGCTGCGGGCGGCTTGCTGTCCGATACGTACCGGGTACTCCACGTCAGCGACCTTCACCTCGATCCGGTGGGCATGCAGCTCGCGCTCGACCTCGCGTCGGCCTACGATGTCGAGCTGATCATCGACACAGGCGACATCACCCACTTCGGCACGGTTCCAGAGTCGATGCTCGTCCTGGCACAAATCGGCCGCCGGCCGTACGTGTTCGTGCCCGGCAACCACGACTCTCCGGAGATCGGTGCGGCTCTTGCCGGGAGCGGACGGGTGAGTGTCCTCGACGGGGAGACGACCACCACCGCTCGCGGGCTGGTCATCCTGGGCATCGGCGATCCGGCCGGCGCGGGCTCCGATGTCGAGCCGGATCCGATGTTGGCCGGGAAGCGCGGACGCGAGGTCGCTCGCACGCTGGGCGCTCGGACGGGTCCGGGCTTCCGGTCGCCGGACGTGGTTGCGGTGCACGATCCCGCGACCGGCGTCCCGTTCGCGGGCACGGTGCCGGTCGTGCTCTCCGGTCACACCCACACGGCGATACTCGAGTGGGTCGGCGACACCGTGTTCCTCGGTGTGGGCACCACCGGAGGAGTCCACTTCACCGAACTCACACCCGACCCGCACATCCCTCACGGGGCAGCGATCCTGTACTTCTCGGTGGCGGAGCCGGGCAGGCTCGTGGCCATCGATCAGATCGAGGTGTACGGCAAGACGCGGCAGTCGACCATCCGTCGCACGATCGTGGACGAAGCGCTCCTCGGCCAGTGAGCAGACGTCGTGCTGCGGTATCATGACCTGAGGTGCGCCGGTCGGCGTCACAGCAGCGCGGAGGGGTTGGAGGAGCGATGTCGCAGGTGATGGAGCACGTCCACCAGCTTGCCGGGATCATCGGCCCGCGCCCGACGACGACCGATGCCGAGGCGCAGGCGGCCGAGTATATCGAAGACGTGCTCGCAGCTCGCGGTCTGGACGTTGAGCGCCAGGAGTTCGACTGCGTCCGCACGCACTCGTGGGCGTTCGTCATCTACCATGTGCTCACGATCGCCGCAGCGGCGCTGTCACTCGTTTCCAGCTGGCCTGCGCTCGCGCTGGCTGTGGTGGTCGCGGTAGTCCTACGCCTCGATCTCGACACGCGCTTCGGTGTCTCCCGCTTCCTGCCCAAGGGCCCGAGCCAGAACATCATCGCGCGGCACGTGCCGCGCGCGCGTCGCGGCGAGCGCATGAAGCGCGTGATCGTCGTCGCGCACTACGACTCGGCCGTTTCTTCACTTGACTACAGCCCGGGTCTTGCCAAGAATGCCGGTCTCTTGCGCAGGCTCGCGACGTGGGCGACCGTGGCGACTCCGGCGGTCATCCTTCTCGGTGCGCTGCCGCTGGCCGCCGAGTGGAAGCCCTGGACCGGCTACGCCGCGCTCGCGGCGTCGGCGTACCTGATCGTGCCGCTCATCATCCACCTGCACCGGCAGGTGTTCGGGTACGCCACCGACGGCGCCAACGACAACGCCTCCGGTGTGGCCGCGATGCTCGGCGTCATGGAGGCGACCGTGCCGATGCCGGACGTGACCTCACAGCGGACGCAGCCGCTCCGCCGCAGCGCTGACGTCGCGTACGAGGCCGAGGTCGTCCCGGAAGACGTTCTGCTCGAGTACAAGGATGTCGGCGACGAACCGGCGCCGTTGCCCCAGACGATACCGCTCGACGGGTTCGGCGATGTCGGGTGGGAGACCGGACCTCTCGACGGCGTTCCGCCCGCCCGCGCATCGGTCGGCTCTACGCCGGATCCGATGCTCGCCGGGGAACAGGCTGGTGTAGCCGATGCTGCCGATGCCGACCTCGGCTCACTGTGGGAAGAACCGTCACCGGAAGCCGTGGAACCCGTCGTCGGTGGGCGTCCGGCGTGGCGTGACGAGGAGCCCGGTGAGGGCCAGGAGCGTCTGGATCTCGAGGTCGCCGAGGAGGCGTCGTTCGAGGAGGCCGCACCCGGTCGGTCGCGTGACGGCGAGGAGCATCGGGGCATACGGGACTGGCTCGGCATCGGACGCGGATTCGACGTCCGCAAGGCGGGCAAGGAGATCGGCACCTGGGACAACATCGAGAGTGACGGAGACGACGAGTTCGGCTTCAAGGCTGGCACCGCAGGTGGCGAGGCGACCGCCGACGAAGCGGCGCGCATTCGTCGGCGCGTGACGGAGCACGTCGATCGGGCGCTTTCCGAGAAGGAGATCTGGTTCGTCGCGACCGGCGCGAAGGAGTCCGGCGGCTGGGGTATGCGCGCCCTTCTCGACGCTTATCCCGATGACGTCCGTGACGCGCTCATCATCAATCTCGACAACGTGGGCGCCGGGACGGTCGCCTACGTCACGGACGAGGGGAATGGACGCCGCTACCGTGCCGACAGGCGGCTCGTCTCTCAGGCCCGGCGGACCGCTCGGGAGAGCGGGCTCTCGGTGAAGGGGCAGTCGGGCAGGGGCATGATGACCGACGCGACCCCGGCGTTGGCGCGGCGATTCCATGCGATGAGCGTCATGGCGTTCGACATCAACGGCCGGCTGCCGGATCGGCACTGGCACACCGACGTCTACGAGAACGTCTCGCAGACCACGATCGAGACCGCGGCCGCGTTCGTGACCGCGATGATCCGCGATCTCTAGCTGGCCGCTTCCTCATCGGTCGTTGCCGTGCGCGACGACGACCGTGCATAGAACGCGAGCGCCGATCCGCCGGTGAGCAGCGCGGCCGACACGTAGAACACCGGCAGCATGTACGGGGACCGCTGCAGCGCTACGACCACGAGCGCGAGCAGGATGAATCCGAGGTGCAGCATCCCCGAACCGCTCTTTGCGATCCGGCTCTCGCTCACGTAGGTGAGTGACCGCGCACCCGTGAGCGTGAGCACCACGACCGCGACCTGGATGAGCGCAGCGAGGCCGAGGTAGACTGCCAGTCCTGTCGCCATCGAGCCGCTGATCGCTGCCGTCACCACGCCGACAGTCACCATCACCGTCGACACCGCGGCGAGTGTACGGCGTGCGAGCAGCCGCTTCGGCACGCACAGTCCCATGACCACGACGAGCGCCACCACGAGTGGGCCCGCGATACCGTTCATGACCGCGATGAACGCCGGGTACGCCGTCATCTCGAAGCCCGGTTGCGTCCGGTAGCCCCACCATGCGTACAGGGTGCCGATGAGCGATTGGGTGCCGAGTGCGCCGAGGAGCATCACGGTGAGCATCATGAGGAGGAAGTCCCAACCGCTCGCCGGCGCGGCGGCCGCCGACGATCCAGACTGCGGGATGCGGGTCTTCTCGGCCATCGCCATCTCCTCTCACACCACCGAGTGCGCGCCGGGCACGACATAGGTGGTGACGTACGTCAGCACGAGTGCGACGAACGATAGGACGGCAAGTATCGCGACCACGCGCCACATCCCCGACCGGCGCAGGTAGAGCCGTGCGTGCAGATAGGCGGTGTACAGCAGCCACATCATGATCGACATGTTGACCTTGCCGGACCACCACCACGACTCGCCCGACCATGCGAGTATCGCCCACGGAAAGCCGATGAGCATGCCGAAGGTCAGCGGCAGGTAGCCGAAGCGCGCCCACCGATAGGCGGTCTGCTCGAAGGAGCTCCGGCGCTTGACGATCATCAACACGGTGGCCGCGAACGACGCCACGAATGCTCCGTAGCTCACGAAGAGCAGCGGCGGGTGCACCCACATATACCAGGTGTTGTAGTAGAAGCGCCTCGAGCCCTCGAGTCCCTGGAATGCCCCCGAGGCCATACCGACGTCTCCCGAGTTCCACGCGGCGAGATAGCTGCCGTACTGGGCGAAGAAGCTTGGGAGCGGCTCGGCGAAGGGGCGGCCCCACACGAGTGCGCCTGTTGCGAGAAGTGCGGCGGCGACGGCGAGGGTGGGCTGCAACTCGGCTCTGTGCCGACGGAGTACGAGCGCGATGACGGTCAGGATGAGCGCCCAGACGTACAGCTTCTCCGACTCGATCCACATAGGGACCGCGAACGACCCGCTGACGCGCCCGGTCACCGGGTCGACGAGCACGGCCAGATCCCAGAGCCGCAGGTGGAACCATGCAAGGACTACCTCGCCGATCACAAGCGTCGCCGTGAGCGCGCCGAGTGCCGCCGGCAGGAAGCGCCGGGCGGCGGGGGCGAGTGCCGCAAGCACGACAGCCGCCGCCGCGATGAGGATCGCCGGGTCGAGGAAGCGCCCCCACTGGCCGAGGGTCGTCACGAGTGCGTCGAGCGATGTGGCTGTGGCTGTGGCAGAGAACATGCATACCTCCGGAGCTTCTCAGTATAGCGAAACTCATGGCGGAACCCAGCGTACGCACTCGCACCCTCACGACCTGATACACTCGGCACTCGTTGCTGCGAATCCACAGACGGAGGCGTCCGGTGGGCGAGAGCAGGATCGCGAAAACGCTGGCTCGGGGGGCGGTCGTCTCCTGGCGTGAGCAGCCGACCCAGTACGACATCGAGGCGCTTCGCGCCAACGTGGCGCGCGTGCGTCTCGTGATACAGCTCCGCTGGGGGGTCGTGGTCGCGCTCGCAATCTTCTCGGCCATCGCGGCATCCGTGTACGCATCCTCCACCGACGTGGCCGCGTTTCTCGCGGACATGAAAGTCCCCGTCGCGGCGCTCGTCTTCGTGGTCGCCTACAACAGCTTCTATCAACTCACATACCGCAAGGTCGCCAACATAGCGTTCCTCAACCAGGCGCAGCTGCTCTTCGACGTGCTGGTGACCACCGTGCTTGTCTACTACAGCGGCGGCGTGTACTCGTGGTTCGGCGCCATGTACCTGCTGTTCGTCCTTGAGGCCGCGTTCATCTTGCCGAGGCGATCTGACGTGTGGATGGTCGCCGGTGCGGCCGCCGTGCTCTATGTCGCCGTTCTGTCTGCCGAGTTCACCGGGATCCTGCCCCACGTCGATCTGCCGTTCGTTCGCAACGAGTTGCATGCCGAGGTAACGTACGTGCTGCTGCGGTCCCTGTGGATGCTCACACTGCTCGGCGGCTCGGCCACCGTCGGTCTGCGCATGATGAAGTCCATCCGGGAACGCGAGACCGAGTTGCAGGAAAGCTCGTTCATGGACGACCTGACAGGCCTGTTCAACCGGCAGTACTTCCACCGCGTTCTGAGCACGGAGGTCGAGCGGTCCAACCGCAATGACAGGGGGCTGGCGCTCGTGCTCGCCGACATCGACCGGTTCGGCGAGATCAACCAGACCTTCGGCGTGGATGTGGGTGACGGGTTGCTCGCAGCGGTCGCGGACAGGCTCCGTGAGATCAGCGGTGCCAAAGCAGGAGAGTCGGGGTTCCCGGTGACCGTCGCCTGCAGGGTCGGCGGCGAGGAACTCGCGCTCATCGTGCCCGAGGTGGCCCTTCCCGATTCCGAGCGGCTCGATCTCGGCGCGCGGGTCCTTGCGACCGCCGAGGAGCTACGCGAAGCGATCGCCAGCGTGCGTGTGAGTGGGGTCGGCGTCACCGCGAGTCTCGGCGTTGCGCTCGGCCCCGCTGACGGCGACTCGCCGGACGCTCTGCTCGACGCCGCCGACCGGATGCTCTCGAGGGCGGCTCGTGCAGGCGGCAATCGCGTCTGCGCGACCTGGACCTGCGAGCGGGGAGACGATGGGTAGCCCTGCCGCACCGTGGAGTAGCCGGGCCGAGGCCGCTTCTCTCGCGCTCATCCTGGCCCTTGCCATCGTGGGCGTCGCACTCCTTCCTCTCACCACGCCGGCATACGTGCGCTTCATGGTCGGTGCGGTCGGCTCGGCCGACCGGACGGGCCTTGGGCTCACGGACACACTCGAGACAGCCGAGCACGTCCGCCGCTTCGTGACCGACCCTGCGGCGCCACCGCTGCCTATGGCGATCGGCGACCGCGCTGCCTACGACGAAGCGGCCGTATCTCACCTTGCGGATGTGCGCGATGTCCTCGCGCCCGCCCGGTGGCTCGCACCCGGGCTGGTGCTCGCCGCTTCGGCCTGGATGCTCGCACGCAGGCGCACGCGCGCAGGCCGCGCGGTCGTCGCTTCGGCTCTGTCCGGTGCGGGCTGGTCGCTGCTCGCGATCGGAGGTGTGGCGGTGCTTGCCGGAGCAGCTGACTTCGACGCGCTCTTCGCCTGGTTCCACAGCCTGTTGTTCGCGTCGGGCACGTGGCTGTTCCCCGAAGGAGCGCTGCTGATCGAGGTCTTCCCGCTGCCGTTCTGGGTTGCCTCCGGGGCGCTATGGGGACTCGTGATCATCTTGTGCTCAGCCGCCGCCGTGGCGGCCGCTCACCGAATCCGCTTCACACTGGGTAACAACGGTGTATAGTTTCCTGGGGGCAGGAATGCCTCAGGTGACACCCGGTCCCCGCGGGGGGCTACGTCAACGGACTCGAGGAGGTTGGGCGCATGGCGGCCAAGGAAGGTTACTGCGTCAAGTGCAAGTCCAAGCGTGAGATCAAGGACGCCCAGGACATCGTGATGAAGAACGGCCGCCCGGCCACCCAGGGCCTGTGCCCCGTGTGCGGGACCAAGATCTTCAAGATCGGCAAGTCGTAAGAAGCCACGCTAAGGCGCGTGTTCGAGCGGGCGCTCCTTCCGGGGGCGCCCGCTTGCATGCTCGGCCATGTCCGCTCCGCGGCGTGCGTGCAGCCGAAGGGGACATACGTATTGACGATGCGTGGTGCCAGGAGTACCGTCGAGCGTTGTTGCACTCGCGGGCTGGTGCTTGACCACGCGCTACCGTAAGGACGGGCGCAGACATGAACATCGTCGTCGTCGGGTGTGGCCGAGTCGGCTCCCAGTTGGCCACCATGCTTTCCGTCGAGGGTCACAACGTCGTCGTCATCGACCGCGATGAGCGTGCGTTCCGTCGGCTCGGCAGCACCTTCAACGGCGTGACGCTCCGGGGGCTCGGCTTCGATGAAGAGATTCTCGAGCAGGCAGGGATACGTGCGGCCGATGCGTTCGCGGCGGTCACCAACCTCGACAACACCAACCTGATGGCCGCCGAGGTCGCGCGCAAGATCTTCGGCGTGCGGCATGTGGTCGCGCGTCTGTACAACCCGGTCCGCGAGCGGACCTACCAGCAGCTCGACTTGGACTACGTCTGTGGCACGACACTCGTGGCCGAGAACCTCATGGAGAAGATCAAGGCGGGGCACGGCCATCATCTCAACACCATCGACGATATCGAGGTCGTCGAGTTCAAGGCCGGAGCCGCCGTGGAAGGCCGACGCGTGGCCGACCTGGAGATCCCCCGCCGCTTCCGCATCTTCACGGTCACGCGTGGTCCGGCCTCGCACGTGCCTGACGGTGAGATGGTGCTGCACGAGGGCGATATCATCTTCGGCTCGATCAAGGACGAGGCGTTTCCCAAGATCGAACGCCTCATGGGGGAGTGAGCGATGTACGTCGTCATCAACGGGGGCGGCAAGGTCGCATCCTATCTGGCTCGCCAGCTGCTCGAACGTGATCACGCGGTTGCGCTCATCGAGAAGCGGGAGGACATCGCGCACAAGCTGGCCTCCGAGCTGCCTGACGGCGCGCTCGTGATCCACGGCGACGGGTGCGACTCCGTCTATCAGGAAGATGCCGGCGTGAACCGCGCAGACGTGTTCGTGGCGGCTACCGGGGACGACGACGACAACCTCGTCGCCTGCCAACTCGCCAAGGTGGCTTTCGGCGTGCCTCGCACCGTGGCGCGCGTCAACAACCCGAAGAACG
>JAXMLJ010000104.1:0-6323 GCA_034368805.1 Coriobacteriia bacterium
CGGCTGCGACCTTGATCTTGCAGCCCGCGTCGAGCCAGGTGGCAAGCCCCGGCACGAACCCGTCGGCGATGTGCTGGGCGATGACGACGGGCACCGTCAGGTCCGCAGGAAGCCGTCCGAGTACGTTGAGCAGCGCCGAGGGGCCTCCCGTCGACGAGCCGATCGCCACGAGCGAGACGGCGCCCGCCGAACGATCCACATCACGCTCGGCGCCCGGCTGCTGTCCGTACGCCGGGCTCCGTCTCCCTCGTATATGGGTGATGACCTTCACCCGGGAGAGGATCTTCACGCGACGAATGACATCCCGGCCGATGGCATCGAGCGCCGCCCAGTCTTTCGGCTCGGGCTTCTTGATGACCTCGAGCGCGCCGATAGCGAGCGCGTCGAACGCACGGCCCATCCCTTCGCCGTAGACCGATGACGAGACGACGAGTATGGGCGTAGGCGTGAAGGCCATGATCCTCTCGGTGGCCTCGAGCCCGTCCATGACCGGCATGTGGATGTCCATCGTGACCAGATCGGGCTTAAGGCGCGCGACCGCCTCTACCGCTTCCTGGCCGTTGCGTGCGATGCCGACCACTTCGATCGCCGGATCACTCGCGAGTATCTGGGAGAGCATCTCCCGGGCCACGAGTGAATCGTCCGCGATCAAGACGCGGATCGTGTCTCCGCCTGTCACACGCCCCCCTTTGTGATCTGCGTCAGCTGATGAGCCGCTCGACCGTGTCCAGGAGCGTGTCCTGGTTGAACACCGACTTGGTGATGTAGGCGTCGGCACCCGCGTTGATGCCCTCGGCCTTCTCCTCGTCACGCTCGAGCGAGGTGACGATGATGACCGGGATCGATGACAGCATGTCGTCGGCCTTGATGGCCCTGGTCAGCTCGAAGCCGGTCATGTTGGGCATCTGCACGTCCGTGACGACCGCGTCCGGGCTCAGGCCCTCGCGGAGTTTGGCGAGCCCCTGTGCGCCATCGGTCGCCGTCTCCACGATGTAGCCGGCAGCCTCGAAGATCGAACGCTCGAGCTCCCGCGTCGTGAAGGAGTCCTCGCAGATGAGCACGCGGCGCGGGCCGCCTTCCTGCTCTTTGACCTTGCTGCCCGCGCGACGCGAGCGCATGCCGGTCATCTGACGGCCGTTGGCCATCAGGTCGGGCACGTTCAGGATCGGTACGACTTCTCCGGCGCCGAGGATCGTGACACCGGCGACGTTGTCGACACGCTTGAGGTGCGAGCCGAGCGTCTTGATGACGATCTGCTGCTCGCCGACGAACTCATCGACGATCAGACCGAGCCGGTGACCGGAGAAGCCGAGTGTGGCGATCGGGATCTTGTTCTCCGGCGCCGACACCGGATCGAGACCGAGGATGTCGCGCAGCTGCACGAGCGGGATCGTCCGCATCTGGCGCCTGATGACCTCGCGGCCCTCGACTTTGATCACCTCGGACGACTCGACGCGCAGCGTCTCTTCAATCGACGAGGTGGGAAGCGCGAAGGTCTGTCCACTGACGCGCAGGAGCAACGCGCGGATGATCGCAAGCGTGAGCGGGATGGTGAGTCTGAAGGTACTGCCCTGCCCGAGCACCGAGTCGACATCGAGCGAGCCCTTGAGCCGCTCGACCACGAACTCACGCACCACGTCCATCCCCACGCCGCGACCCGACAGCTCGGTGATGATAGCCGCAGTCGAGAAGCCCTTCTCGAAGATGAGGTAGCTCGCCTCGCGATCGGACAGTGACTTGGCCTCGGACTCGGTGATGTAGCCCTTGCGCACGGCGGCGGAGCGCACCCGGTCGGGATCGATGCCCGCGCCGTCATCGCTGATCTCGATGACGATATGGTCGCCCTCCTGGCGTGCGACGAGCTTGATCGTCCCCTTGGCGGGCTTGCCCGCGGCGACCCGGTCGGCCTCCGGCTCGATGCCGTGGTCCACTGCGTTGCGCATGATGTGGATGAGGGGATCGTTGATCTCCTCGAGGACCTTCTTGTCGAGCTCCGTGTCTCCGCCCTCGATGATGAGTTCGACGTCCTTCTTGTACTGCTTGGCAAGGTCCCGCATGGCCCTGGGAAAGGTCGTGAACACCGTGCTGACCGGGAGCATGCGCAGCTCCATCGCGTGCTCCTGCAGGTCCGCGACCACGGTGGAGGTACGCGACATGTCGTCGGCGTACTCCTTGGCCAGCGCAACGAGCGCACGCCGCTGGTCGCCGAACAGGTCGTCGAGTAGCCGGATGTCGTCCAGGAACGCGCCCTGCTCGTCGGCGGGCAGCATGCCGAGCATCGTCTTGATGCGGCCCCACAGGTTGTGGACGTCGGCGCCCATGCCGGATACCGAGCGCAGGTCGCGAGCCCGCTGCTCGGCCTTGATCTGCGAGATGACGACCTCACTGACGAGGTTGAGCAGCCGATCCACCTGACTCGTGCGGATACGCACGGTCGCCTGGGTCTTGGACTTCAGCGTCTCCTCTCGCTGGGCGCGCTTCGGCCCGCTCGGAGATCCGTCCCCGGCATCCTGGCTCTCATCGTCGTGTTCGTCGGCCTCGGCATCCTCGTCGCGCTCGTCGAGCGCCGCTGCATCGGCCGCGGCTTCCGCGGCGGTGACCTCCGCCGCCACAGTGGCTCCCGCCTCCGGCGCGGGGACGTCGCTGTTGGCCAGAGCGACCAGTCGCTCGGTCACGCCCTCGAGATCGGCCTCGGCGGCCGCGTCCTTGCCGGCGTTCTCCGTGAGGAAGACGACCGTGTCGAGCGCTTCGAAGAACGTGTCGCTCATGTCGGCGGTGTACGGGATCGTGCCCTCGCGCACCTTGACCATGATGTCTTCCATGCGGTGCGCGATATCCGAGATCTCCATCAGGCCGACCATGCGCGAGGAGCCCTTGAGCGTGTGGGCGTCACGCAGCCACTGATCGATGATCGGCCGATTGGCCGGATCGGCCTCCAGGTTGATGATGCCCTCGTTCAGCCGCTGGAGGAGGTCGGTTGCCTCCTCCTGGAACTTCGAGATGAACGCCGAGCGGTCGAACTCGACCATGCCGTTACTCCTTCAGGCCCGCGACGCAGGGCACTAGCTGACGATCCTGAACGCAGAGCCGACCTGGCTCGATTCCCGCGCGATATTGGCGAGCTGCTCTGCCGCGCTGGCGACCTGTCGGCTCCCCGCGGCGGTCTGTTGCGCGACGGACGCGACCTCACGCATCGCCTTGACCACCTGATCGGTAGCGCTCTTCTGCTGCTGGGTCGCGGCTGAGATCTCCTTGGCCGAAACGGTGGTCTGCTCGATCGTCACGAGGATCTGCTCGAGGCTGTCGCCCGTCACGTTTGCCAGCTCGACGCCACTCTGGACCTGCTTGAGCTCCTGCTCGGTCGAGAGTACGAGGTCGTTGGCGGCGCTCTGTATCTCGGTCATGATCGACTCGATCTCGCCGGTGGAGTCCACGACCGACTCGGCGAGCTTGCGGATCTCGATCGCGACCACCGAGAAGCCCTTGCCCGCCTCACCCGCTCGTGCGGCCTCGATGGCGGCGTTGAGCGCGAGTATCTTCGTCTGGTCGGCGATACTGTTGATGATGGTCAGCACCTGGCCGATCTGCTGACTGCGTTCGCCCAGCTGAAGGATCTTGTTAGCCGAAGCCTGCGTACGCGCGCGGATCTGCTCCATGGACTCGAGCGTGTTCATGACCGCCTGCTGCCCCGACTCGGCGCTGCCGAGTGAGGTTTCTGCCATCTTGACCACCTGGTTCGCGTTGTCGGCGATCTGGCGGTAGGTCGCGGCGAGTTCCTCCATGGTGGCCGTCGTCTGGCTGATCGATGCCGCCTGCTCGGCTGCGCCCGACGCCTGCTGCTCGGTGGCCGAGAGAATCTCCGACGAGGCACCGGAGAGGCGATTGGACGACTCCTGCGTCTGGGTGATCAGGTACACGATGAGGTCGAGCATCTGGTTGTAGGAGCGCGCGAGCACGCCGAACTCGTCCTTGCTGCTGAGGTTGACCTTGTGACCGATCTCCCCGTCGCACGCAGAACGTACGCTCTGCACGACGAGACTGAGCGGCGCGATCATCTTCCGGCCGATCACACCGAACAGGTAGAGGAAGACTGCGAGCAGGACCATGAACGTACCGACCACGATGGCCGCATCCGTCAGCAGGTTCGGCTCTCCTTCGAGGTACCCGCCAAAGACGAGCCACGCCACGGTGAGCTGGATCACGTTAACCGCCGTGACCAACGCGAGGATCACGAGCGAGTACTTGAGAAGAAAGCTGCTCTGGACCTTGTCGATGAGATTCTTGAACATATGCGTCTCTCCTAGGTGTTCTCGCCGACGGGCTCGAGGGCCTTCTCCAGATTGACGATACCGATCAGCCGACCCTCGATGAACACGGAACCGGCTATGTACTCGACCTGCGACTTGTCGAGCGTCGACAGGGGCGGCTCGACCGAGCCTTTCGGCACATCCACGATGTCGCCGATCTCGTCGACCACGATCGCGCTCGAGCATGTGTCGTTCGCGACGATGATCGCCGGCGGCTTCTCGTCACCCAGATCGATCACAGTCCGGCTGGGAACCCGCATCAGTGTCGCGATGTCGGTGACCGAGACGATCTCGCCACGAACGTTGACCACCCCAAGGACGAAGTCCGGAACGCGCGGGACCCGGGTCACAGCGTATTCGTTGTAGATCTCGCGAACCCGCTCGATGGGCACCGCGTACCACTCCTCTCCAAGCCGGAAGAGGAGCAGCCCGACCGTCTCTATGGCGATCGCTTCTTCGCCCGCCTGCGCCAGGGACTCGGCCCGGCGACGAAGTATCGCTCGATCCTCATCCGCATGGAACCGGTGGGCCGGGCCTGCCTCGGTCATAGTCACTCCCCACCCGCCGCTGCGGCAACGCTCAGCGCCTCGTCTGGCACCAGCCGCTCGAGATCGAACATCATCACAAGACCCTGTGCGAGTCTGCACACGCCAAGCATCCGGTCGGCAAGCGCGTACAGACTCGTGGGAGGCTGCATGCAGCCTTCCGGCACCTCGACCACGTCCTCCACCGAGTCCACGATCAGGCACACGACCTGTCCGTGCACGAGGCAGAAGACCATCGGTGTCTCGAGGGTATACTCCCGTCGCTCCATTCCGACGAGTACCCGAAGATCGACGGCGGGAACGACCAGTCCGCGCACATCGAGCAGTCCGACGAGGGCCGGCGACGCGTCCGGCATCGGCATGAGTTCGACGATCTGCTGTATCTCCTGGACCGACTCGATCGGAAGCCCGTAGAGCTGCTCGCCGAGCCGGAACGTGAGAGCCCGCGGCACGTCGTCGGCGCCTGGCTTCGAGTCGGCCTCATCGGTCACTCCAACCGGCGCGGTCACGTCCTCCGTGACGTCGTCGGACGCGGGAGCAACTGCCTGCGGATCCGCTACCGGAGCTGCGGGCGTCTCGCTGTCTTTCTTCTTGCGTGGCACCGACTACTCCGTTCAGTCTGCGTATCTCAACACCCTGTTGAGTTCCTCGGCACTGACATCGCCGGACTTGACCCTCGCCAGACCGGAGACCACGAGCGGCCTCATGCCCGCTGCCATCGCCGCGTTGGCGATGTCTTCGGTCGATCCCCCCTTGCCGACCACCGAGCGCACCGGCTCAGTGAACGGCAACACCTCGTGCAGCGCGGTGGCGCCGCGGAAGCCGGTCTTGCCACAGTTGGGACAGCCGGTCCCGGCCCTGTCCGCGATGTCTCCGGGAGCGCCCGGGATCCGAACAGCGAGACGGCCGTCTGTCTCCATCGAGCAGTTGGGGCAGTTCAGCCGGACGAGGCGTTGCCCGACCGAAAGCGTGAGGGCCGCGGCCAGGCTGTGTGGCTCGGCACCGAGGTCGAGCATGCGCCGCACGCCAGCGGCGATGTCCGCGGCGGGGAACGTCGCAACCACGAGCTTGCCGTAACCGGCGGCCTCCACCGCGAGATGCACGTCCTCGACCGTGCGAAGGCCGTCGATCGCGATGATGTCCGTGTCCTGTCGCATGCCAGCCGCGATGTAGGCGGCCGGCGACGGGCCGCCAGGCTCGATCATGACCTGCGCGACCGCAGGGATCTCATGCTCGATGGACTGCTCCACCGAGTAGACGGTCTTGCCCGACGCGGCCGCGTGAGCGAGGAGCGCATAGTACGTCGTGCTGATCCGGCGGCCACCGGTGCACAGACCAGCAGGATGCCCCGTCCCCGCTCGACCATGGCGCCCAGCGCGCGCGTTTCCGCCTCGGACATGCCGAGTTCGGAGAATCCGCGGGGCTGGGGCTTGAACGGAGAGAGCGAGATGACGAGACGCTGTCCCGCGAT
>JAXMLJ010000105.1:0-29716 GCA_034368805.1 Coriobacteriia bacterium
GGCGGCTATGCCTTCCATGATGACACGGGTGATGGCCGCGACGCGCTGCTTGCGACCCGCTTCGGGCTCGATGGACAGCGGATAGACCGGCTCGCCGAAGTGGATCGCGGTGCGCGCGAGTCGCGGAAAGCGCGCTCCACGCGGCCACACATCGTCCGTCCCGACGAAGGCCACCGGCACGATCGGCGCCTCGGCACGCAAGCCGATGAACGCCGTGCCACCCTGGGCCTCGCCGAGCGACTCGCCCGATTCTGTCTGGCGCGTGCCCTCGGGGAAGACGCCGACGAGCTCACCGGCTCGCAGTAGCTCGGTTGCCGTGGTGATCGCGTGCCGGTCCGGCTCGCCGCGCGTGATCGGAAAGGCCCACAACCGCGGGAGCACCCACCCGATGATCCGGCTGTCCCACAGTTCGCGCTTGGCCATGAAGTGCACCGGGCGCGGCGATGCGCACCACAAGAGGATGGGGTCCATGTATGAGATGTGATTGCCCGCGAGCAGTGCGCCTCCCGAAGGGATGCGATCGGCGCCGTAGATGCGCGTGCGGAAGATGGCCAGCAGCAGCCGGGCGACGGAGACCCGCAGGAACCGGGCGACGGCGAACCCCTTCACTTCGCGGCCTCGTAGCGCGCGACGATCGCGTCCACCACCTCGTCAACGCTAAGACCGGTGGTGTCGAGGAGCTCGGCGTCTTCGGCCTGGCCGAGCGGACTGGCCTCGCGCGTCGAGTCAAGGTGGTCGCGCCGCTCGAGCCGATCGCGGACCTCGGCCTGCTCGACGGCGTGACCGGCGCCCGAAAGGTCGATCTGCCGCCGACGAGCCCGCTCGTCAGCCGATGCGGTGAGGAACACCTTGACCTCGGCTTGCGGGAAGACGACCGTACCGATGTCGCGGCCCTCTACGACGGTATCGCGCTCACCGGCGAGCTGCCGCTGCTGCGCGACAAGAGCGTGCCGTACCGCAGCGATGCTCGCGACCGCGCTCACGTTGGCGTCGACCTCGGGTGAACGGACGCCGCGGGTGACGTCGTGACCGGCGATGTAGACCGCGGTGGGCAGCGGTGCGCCGTCAGTGTAGGCGAAGGTGACGGGGTGCTCGACGGCGAGCGCGGGCACGAGCGCGGCGTCATCGGGCGCGATCCCACGCTTGAGCGCGAGCCACGCTACCGCGCGGTACATGGCGCCGGTGTCGAGATACTGGATGCCGAGGCGGGATGCGACGGCCTTGGCGACGGTGGACTTGCCGCTGGCGGCGGGTCCGTCGATGGCGATGATCACGTGGCGTCTCCCCGTGTCGTGATGAGGCACAGGCATTCTAGCATGCGTTTACGACCCGGCGATGTCCGCGCCGAGGGCGTTGAGATCGCCGAGGAAGCCCGGATACGACACGTCCGTCGCCTCGAATCCGGTGACGGTGGTAGCACCGGACGCCACGAGTCCGGCGATGGCCCACGCCATCGCGAGGCGGTGGTCACCGAGCGACGGGACGGTGGCGCCGGAAAGCGCCGTCGGACCGGAGACCTCGAGCCAGTCGGGGCCGGTGCGGACGTGAGCGCCGAAGGCCGCCAGAGCGTGCGCGATGGCCTCGAGCCGGTCGGACTCCTTCACGCGGAGTTCGCCCACGCCGGTGAAGCGCGTGACGCCACGCGCGCGGGTGGCGAGAAGCGCGAGCACAGGGATCTCGTCCACAAGAGACGGCACCTCATCCGCGGTGATCGTGGTGGACCTGAGCTCGGCCGTATACCGCGAGACGATCGTCCCGACGGGCTCGGTGCCGATGGCCGTGCCCTCCGCCACGGTGAGGTCCGCTCCCATGCGCTCGAGGACTCGCAGGAATCCGACGCGCGTCGGGTTGAGACACACATCGGGCAGTGTCACCTCGCTGCCGGGCACCAGAAGTGCCGCCGTGACGAAGAAGGCCGCCGAGGAGGGATCCCCGGGAACGGCGACGTCGTACGCGTGGAGCGGCGCAGGGCCGGTCACCGAGGCGCGGCGCGACGCGGGGTCGGTTGCCACCGGCACGCCGAAGGCCGGGAGGAGCCGCTCGGTGTGATCGCGGCTCGGTGCAGGCTCGGTGACCGAGGTGGTCCCCTCGGCACGCACGCCCGCGAGCAACACGGCCGACTTCACCTGCGCGCTTGCGACCGGCGAGGCGTACTCGATGCCGCGCAGCCCGCCGCCGGAGATCCGGAGCGGAAGCCGCCCGCCCTCGGCCGACTCGAAGCGCGCGCCCATCTCGGAGAGCGGACCGGTGACCCGACCCATCGGACGCGCCGAGAGCGACTCGTCACCGGCAAGCGTCACCTCGATCGGCCAGCCCGCGAGGATGCCGGTGAGCAGACGGGCGGTGGTGCCCGAGTTGCCGCAGTCGATGGGGCCCTCCGGCGGCTGCGGGCCGCGCTCGCCCCAACCCGTGATCTCCAGGTCGAGCACGCCGTCGCGCTCGGCGGTGATCTCGACGTGGGCACCGAGTGCCCGCACCGCCGCGACCGATGCACGCACGTCCGCGCTGTCGAGCACGCCGGTGGGCCTCGACACGCCGTGCGCCATGGCGGCGAAGAGGACCGAGCGGTGCGAGACCGACTTGTCGCCGGGAACGCGCACGGTGCCGGAAAGCGGCGCACTGGCCGGCGTGAGAACTAGGTCCATCACGCCTCCTCTTCAAGCGGGCGAAGGGTCGGTTCGAAGCCGGAGGCGGCGAGATCGGATGCCAGCTTCTCGACGTCACCCTCATCGGTGAGCACGAGGCGCAGGACAGCACTGTCCTCGGACTGGTGATCGATCTCGATGTCCTCGATGTTGCAGCCTGCACGGCTCGCCGCGGTAGTAACGATGCCGACCACGCCCGGGCGGTCGGTCACCGGGACGAGCAGCTCGGTGAGCCGCGTCGTGGCCGGGACCCACTGGGCGGGCAGCGACCGGCGGACGTCGGCCGGGCGTGCGAGCCACGCGCGCACGGCAGCCACGTCGCCGGCGGCCACATACCCGCGGAACTCGGCAAGCACACGCTCGAGGCCTGCGAGGCCACTGACCACCGCCCCCGCGTTCTCGAGGCAGATGCCGGTCCACAGCTCCGGAGAGCCGGCCGCGATGCGCGTCATGTCCTTGAAGCCGCCCGCCGCGAGCCGCAGCAGGTCGGCGTGCGCCGAACCGGCCCGCTCGCTTGCGAGTTCCACGAGTGCGGCGGCTGCAACGTGCGGGACGTGGCTTACGATCGCGACCGCCTCATCGTGTGCCGGGGCCTCAACGGACACGACGCGTGCGCCGAGCGAGGTGACGAACGCGTGTACCTTTCGGTACGCGTCCATATCGGTGGATGGCGCGGGTGTGAGGATGTAGTAGACGCCGTCGAAGAGCGTCGCTGCGGCCGCCGCCACGCCGCTGCGTTCGGAGCCGGCCATGGGATGCCCGCCGACGAATCGGAAGACCCCGCGGTGCGCTTCGGCGAGCTCGACTATCGCGGCCTTGGTGGACGCCACGTCCGTGACGATGCCGGTGTACCCGAGCTCCGCGAGGTGGTCCAGCCATTCGAGCGTGGCGGTAACCGGCGCGGCAAGAACAACGAGGTCGCTGATGTGCTCGCTGAACCAGCCGCGCGCGGCCGCGTCCTCAGGGCTTGCCGCCTCGGCGACCATCCCGTGCTCGAGCGCGTAGCCAAGCGTCTCGGCGTCCGGGTCCACGCCCCGGACCAGCACGCCGGGCGTTCTGGCGGCGGCAAGCGCCACAGAGCCGCCGATCAGCCCAAGGCCGACGACCGTTACGCGCCTGATGCTCACGCGTCCACCCCGCTCCACTTGCCCTCGAGCGCGATCCGCGGCTCGAGATCGGTCATCAGCGCGCCGAAGTCTGCCGGCGTGAGCGACTGCGGCCCGTCGCAGCGTGCGTGCTCCGGATCGGGATGCACCTCGATCATGAGGCCGTCGGCACCGGCGGCGATCCCCGCGCGAGCCATCGGCGCGATGAGGTCACGGCGACCGGTGGCGTGCGACGGGTCCGCGATGACCGGGAGGTGGGTCAGCGTCTTGAGCGCCGCCACCGCCGCCAGGTCGAGCGTGTTGCGTGTGTAGGTCTCGAAGGTGCGGATGCCGCGCTCGCACAAGATCACGTCGCGGTTGCCGCCCTTGAGCACGTACTCGGCAGCGGAAAGCAGCTCTTCGATCGTTGCCGCCAGCCCTCGCTTGAGCAGGATGGGCTTCCGCATCGTGCCGAGTTCGTCGAGCATCATGAAGTTCTGCATGTTGCGTGCGCCGACCTGGAGGACGTCCGCGTACTCGGCCACCGTAGCGGCATCGCGAACGTCGAGGACCTCGGTCACCACGGGCAGACCGGTCTCGTCGCCGGCCTCGCGGAGCAGCTTGAGCCCCTCGACGCCCATCCCCTGGAACGCGTACGGGCTCGTACGCGGCTTGTACGCACCGCCGCGCAGCATCGTGGCTCCCGCGTCACGCACCGCGCGCGCGGCGGCGAGCATCTGCTCGGCGGACTCGATGGAGCACGGACCGGCGATCACCCCGAACGCTCCCCCGCCGAGCGTGGCCGCGCCGACGCGGACCACCGTATCTTCTGGCTGGAAGTCGCGGCTGACGAGTTTGAACGGCTTGAGGACCCGGACGACCTGCTCGACGCCGGCCAGCCCTTCGAGCTCGAGCGTGTAGATGACCTCACGGTCGCCGATGACGCCGATGATGGTCTTGATCTCGCCGCGCGACAGGTGCGCTTCGGCACCGGCTTCGGTCAGCAGATCGACGACGTGCTGCACGTCGCCTTGCGACGCATGGTCCTTCATGATGACGAGCATGGCGCCTCACCCCTATCGCGCACGCGCATCCGCGTGCTCTGTGACGGTCTTCGGAGGCCGTCACGTGCCCACAGCGTGACTATACGCTGCCGAGCCGGGTGACGACCGCCTCGAATGCTTCGACGACCCGCCGTGACTCCTCCGGTGTTCCCACCGTCACCCGCAGTGCAGGTGCGTTCCCGAAGTCGCGGACGATGACCCCCTCGGCAAGCAGGGCCTCGAACACTTCGACCGGCCGCTCCGTCTTGATGTAGACGAAGTTCGCCTCCGACGGCACCCAGGAGATGCCGAGCCGGTCGAAGCCCGAATAGAGGTACGTCTTCTGTTCTTGGTTCTCTTCCCGGCGCCGCAGCACCTCGGCCTCGTCGTCAAGTGAGGCCAGAGCGGCCACCTGGGAGACGGTACTCACGTTGAAGGGCTCGCGCACGCAGTCGATCGCGCGCACGAGGCGGGCGGGCGCGAAGCCGTACCCGACGCGCAGGCCCGCAAGCGAGTAGATCTTAGAGAACGTGCGCAGCACCACGAGCGGGCGCTCGCCATCGAAGTAGTCGAGCCCGTCGGGATACGCGGCGTCGGTTGCGAACTCGAAGTACGCCTCGTCGAGCACGAGCAGCACGTGATCGGGCACCCGCTCGAGGAAGCTCTCCAACGCTTCACGGGTGACGATGGTGCCGGTGGGGTTGTTGGGATTGCAGAGGAAGACGATACGCGTCCGCTCGGTGATGGCGGCGAGCATCGCTTCGAGGTCGTGGACCTCGCCTTCGGCCAGCGGTACCTTCACGTGCGTGGCGCCGAAGATGTTCGCGACCATCGGGTAGACGACGAACGACGGCCATGCGTAGACGATCTCGTCTCCCGGACGCAGGACCACCTGGCCGACGAGCCGGAGCAGCTCGTTGCTGCCCGCGCCTACGACCACCTGGTCGACCGGGACGTTGTGGCGTTGGGACAGCTTCGCGCGAAGCGCCTCGGAAGAGCCCTCGGGGTAGCGATTGAGACAGCCGAGTTCGGCGGTGATCGCGGCGATCGCCGAGGGGAACGGCCCTGCGGGGTGCTCGTTGCTGGAGAGCTTCACGATCGTCGCGCTGCCGCAGCGCTCCTGGACCTGGTCCTCACGCAGCCCGGGCGGGTACGGCACCAGGGGGTGCAGCTCCTCACGGATCATCAGGTCCCAGTCCACAGCGTCGCCTCCAGGCGCAGGGTTGGGGAGCATTGTCCCGCAGGGCGACGAGGCGTGCAAGAGCGTGTGCGGCAGTCGGGTCAGGGTTGCACCAGGAACTCGGCCACGCGAACGATGCGGAGCGGCTACCTAGACTCCTCGTTCGAACCGCTCAGGCTCAGCAGCCTGCGGTCATGGAGTACCGCGAGGATCGTGATCTGATGCTCATCACGGCGATAGGGCACGCGATACGGATCGACCAGGATCTCGCGGATCTCCGGACGCTGCAGCTCCGGTACCATGCGGCCGAGATCGGGAAAGCGCTCAAGGGATCGAATGCGCTCCATCGTGTCGTCGAACCAGCGAAGCGCCACCGCAGGCTGCTCTGCGGCGATGTAGTCAAGCGCCTCGTCGAGCAGCGACTCCGCCTGGCGTGTCCAGACGACCCTCACCCGGCGAACCTGGCACGCGCACGCGCCTCAACCTCATCGTGCGTGGTGACCTCGCCCGCAAGCATCTCCTCTTCGCCGCCACGGACGGCCCGGAGAAGGGCGATCTCGTCGAGCAGTCCCTCGTACACCTCGACATCCATAAGGACGGCCGAGCTCCGCCCGTGCTGCGTCAGGATGACCGGGCGTTTGGTGGCGTGGACCTGATCGAGAACTGCTGACGTGTTGGCGCGGAACTCGGTGACTGGCCGAACATCGGTGGATGGGCGGAGCTGAACCATGGGCACCTCCGAGAAGATACGTTACTACGTACAGTCTACCGTATTCTTAACGGAATCCAAACCACCCCACGAGAGCGGGTTCCGCGCGCACGTCACGACCATCGCGCCCGGAACCTACGCCGACGACAGTGGCGGCCCCAGCCGCTCGAGCACACCTGTGTCGGCGTGCAGCCTGACGACCGCCATCCCGGCGTTGGGGACCTCGAAGCGCCACGCGGCCTCCGCGGGAAGCCGCAGCCACGTGGTCAGCAGATGCCGGAACATGCCACCATGCGTCACCACAGCCGCACGAGATGGGCCATCGGCCACCCGCGCTGCCGCGCGCCCCACGCGTGCCATGAAGTCCACCCCCGCTTCTCCGCCGGGTGCCACGGGACCGCCGCTGTAGTCGAGCGCGATGCCGCGGGATCTCAACTCGGCCCAGGTGAGCCCCTCGGCGGAACCGAAGTCGATCTCCATCAGATCATCGACGAGCTCCACCGGGGTGCCACCCGGCGCGATCGCCCGCGCGGTATCAAGCGCCCTGCCGAGTGGCGACGAGAAGATGATCTCCGGCTGCCACTCGGCAACGTGCCGCGCGAGCGCTGCTGTCTGAACCGTGCCGAGCGGGGAGATCGGCGAGTCGCTTCTGCCGATGAGGTGACCGGAAGCGTTGGCGAGCGTCTCCGGATGCCGGATGACGAGGATCTCGTGGGCAGGGTCACTCATGCCAGGCCTCCCGCAAGCGCGCACGCAACGAGCACGGCTGTCTCGGTCAGCAGGATGGTGGCGCCGAGCACATCGCCGGTGATGCCGCCGAGCCGTCGCACGGACGGTCCCGGGACGACAAGGGCAACACCGACGCCCAGGAGCGTGACGAGGACGCGGGTGGGACTCGGGGCGACCAGCAGCGCGGCCACCGGCACCAACATCGCCAGCACCGCGACTGCGGCCGGCCTCTCGGCATAGCGCGCAGCGAGGCCGTGCGACGATGCCGGCGTCCTCCAGACGAGCGCCGCCGCGGCTCCAAACCGTCCGAGCACCGGCGCGGCTGCGAGCGCCCACCACGACCGGCTCTCCACGATCATCGCGATCGCCGCGACCTCCAGCACGAGCACCAGCACGACCGCGATCACGCCGAACGCGCCGATCGATGAGTCCCGCATCACCTCGAGACGCTGCTTGGCATCCCCGCGCACGCCGATCCCATCGGCCGAGTCCGCCAAACCGTCGAGGTGCATGAAGCCCGAGAGCAGCGCCCAGGCGGTCACGATGACAGCCGCGGTCAGCAGCGCGCCAAGGCCGTCGGCCGAGTCGAGTGCGGCGGCGCCGGACGCGATCCCCGCCGCGAGCGCCCCAAACAGCCATCCCACCAGCGGGAAGTAGCGTGCAGGATGCTCCCCTTCCCGTCTGCCGATCGGCACGACGGTCAGTAGCCGTACAGCGGTGAGCATGTCTGCGACCAGCCTCATGCGTCCGCGCGCTCGCTCACGCCGGCCTCGGCGAACGTGGCCATGCCGCTCATCATCGCGCATGCGGCGCTCATGATGCCGATGGCGAGCGCGCCGCCGGTGCCCTCGCCGAGGCGCATATCGAGTTCGAGCACCGGCGTCAGGCCGAGCGCTTCGAGCGCGACGCGATGACCGGGCTCGGCGGATAGATGTGACGGGAACAGGTATGCGGCACACGCCGGGCAGATGCGCACCGCGGCAAGTGCCGCCGCGCCGGAGATGTACCCGTCGGCCACCGCACAGATGCCGGATGCGGCCGCCCCGACGATCACGCCGGTCATGCCGGCGATCTCCAGGCCGCCGAGCGCGGCAAGGGTGCCGAAGGGGTCGTCGCCGTTCGGCGGGTTCGCCGCCAGCCCGCGCGCAACGACTACGGCCTTGTGTGCGACCCCGGCATCGTCGAGTCCGGTGCCACGACCCACGACGGTCGCAGGCTCCGCACCGGTGTACGCCGCCACGAGCGCGGCAGCAGGCGTCGTGTTGCCGATGCCCATCTCGCCGGTGCCAACGATCACGACGCCGTTGTCGGCGAGGTCGCGCGCAAGCCGCACTCCTGTCATGAACGCCGCCGCGGCCTCTTCGCGACTCATCGCAGGGCCCTCGGCGAGGTTCGCGGTGCCCGGGCGCACCTTCGCCTGCACGACGCCGGGCAGCGTGCTCGTGTCGGCGAGCACGCCGACATCGGCCACCACCAGCCGCGCGCCGACGTGACCGGCGAGTTGGTTGATGGCCGCACCGCCCGCGCTGAAGTTGGCGACCATCTGCCATGTCACTTCGGACGGCCACGGCGAGATGCCCTCGGCGGTCACCCCGTGGTCTCCCGCCATCAGCACGATCGCCGAAGGCGAGCCTGCTGGCCGCACGTCGTCTTGAACGGTGGCGACACGCGATGCGATCTCCTCAAGCCTGCCGAGACTCCGGGGTGGTTTAGTGAGCGAGTCGAGGCGCTCCCACGCGCGCTCGGTGGCGGCAGGGTCGATCGATCGCACCGATGCGATGATCTCGAGCATCTCGCGCTCGATGGGTCCGGGCGTCGTCACGTGCTGGGCCATGCTACCTCCTGCGGGAGTCGTTTAAGGTCGATGGCACGGCCGCTCACCACGAGCCACGCGGCGTCGGCCTTGTCGATCAGCGTCCGGTTGGCGCGTCCGAGCGTGTCGCGGAACAGCCTGCCGAGAGGGGTTGGGGGCACGACGCCCCATCCCACCTCGTTGGTCACGACCACGGTGGGACCGTGCCGTGCCACGAGGGCGCCTATGAGCGCATCGGCGACCCGAGTAGCACGCTCCTCGGCCTCAGATGTCGCGGTCACATCCCCATCGGGCACGAGGCTCGCGAGCGAACGGCCGAGGATGGTCCCGAGGCAGTCCACGAGCAGGCACGCCTCCGGATCGACCGCCGAGACCCACGCCGGGTCCTCCCCTACCTCGAGCACCGCCACGGACGCGGGGCGCTCGGCCCTGTGCGCCGCTATCCTGCGCGTCATCTCGGGGTCGTCGGCCCGACCGCCCACGGCTATCGTGACCGCGCTGCCGCGTGCCAGCGCGAGCGAGAGCGCCATCGTGGATTTGCCGCTTCTGACAGGCCCGGTGAGAACCGCTATCATCGCGCACCCCCTGTGACGGCTCCACGCAACGCGCGAACCTCCTCGTCACGTAACGCGCGTACCGACCCCTGCTCGAGCTTGCCGAGAGTAAGCGGCCCGTACCCGATGCGCTCGAGCGAGCGGACCGGATGGCCGATAGCCGAGAGCATCCTGCGCACCTGGCGCTTGCGGCCCTCCCGGAGCGTGATCTCCACTCTCGACGCCCGGGAACCCTCGCGCGAGAGCACGCGGGCGCCGGCCGGTGCAGTGCGGCCGTCGTCCAGATCGATCCCCTCGCGCAGTGAGCGCAGGTCCGCCGCATCGGGCACGCCATCAACACCGGCGTGGTAGACCTTGGTCACGTGGAAGCGCGGGTGCATAAGGCTGTGGGCGAGGTCCCCGTCGTTGGTGAGCAGCAGCAAACCTGTGGTGGCGAAGTCGAGTCGGCCCACCGGGAACAGCCGCGGCGCGCCATCAGGGATGTACCGCGCCACGGTGGGCCGCGACTGCGGATCGTCAAGCGTGGTCACGACACCTGCGGGCTTGTTGAGCATCAGGTACCACAGCGTCGTCGGGGGCTCCACGAGCGCTCCGTCCACCCGGACCTCATCGGCCCCGGCCGTCACCTTCACGCCGAGTCCGGAGGCGAGCGTGCCGTTCACGCTGACGCGACCGGCGACGATCATCTCCTCGGCGGCGCGGCGTGAGGCCACGCCCGCACGCGAGAGGTACTTCTGCAGACGCTCGGGCTCGGCCTCGGGGCCCGTGTCACTCTTCGTCGTCGTCGGGCTCGTCACGCTCGACCTCGTCTTCGGTGTCGTCGTCATCGATGTCAAACGCACTGCCCTCGAGGGCGTTGAGCCGTTCGCGGATGGCGCGCTCGGTCTCGGGATCGGGCGCGAACTCCTCGAGCGGTGGCAGCTCGGCCAGGTCCTTGAGACCGAAACGCTCCAGGAACGTGCGTGTCGTGCCGTAAAGGATCGCGTTTCCCGCGTTGCGATCACGTCCCATCTCCCGGACGAGGCCCTTCTCGATGAGCGAGGAGATGACCGCCTCACTGTTGACGCCGCGGACGGCGTTGACACCCTGGCGACTCACCGGTTGGTGGTACGCGACGACCGCCAGAGCCTCGAGCGCCGCCTGGGAGAGCTTGCGGGTGTCCCATGACAGCACGTACTCCTCCACCTGGCTGTGGAACGCAGGGTGCGTGTACAGGCGCCACCCTCCGGCCACCTCGCGCAGCTGGAAGCCGCGGTCGTCGTCCACGTACTCGGCGGCGAGCGCTCTGAGCGCCGACTCGACCTCCGCGGTGCCGGTCTCCAGGATCTTCGCAAGGCGCGACGGGGCGACAGGCTCGTCGGAGACGAACAGCAGCGCCTCGATGGCGCCCCGGAGCGCAGGGTTCTCGCGGGTCATGCCTCACCACCTGTCTCGACTATCTCGATGTCACCGAACTCGAGGGCTTGCTCAAGCCGCACGAGTCCACGCTTGTAGAGTTCGAGTATCGCAAGGAACGTCACGACGAGCTCCTCCACCGATGCACCCTCGGCCACCAGCTCGCGGAAGGTCGCGCGCTTGCGTCCGGTCATCATGCGGGCAACGCCCTCCACGTGGAGCTCCAGGCTGATGGGTGCCGAGGCCACATGGTCGGCCTCGAGCAGGAAGATGTCGCGTCTGTGGACGAGGTCCGCGCAGATGACGGCGAGCCCGTGGAGCGTGATTCCCTCGAGGTAGTCCGGCATGAGCTGTAGGAACGACTCCTCGAGACCGGCCGCGCGAGGATGCATGAGCGCCTCGGACTCGTAGCGCGCCGCGAGTTCCAGGGCCGCATTCTTGAACTGCTTGTACGCGAGCAGTCGCGCGATCAAGAGATTGCGCGCCTCCTCGGGGGTCATGTCCTCGAACTCGAGCATCTCGATGGGTTCGTCGCGCGGGAGGAGCGCAGCGGCCTTGATCTCGAGCAGTGTAGCCGCGACCAGCAGGAAGTCGCTCGCCACGTCCAGATCGAGGTCGTCCAGACGCTCGATGTACTCGAGGTACTGATCGGTGATCTCGGCGATGGACAGACCGCCGATATCCACCTTCTGCTTGGCCACGAGCTGCAGCAGCAGATCGAACGGTCCCTCGAACGCGTCTGTGCGGACCCGGTAGGCCATCGCCTAGGCGCGTCCGGCGTCTACGTGCATCGCGCGGCGGACTTCGCCCATAAGCGCCTCGACGGCCGGCCGGACCTTGGCTGCGCCCTCGGCGAGCACCTCCCACGCGTAGCCCGGCTCGGCGGCAAGCGCCATGCGCTTCTCGCGAAACGGCCGCAGGTACTCGTTCAGGTCCTCCACGAGCGCGCGCTTGTGCGCCACACACCCGCACTCGGCCACGCGGCAGCAGCGATCCCACTCGGCGATGCTGGCGGGATCGCCGACAAGCTTGTGGATCTGCTGGAGCGGGCAGATGTCGGGGTCGCCGGGATCGGTCTTGAGCTTGCGCGCAGGGTCGGTGACCATGCCCATGACCTTCTTAGCGGTCTCCTCCTCGGTCTCCGACAGGTAGATCGCGTTGCCGTAGCTCTTGGACATCTTGCGTCCGTCGGTGCCGGGCACGCGCGCGCCCTGCTTTGCGATGAGCGCCTGGGGTTCCGGCAGCAGATCGCCGTACTGGGTGTTGAAGCGCCGGACGACCTCGCGTGTGAGTTCCAGGTGCGGCAGCTGGTCCTCGCCTACCGGGACGACGTCGCCGCGCACGATGGTGATGTCGGCTGCCTGCATGAGCGGGTAGAGGACGAACCCCACGTTGCCGAGGTCCTTGTCGGTGATCTGCTCGCGCTGTTCCTTGTAGCTCGGCACGCGCTCGAGCCAGCTCATAGGCGTGACCATCGAGAGGTACATCGTGAGTTCGGCGACCTCGGGCACGTCGGACTGGCGGTAGATGACCGAGCGCGCAGGGTCGATGCCGGCCGCCACCCAGTCGAGCACCATCTCTTCGGTGAACTGCCGGATGGCGTGGGTGTCCTGCCAGTCGCTCGTGAGCGCGTGCCAGTCGGCAACGAAGTAGTACGCCTCGTAGTCGTCTTGCATCTCGCGCATGCTCAGCAGATTGCCGAACCAGTGCCCGAGCGTCAGGCGTCCGGTGGGCCGATAGCCGGTGAGCACGCGCTTCTTCGTCATCAGGTGCGACGCTCCTCGCCTTGTGAGAACGGATGCAGACAGTCTACCGCAGCACTCCCGTCACGAGACCCCTGTGAACAGGCGGAGAAGCGGCCGGACGGTGATGTTGAAGTACTCGCCGAGCGGGCTGAACGGCAGGATGCGCGGCAAGATCATCAGCAGGCCGAAGAAGATGAGGATTCCGTACTGCTCCACATGGTGGTACGCCTGCAGCGCCTTGTCCGACAGGAACAGCGGCAGCACGCGCGAGCCATCAAGCGGCGGGATCGGGATCAGGTTGAAGAACATGAGCACCAGGTTGATCTGCGCGAAGAAGTAGAGCGCGTAGAACACCCAGCCGAGGACCGCCATCATGCCGTCCGAGGCCGTGAGCGCGAGCAGGGAGCCGCCGCCGATCACGACCCGGCATGCGAGGCCCGCGAGCAGCGCAAGCGTGAGGTTGGTCGCGGGTCCGGCGAGCCCGGTGAGCATCATGCCTTTGCGGTAGTCCTTGTAGTAGCCCGGGTTGATCGGCACCGGCTTGGCGTAGCCGAACACCGGCCCGCCGCCGAACCACAGCAGGAGCGGCAGCAGCACCGTGCCGAACGGATCCATGTGCTTGATCGGGTTGAGGCTGAGGCGTCCCTTCATCTTGGCGGTGGGGTCGCCAAGCAGGTACGACACATAGCCGTGCGACACCTCGTGCAGCACGATGGCAGGGACGAACATGGCAAGTTGGAGTACGCCGAGCACGGTTTCGTTCATGAGACTCCAAGCATCAGCGGTTTGAGCGCTTCACCAGCCGCTTGAGGTTAGCGAGTTCCGCCTCGCGTCCGACCGCCTTGGCATCCAGACGGTCTGCGCGAGCCTGCGCAAGGATACCAGAGAACGTGGGGCCGGGATCCAGACCGAGCGCGATGAGATCGGCTCCCGAAACAGCGGCCCTCGTAGGCGCGAGCACCCGGACGAACTCCTCGACGCGGGCGCGCACGCCGGGTCCGCCGGTGGCCCACAGGTAGATGAGCGACTCGGCAGGAAGCGCCTCGAGCAGGAAGTACAGGCGGCTCGCTCGCATCCGGCGACGGTCCTTGAGCCGTGCGACCAGCGCCTCCCGGCGCTCTGCCGTCGTTACGGCAGGCTCGGCATACTCGCGACCGAAGCGGAGCCACCGGCACCAGCGATCGGCGGCCGCGCGCGTGGTGCCTCCGGCCATCGCCGTGATAAGCGTCGTCCGACGTCGCGGCGGACGAACGAAGGCGCTTGCGAGCTCGGCATGGGCAGTCTCACACGCGCGGACGTCGTCGAGCACGCGGGACACGTCGGCGCCTTCGGGAACGAGGCCGAAGAGCGCGCCCGAGGCCCGCAGGCGCTCGAGGACGAGGGCGACGTCCCCCTCGTCGATGATGTCGAGCAGTTCTTCGCGGATTCGCGCGCCGCTCACCTCGTCGAGCATCCCCATCTCTACCGCCTGCTGCAGGAGCGCCTCGGTGGACGGATCGATCGTGAAGCCGAAGCGCTGCGCGAACCGGGCTGCCCGCAGCACACGTGTGGGGTCTTCGACGAAGGAGAGTGAATGCAGCGTGCGGATGACGCCGCGCTCAAGGTCGTACAGTCCACCGAACGGGTCGGCGATCGCCCCAAAGGACTCCGGATTCACGCACACCGCCATCGCGTTTATGGAGAAGTCGCGCCGGAACAGGTCCTGCCGAAGCGACGAGCGCTCGACAGTGGGCAGCGCGCCCGGTCGCTGGTAGTACTCGGTCCGCGCGCTCGTGATGTCCACGTGCATGGACTTCGACCAGACGATGACCGCAGTGCCAAAACGCCGATGCACCTTGACCCGCTTATCGAGCCGCTCGGCGATGGCCAGGGCAAAGGCAAGACCGTCGCCCTCGATGACCACGTCCAGATCGAGATTGGGCATGCCGAGGAGCATGTCGCGAACGAACCCGCCCACGACGTGCGCCCGCAGGCCGTGTTCGTCGGCAAGCCTGCCGATGTCGGCGACCGCGGCGCGCGCCTCATCCGGCAGGAGCGCCAGCGAAGCGAGGAACCGGTGCGACGCCTCGGTGCGCTGGACGATGATCTTGCGATCCAGGTACGACTCGCCGTGCTCGGCGCGCAGCAGGTCCTTGCGCGTCACGATCCCGACCACGCGGCCGTCCTCGAGCACAGGGACGCGGCCGATGCCGGTGCGCACCAGCAGCCGCTCCAGCTCGGCCAGGTCACTTCCCGGGCCCACGGTGATCGGATCGCGGGCCATGAACCCGGTGACCGGCGCGTGGTCCAGCCCGTGGCGTGCGGCCTTGTCGACGTCTTTTCGGGTCACCAGGCCGACGAGTCGGCCATCATCGACCACCGGCAACCCGCCGTGTCCCCAGGTCGCCATGATCGACCCGGCGTCGGCCATCGTGACATCCGGCGTGACCGACCGCACCGGCGCCGAGGCGATGTCGGCCGCGCGCGGCGGAGGGACGACCTCGGTGTCGAGCGCGACACGCAGGCGCCCCAGTACGTCGGGGATGGACGCGTCACGCAGAGCCGCCGAGGCGGCCTGGGGATGCCCGCCGCCGCCGATGTGCTTGAGCACCGCGCCTATGTCCACGTCGGCTAAGCGGCTACGGCCGACAACGTGGAGCCGCTCGGGCATGTCCACCAGCGCGATGGCGACCCGGTAGCCCAGGTCCTCGCAGATGTAGTGGGTGAGCACCGACGCCGAATCCACGTACTCGGTGGCAACGGCCGAGCCGACCGCCACCTCCTGCCCGTGCACGTCCCAGACCTCGAGCGAGTCCAGCAACATATCGAGTATCGCGCGCTGCTGGGTCGTGAGTGCGCGCGCGAGGAACTGGTTCAGAACCTCCATCTCGGCACCCGCCGACATCAGGAAGGCCGCAGCCTCGGCATCGTAGGCCGTCGTCCCCGGATACGTGAGCGAGCCCGTGTCCTCATGGATGCCGAGGAGCATCACGGTCGCCTCGAGCGGGGTGATCGGGACTCCGCGGTCGCGGATCTCGTGGACGAGGATGGACGTGGTGGCGCCGACGCTCATCGAGTGGTCGTGGAGCGTCTCCACGTCGCCATCCTGCCGGGGGTGGTGGTCGTAGACGATGACCTCAACGCCGGGACGTCCGATGACGGCGCCGATCTCGCCGATCCGCCCGGGATCGCGGGTATCGACCATGATCACGCGCTCGATGGCGTCGAGATCGAGTGACTTCAGATCGGCGAACGCCACGAAGTCCTCGTGAAGGTTGTGGAACTCGCGCACGTTGGCGTTCTGCGAGCCGAGGAAGACCGCGCGGACGTCCTCGTAGAGCTTGGTGGCTGCCACCATCGATGCGTAGGCGTCGAAATCGGGATTGGCATGACCGATGGCCACGCCGGTGGTCGGCGTGAAGCGACGGGCGCTGCGGCGCGTCACGTCACACCTCGTGGAACAGCGGCGGGACGACCGGCTCCGTCTCGGCGATGGCGATCGCCGCCAGCAGACGCTGCTCGGCTTCGTCGAACAGCGAGGGGTCGCTCGTGTAGAGCGTCGCCAGCGATGCGCCGGGCTCGACGCGGTCGGCGATCTTCACGTCGATCTCGAGCCCCGCGCCCGCGTCGATAGGGTCGTCCTTGCGGGCGCGGCCCGCGCCAAGGGCCATGGCGGCCCGGCCGACCCCTTCGGCGTCGAACCCTGCTATCCATCCCGCGGCAGGCGCCGTGACCACCCGCGTGTGTGCGCCGAGTGGCAGGAGCGCCGGGTCATCGGCCACCGCGGGATCCCCGCCCTGCGCGCTCACCCAGGCCCGGAAGGTGTCGAGCGCGCGCCCCGACGCGATCGCTTCGAGCAACGTATCGCGGCCTGCGCGTTCGTTCTCGGCAACACCGCCGAGGACGAGCATCTTCGCACCGAGGACCAGGCAGAGTTCGGTGAGGTCCGACGGTCCGAGCCCGCGGAGTGTCTGGATCGCCTCGCGAACCTCGAGTGAGTTACCCACCGCACGACCGAGAGGCTGGTTCATGTCGGTCAGCACGGCCACGACCTTCCGGCCAAGCAACTCCCCCACGCGCGTCAGTTCGGCGGCAAGCGCCCGGGCGTCGGCCTCGGACTTCATGAACGCGCCGGAGCCGACCTTCACGTCGAGCATGATCGCATCGGCCCCGCCCGCGACCTTCTTCGAGATGATCGAGCCGACGATCAGCGGGATCGACGGGACGGTCGCTGTGACGTCCCTGAGCGCGTACATCTTCTTGTCGGCTGGATCCACGTCCGGGCTCTGCCCGATCACCGCCACGCCAACGTCGCGAACCTGAGCGAGGAACGCGTCGGGCTCGAGCGTCACGCTGAAGCCGGGGATGGACTCGAGCTTGTCGAGCGTCCCGCCCGTGAAACCGAGACCACGTCCGCTCATCTTGGCCACCGGTACGCCGCAGCTGGCCACCAGTGGCGCCAGGACGAGCGTCGTGGTGTCCCCGACGCCCCCCGTCGAGTGCTTGTCGACCTTGATGCCGGGGATGCTCGACAGATCCACCATCCGGCCCGAGCGCGCCATCGCCTCGGTCAGCGCAGCGGTCTCCGTGCTGTCGAGGCCCCTGATGAACGCCGCCATGAGCCACGCGGCCATCTGATAGTCGGGCATCTCCCCGGAGACGAACGCCGAGACCAGACGATCGAGCTCGGCGGTCGTGTGCTTCCCGCCGTCGCGCTTGACCTCGATGATCTCCTCGATCGACCTCACGCGCCGCGCACCTCCTCCAGGAACGACGTGCCGCGCCCACACCGGTCGATAAGGCCGTAGAAGTCCAGGACCGTCTCGCCGACGTCTCCGAAGGTCGCGCGCGTGCCGAGTGCGACACCGGCGTCCACGCCCTTGATCTTGGCGATCAACGGCGCGTGCTCCCGGCTGTGGTCGGTAGACGCGGTGGTCGGATCGCACCCGTGGTCGGCCGTGATGATGAGCAGGTCGCTCTCGGCCATCGCGTCGAGAAGCTCGGGCATGCGGCGGTCCACCGCCTCGAGGCCGTCGGCGTAGGCACGCACGTCGTTGCGGTGACCCCAGAGCATGTCGAAGTCGACGAGGTTGCAGAAGACGAACCCCTGCTCGGGTCTGCTCACCTCTTCGAGGAGCTTGTCGAAGCCGTCCATGTTGTCGGTGACATGTGGCGACGAGGTGATGCCCTGCCACGCGAAGATGTCGCCGATCTTACCGACACCGAAGACCGGCACGTGCGCGTCCTGGAGCAGATCGAGCACCGTGGGCTCGAACGGCTTGACGGCGTAGTCGCGTCGACGATGCGTGCGCGTGTACGCGCCCGTCTCATCGGGCCCGACGAACGGCCGTGCGATGACCCGGCCGACGCAGTGCTCGCCTGTGAGCATCTTCCGCGCGATCTCGGAGACCTCGTAGAGCCTGTCGAGGCCGTAGGTCTCCTCGTGCGCCGCGATCTGGAACACCGAGTCCGCCGATGTGTACACGATCGGCAGACCGGTCCTCACGTGCTCGTCACCAAGCTCTCCGATGATGACGGTGCCGCTGGCCACCGAGTTGCCGAGGACGGCCGCATGCCCCGTGAGCCGGCAGAACTCGGCGATCACCTCATCGGGGAACCCGTGCGGGTATGTCGGGAACGGGCGCTCGAGTACGAGCCCCATCATCTCCCAGTGACCGGTGGTGGTGTCCTTACCCGCCGAGCGTGCCGCGTTCCTGCCCCACGAGGCGGTCGGTGCCCCGGTAGGTGGGACGCCGGCGACCTCGGTGATGTTGCCGAGTCCCATCGCACCAAGGACCGGCATGTCAAGACCGCCTACTGCGCGCGCGGTGTTGCCGAGCGTGTTCGAGCCCACGTCACCGTACGCGGCCGCGTCCGGCAGCTCGCCTGCCCCCACGCTGTCGAGCACGAGGACGATCGCCCGCGGGTCACGCGGCACTCCGGTCATCTCGTACTCCCTTGGATCAGGCGATCACTCGCAGGACCTCATCGAGGCTCGTGACGCCCGCGGCGACCTTGTCCATGGCGTCATCGCGTAGCGCACGCATCCCGCCAGCCAGCGCAGCGGTACGAATCTCCTCGGACGGGGCTTCGGCAAGGAACAGCCGCTCGAGTTCCTCGTCCATGGCCATGATCTCAAACACGCCCACACGCCCCTTGTACCCGGTGCCATGGCAGTCATCGCATCCGCTAGCGGATGCCGCATACCCGGAAGAGCACGCGACATCATCAGGAGCGCATCCACGTTCGGCCAGGAACGACTTCGTGAACCGCGCCCTGACCCGGCACGACGGGCACAGCCGCCGCACGAGGCGTTGCGCGACCACGCCGATGAGGGCACTCGACGCGATGAACGGAGCGACCTCCATGTCCGACAGTCGCGTGAGTGCCGATGGCGCGTCGTTGGTGTGGATCGACGACAGGACCAGGTGACCCGTGAGAGCGGCGCGGGTAGCGATCTGTGCGGTCTCCGCATCGCGGATCTCGCCGACCATCACGATATCCGGGTCCGAACGGAGTACCGTCCGGAGCAGATGAGCGAAGCTCAGACCGATGTGCGGATTCACCGCCATCTGCGTGACGCCGGGAACCTGTACCTCGATGGGATCCTCGATCGTGATGATCTTCCGGCTCGGATCGTTGAGGTGCAGGAGTGCGGCGTACAGCGTGGTGGTCTTGCCGGAGCCGGTTGGTCCAGAGACAAGGATCTCGCCGTAAGGCCGCGAGAGGAATCGCTTGATCAGAACCTGGTGATCTTCGCACAGACCGATGTCGGCAAGCGTCTGCTGCTCGGCCTCGTGGTTGAGGATGCGGATGACGATGTTCTCACCGAACGGTGTCGGCAGCGTCGCTACGCGCATGTCGATCGCACGTTCGTTCACCACGAGACCGATACGCCCGTCCTGCGGGCGACGGCGCTCGGCGATGTCCATGTCCGCCATGACCTTCAGGCGGCTGATCAGGCCAGCGCGGGCGCTCGAAGGAACCTGCATGATCTCGTGGAGAACGCCGTCGACCCGGAAGCGCACGCGCACGCTGTGCTGGCCCGGCTCGATGTGGATATCGCTCGCTCCGTCGAGGACCGCCTCACGGATCAGCTGATTGACGAGCCGCACGATCGGGACGTCCTCATCACCCACGACGATCTGCGCGTCAGCCTCTTCGTCGGCGGAATCGACGAGTCCCTCGAAGGCATCGGCCGACGTGATGAACTTCTCGATCGCCGCCCGGATGTGTGACGGCGTCGAGACCACCGGCAGCACGGGGCGACCGGAGCGCAGCCGAACGTCGTCGATCGACTCCACGTCGAGCGGGTCGGCCATCGCGAGCACGATGTACTCGTCACGAAAGTCGATCGGAATGACAAGACGTCTGCGTGCGACACGCTCGGGCACGAGGGCCGCCGCGCTGCGGCTCACGGGATAGCTCACGAGACTGACGAACTCAAGAGCCTTCTGCTCGGCGAGCGTGCGGGCGATGGTGTCCTCGTCGGTGATGCCAAGACCTACGAGCACCTGACCGATCTTGCCGCCCTCCAGGTCCTGTCGCTCGAGAGCCCCCAGCAACTGCTCCTCGGTGATGACGCCGGCACGCAGCAGCAACTCGCCGAGTCGGTCCCTCGTGTACGGCATTCTTTAGCCTCCCGCTTCCCGTTCGCTTCTCGCGCGGCGAGCAGCGAGAAATCGTGACGCCGCTCACATCGATGGTAGCAAATAGCGGCGTCCACACGGGAAGTCGGCTGAAAGGGCCGTGGAGGTCCTATGACCGGCTCTAGCGGATGGCGTCGGAGACGAGCCGCCCGATGAGCTTCGAGGCGATCTCCTCGGAGGCCGGCAGCGTCACGCCGCAGCGCACGCGCGCCTCCTCGATCCGCTCGTCGCGGATGTCCGGGAGCGCGATCACGGCCTCGGCGACGCGCGACAGCAACTCGGGAGACATGCTCGACGGCATCGATACACCGCCGGCGTCGTATTCATCTGACGTCCGCAGGTACTCGACGGCTCGCCGGACCTGCTCTTCGGAGATAATCATGTCCCGATTCCTATCGGCCCGCGATCCTCAAGGCTTGAGCGTTTTCGGTCGCATAACGACGAGCGGCAGGCGATAGCTCCAGGGGAAAGGGAGAGCCTCAAGGCCGGCACCTTGAGGCTCAGGGGTAAGGGGTTGCCGAAGCAACTGTGAGAAGTCTAACGCGTCAGAATCGTTCACGCAAGTGTGAACGTGTTCACAATGACGGAGCGCGTACACATCGCGGGAACCGCTGCAGCGCTACAGGCTGAAGACTGCATACACCCGTGAGATGCCAGTCAGCAATGGCACGATTCCGAGAGCCAAGATCGCGAGTGCGAGAACGATGGACACGACGAGCGGCGCCCCACCGCGCTCCCCCGCCGCCTTCTCGTCGTCGCTCGAGTCCTCGAAGTACGCGGCCCTGATCACGCTACCGTACCCGCCGAACGACACCACTGCGGCAACACCGGCGGCAATCGCCAGCACGACGCTATCGTTACTCAGAAGTGCAGCGAATACATGCAGTTTGCCCCAGAATCCCGCGAACAAGGGAATCCCGGTCAGTGAGAGCATCGCCACGGTGAGGGCGGCGCCGAGAACGGGCGATCGGCGGGCGATTCCCGCCATCCCCGCACGCGTACCGTCCCAGTCCGGGCGCACACGACCGACCGCCTCGAGGGCGATGAACGCGGCGGATGCTCCCACCGCATACGTGACGATGAAGACGATCGTCGCCTGGATGCCGGCATCGCCGCTCGATATCGCGAGCAGGCCGTAACCGACCTGGGCGATGCCGGAGTATCCGAGCAGCCGCGCGACCGACTGCTGCCGCACCATCCCGAAAGAGCCGAACAGCAACGAGCCGACGCCGATGGCGACAAGCAGACTCGTCGCCGGGGCGAACAGATCTGCCTGGAACAGGGTGCCGCGAACGATCACGAGAAGGGCCACGAGCGCCGCGAGCTTCGGCACCGAGGACAGAAACGCCGCCGACGTACTGTCGGCGTTCTCGTAGGCGTCAGGCACCCATGCGTGGAACGGGAACGCCCCGAGCTTGAACGCGAATGCGGAGAGTACCAACGCGAGCGCGAGCAGCGCAGGACGGGATTCGGCAGAACCAAGCGCGCTGCTACCCGCCAGGAAGCTCGCGTCTCCCCCGGTCAGACCGAAGACGAGCGCCAGCCCGTACAGGGTGAGACCCGACGCGATCGTCCCCTGGACGAAGTACCGGACCGCGGACTCCTCGGCCCGACGGGTACCCGCCCCGGCTACGAGCGCGTAGGCCACGACCGCAAGTCCGGACAGGGACACGAACAGCACCATGAGATCGAGACCCGCGAGCAGTGCGTGGGCGAACACCGAGCCGAGAGCGATGAGTGCGGCCATGCCCGGACCGCGGTCCGCCGTGGCGTACCGCCGAAAGCCCGCTATCACCGCGAGAGCCGCAAGGCTGTAGCCGAGCGCCGGCAAAGCGGTGAACCCGGACCCGTATGCGAGGACCCCCATGGCGATGCCGGGCTGCGTACCGCCCGACAGAACGAAGCCTGCCACCGAAGCGCTGCCGAGGCCGAGCGCGATCAGCACGATGGCCGACGGCCGCCGGTCAAGAGCGTCGGCCACCAGGCCGAGTACGACGCCGCCCAGCACGAGGACCGGAACCAGCCATGCGGCCAGAGGAAGTGCGAGATCCATCAGCTCACCGTCCCTGCAAGCGAAGCGAGCGCGCCGAGCGTCGCCGCCGCGATGTCCGTCACGAGCCGGGGCCATATGCCGAGCGCCACGATGAGCGCCATGAGCGGGACTGCGATGAGCAACTCGCGCGCGTCGAGGTCGCCAAGTGCGGCAGACTGCACGCCGTCGACCGGCGCCGACGTCGCGGCGGGCTCACCGTGCACGACGAGCCTGACAGCCCGCAGGGTGTACGCGCCAGCCAACACGATGCCGATGCCGGCGAGAGCGATGACGAACCCGAATCGGCCGAAGCCGGCCACTACCGAGGCAAACTCACCGGGGAAGCCCGAGAGGCCCGGCAGCCCGAGACTCGCGAGCGAGGCCACTACGAAGATCGTCGCCCAGCGCGGCAGTGTGACGCCCAGACCGCCGAATGCCCTGATATCCCGGGTGTGCGCCCTCTCGTACAGCGCACCGACCAGGAAGAAGAGCAGACCGGCCACGAGCCCGTGGCTCACCATGCCGAGCATCGCGCCCTGGAGTCCGAGCTCGGTACCGCTTGCCAGCCCGAGCACGACGAAGCCCATATGGGCCACGGAGGAGTACGCGACAAGGCGTTTCAGGTCGCTCTGCCCGAGAGCCATGGCGGCGCCGTACACGATGCCGATCACGCCGAGGGCAGCAAGGATCGGTGACGCCGCAGCGAACGCGTCGGGCGTGTACGGGATCGAGATGCGGGCGATACCGTACGCCCCCATCTTGAGCAGGACGCCGGCCAGCATGATCGAACCAGCGGTCGGAGCCTCGACATGCGCGTCAGGAAGCCACGTGTGCAGCGGCACCACGGGAATCTTCACCAGGAAACCGGCTGCCAGAAGCCAGAACACGAGCGTCTGGGATGCAGGCTCGATCGGAAGCGGCGCAGCCGGCATGCCGGTGCCTATGCCGCCCTGCACGACGAGCAGCACGAGGCCGACGAGCATGAGCGCGCTGCCGGCGAACGTGTAGATGAAGAACTTCATCGCAGCGTAACGACGGTTCTCGTGGCCCCAGCCTCCGATGAGGAAGAACATCGGGATGAGCACGGCCTCCCAGGCCACGTAGAACAGGATCAGGTCCGCTGCCAGAAAGACGCCGATGACTGCGGCCTCAAGCGCGAGCAGGAGCGACATATGGGCGCCGATGCGCTCGACGTTCCACGACGCGAGAACCGCGATGATACCGAGCAGCGCGGTCAACGCTACGAGCGGCACCGAGAGTCCGTCGGCGGCAAGGCGCAGGAACGAACCGGCCCCCTCGATGGTGAACTCGTAGGTGAGCGCCTCGGCGGAGCTTGCATAGGCCCGCCACACGACCGCAGCGACACCGGCGGTGCCGAGCGACGCTGCAAGCGCGATGACCCGGGCCACAGCAGTCGAGCGGCCCGCGACAGCCGATACGAACGCCCCTGCGAGCGGGATGGCGATGAGCAACGCGAGTGTCATCTGGCTCACCTCCCCAACCAGAGCGCGAGACTCGCGAGAAGCACGGCTCCTGCGCCGACGAGCGCCGCGTACAGCTGACCCTCACCGGACTGCAGCTCGTTGAACTCGCGCCCGACCCGCCGCGCGAGCCACGCGATACCGCGAACGAGTCCGTCCACCAGCTTGGTGTCGAACCGCTCCGACGCTGCTGCGGCTCCCCGCTCGGCGGCTGCCGCTCCTCGCATCACGAGCGCGTCGATGCCGTAGGCACCGGAAGCGGCACGCCACAGCCCGCCGAGAGCTCCGGCGAGCCGGTCGTCGGCAGCCGGCCCGGTTCTGTACAGCGACCAGCCCGCCACGGCGGACAGGCCGGCGATGACGGTCGAGGCCACCGCGATCGGGACGGCCAGACCCGCGTGCCCGCCAAGCAGCTCAGCGAACCACCACGAGGCTGCGCCCAGAGTCGCGGCGAGCAGCGCGAGCACGACGAGCGGCACCTTCATGACCAGCGGGGACTCGTGAGGATGCCCGGCACCGCGGAAGGTACCGGAAAACGCGAGCCGCGTGGCTCTGAACGAGTAGAACGCCGTGAGGCCGCTCGCGATGAACAGTGCCGCGCCTGCGACGGGCGCGTGCACCCATACCGCGTCAAGAACAGCGTCTTTAGAGAAGAAGCCTGCCAGCGGCGGCAGTCCGGCGAGCGCCGCGACACCGACCGCCCAGGTGGCAGCGGTGAGGGGCATGGCGCGACCGAGCCCGCCCATCTCGCGGAGGTCCTGCGTTCCCGATCCGTGGATGACGCTGCCGGACGCGAGGAAGAGCAGCGACTTGAACGCGGCGTGCGTCACGAGGTGGAAGAAGGCGGCCACCCACGCACCGGCTCCGAGCGCGGCGAACATGAATCCGAGCTGGGAGATCGTCGAATACGCCAAGACGCGCTTGATGTCCGTCTGCGGGACCGCGATGGTGGCGGCGCCGAGCGCGGTGACCGTTCCGATGACGAGCACCACGAGACGGGCGGTCTCCGACGCCTCGAACAGCGGCCACGTGCGCGCCAGAAGGAAGACGCCGGCGGCAACCATGGTCGCCGCGTGGATGAGCGCCGAGACGGGCGTGGGCCCTTCCATGGCGTCCGGAAGCCAGACATGGAGCGGGAACTGCGCCGACTTGCCGGCGGCGCCCACGAACAGCAGCAGTGCCGCGGCCGTGATCGTGGCCGGCGCGAGCATCGGCACGGCGGCGAGCACGTCGGCGGTCACCAGAGTGCCCGTCTCGCGCCACAGGAGCGCGAGCGCAAACAGCAGCCCGACGTCACCCACACGGGTCACGAGAAACGCCTTGACCGCTGCGCGGGCGGCTGACGGACGGGTGAACCAGAAACCTATAAGCAGGTAGCTGCATGCGCCCACGAGCTCCCAGGCGACGAACAGCCCCACGAGGCTCGTCGAGAGCACGAGCCCGGTCATAGCGGCCGTGAACGCCGAGAGCAGCGCGAAGTAGCGCGGTTGTGACGCGTCCTCGGCCATATACCCGACCGAGAAGATGACGACCATGGAGGCGACCACGCCGACCACAACGAGCATGATCGAAGCGATTGGATCGGCCGATGCACCGACATCGATCGAACCGGCCTGCGTCACGAGCCAGGAGACCGCCTCGGCGGCGACACCTGTCTCACGACCGGCGCCTGCGAGACGCTCGGCCCCGGCCCACGCCGCGGCGACGGGTCCGATGAGCGCGAGCCATCGCGTGTAGCGGACGGGACCCCGGCCGGCACCGGCGATGACGAGAGCCACGGCGATCGGAGCCACTATGACGAACCAGAGCGGTATCACCTAACCGGACACCTCCCCGAACTCGTCTATGAGGGTTCGTCGCGTGCGACGGTAGGCCGTCACGACGAGCGCCATGCCGACAGCCGCCTCGGCTGCGGCGATGACGAGTACGATGAGCGCGAAGGACGACACCACGGCGCCGTCACCTCCGCGCGACAGCGCGAACGCCACAAGCTGCACGTTAGCGGCCCCGAGCATCAACTCGGCCCCGGCGAGGATCGCGATGACATCGCGCCTGGTAAGCACCGCGTAAACGCCCAGCGAGAAGGCGGCGGCGCATCCGATCGCAACGATCATGAGTCCTCACCGCCCTTCACGATCACAAGGACCGCGAGGAGCGCGGCGAGGAGGAGCACGCCGACGAGTTCGAACGCCACGAGCGAGGGGCCGAGCAGGATTGCGCCGATCTCGTTCGGTGCGGTGACGACCGGCGTCGGGTCGGCGGCCACCGGCGCCAGCACCGCGGCGAGAAGCACGAACACGCCGAGTGCGATCACGGCGGCGCCGAGGTCATGACGCGTGGCAACCTTCGGCTTCTCGTCCCCGCTACGGCGCACCATCATGAGCGCGAAGAGCACGAGGACGAGCACGCCGCCGACGTATACGAACACCTGGGAGACCGCGATGAGCGGGCTGCCCATCACCAGGAACGCGGCGGCGACGCCCAGTAAGAACGTGCCAAGCGAGATCACGAGCCGCGGCACGTCGGACGTCAGCACGGTGCCGGCGGCACCGGCGACCATTGCGGTGACGGCGGCCGCGAGAGCCAGATCGTTCGCGCTCATCGCTCCCCCTTCCGGCCGGCCGATGTCGGACATGCGGGAGACTCGATGCCGTCGCGACCGGTGGCCCGGTCGCCCCCGCCATCGCGGAGCATCTCGCCCTTGTCGAAGATCATGAGGTCGCGATGCACGAAGCTGAGCTCGTACTGTCCCGTATGCACGAGCGCGCTCGTCGGACACTGCTCGGCACACAGACCGCAGAAGCAGCATTTCGTCAGATCGAGGTCGTAGCGCGTCAGGCACCGGGCGCCCGCATCGTCGACGCGCTCTACAGACAGCGCATAGTCGGGACATGTCCGTGCGCAGAACGTGCAACCAACGCACACCTCGGACTCACATCTCAGACACCGTGTGGCCTCGCTCATGGCCTCCTGATGCGTGAGACCGAGCTCGACCTGCCGGAAGTCGGTGGCCCGCTCCTCGGGCTTGGCCAGCGGCATGTTCGCGCGCCGGCGAGACGGCTCGACGCCGGTGACGTCGGCCACTGCGTACCTGGCGTAGCGGGGAACCGGTCGCCGCACGCGTTCGGCATCGGTGGGGACACCCTGCAGGAACCGATGGATCGACGTGGCGGCCTCGTGGCCGGTGGCGATCGAGGCGATCGCGCTGCCAGGCCCGGTCACCACCTCGCCCGAGGCGAACACGTTGGCCACACTCGTGGTGTTGGCCGCGCCGTCCACCACGAGCTGTCCCCGGCCCGTGAGCAGAAGCTCGGTACCGGCGATGATCCCATCGAGCTTGGAGCCCTGACCGATGGCGAAGATCACGATGTCGGTCTCCACCTCGGTGAAGTCGTCGCCGAACTGAGGAGCGAACCGGCCTGTCTCATCGAACACCGAGAGGCAGGCACGCATCTTCATGCCCCTCACGTGACCGTCTGCGGTGAGGACCTCCTCAGGGCCGAGCCCGCACATCGCGATGACTCCCTCGTCGAGCGCTTCCTCGATCTCCCAGGGGTGGCACGGCATCTCGTCCTCGCTCTCGAGACATGCGAGGCGCACCTCCGTGGCGCCGACGCGCACCGCACAGCGTGCGACGTCGACGGCGACGTTGCCACCACCGATGACGAACACGCGCTTGCCGCGCACACCCGCCTCCTGCGTGCGGTTGACAGCCCAGAGGAACTCGAGAGCCCCGATGACGCCAGCGGCGTCGTTGCCGGGGATCGGCAGCACACGGCTCTCCTGCAGACCGACCGCAAGAAGCACGGCATCGTACTCGCGGATGAGCGACGCCATCGGGATGTCTCTTCCGATCTCGGTGTTGACGTGAAGATCCAGCCCCATATCCACGAGGTCGTAGATCTCGCGGTGGAGCACCTCCCGCGGGAGCCGGTAGGTGGGGACGCCGGTGTACAGCGCTCCGCCGGGCTTGTCCTCACGCTCGAACATCACGACGCCGTAGCCGAGTCGCATGAGGTCGAGGGCGGCCGAAAGCCCCGAGGGGCCGGACCCGATGATCGCCACCCTCTTACCCTGTGTGTTCTCGAACCGGGGCAGCGTCTCAGGCCGCAGCTTCTGATACTCCTCGTAGGCGAACCGGTGGAGCGGTCGTATCGCGATCGGCTCGTCGTAGTAGTTGCGCTTGCATGCCGTCTCGCACGGGTGATGGCAGATACGGCCGAGAACGCCCGGCATCACGTTGCGCGTCCGCACGAGCTCGTATGCCTCATCCACGCGGTCGTCGGCGATCAGGAACGACTGACCGCGCGCATCCACGTTGGCCGGGCAGTTCCCCACACATCCGGGAAGGCGCTCAGACGTGTACAGGCCATCGATGACCCCGTTGTAGTCGTGCGGCGGCGAGCTGAGCAGCGGGATCTCATCCCGGCCGAGTACGCCCCGCAGCCTGAGCGCGCCACGCCAGCGATCGCTCACGGTGACCTTCTCGGCCGGATACTTGATCGTGACCGGACCCCGCTTGACCACGCCCGCCGTCACCGCGAACCCGGTCAGCATCGACCGGACTCCCTGCATGAAGCCGCGTACTCCCTCGGCGTACTCGTTGGAGACCGTCGGCGGGGTCTCGGGGATCGTGCGATCTACAGCCACAGCGCCACCACCCCCGCGACAACGACCTGCACGATGGCAAGCGGCGTGAGCACCGTCCAGCAAAACGTCATGAGATGGTCCTGCCTGAGTCGCGGGAACGTCCACTTGATCCACATCACCGCGGTGATGAGTACCACGGCGAGCACGAGGAACACAGCGAGCCCGGCCACGCCAGGCAGCCAGCGGTAGCCGCCGAGGAAGACGGCTGCGCCGAACAGCGACGCCGAGATCAGCGCTCCGTACTCACCCATCATGAAGATCGCCCAGCGGAACCCCGAGTAGTCCGCGAAGTAGCCGGCGACGAGCTCCGACTCGGCCTCCGGCAAGTCGAACGGACCGCGGTTCATCTCGGCGATGGAGGCGACGAAGTAGACGAGGAAGCCGAGGAACGTGAGCGGGACCCACCACCACTGCCACGCGTCCATGACCTCGGTCGGCTGCAGTGAGCCCGCCAGGATGATCACCGAGAGCACCGCGAGCGAACGGGGGACCTCGTAGCTCACCATCTGGGCCGCAGCGCGCATCCCGCCGATGGTCGCAAGCGTGTTGTGCGACGCCCACGCGGAGAGCAGGATGCCGAGCACGCCGATCGACGGGAACGCGAGGTAGAACACCATGCCTACCGTCGAGTCCAGCGGCGCCCACCCCGCCCAGAACGGGATGACGGCCACCGACATCGCGATAGGTGCGAAGACGGCCATCGGCGCATAGCGGAAGATCGGCTTGTCGGCGCTGTCCGGGACGATGTCCTCTTTGAACAGGAGCTTGGGCACGTCGGCGATCATCTGCAGCACGCCTGCCGGGCCGAGCTGCTGCGGGCCGAGACGCATCTGTATGCGTGCCGCGACCTTCCGCTCCCACCACACGCCGATAACGGCGCCGCCAGCGATGAGCATGACGGCCGCCAGGCCCCAGAGAAGTCCCCACACGAACGTCATCGGTCCACCTCCCCGAAGACGGGGTCGAGCGAACCGAGGATCACGATAAGATCGGAGAGCGTGTAGCCCTCGGACACGAGCGGAAGGAG